>NZ_JBVVOT010000002.1:0-523588 GCF_055807455.1 Bradyrhizobium sp. Kon58
GATCCTGATGTACGCCCGCGTAGGTCGACAAGGCAAAGCGCAAGGCAAGCCATTCGCCGCGACCGGCTGGTTTGCCGCCGGCTATCTCCTGGCCTGGTGCGGCTTTTCGCTGGCAGCCACCCTGCTCCAATGGGCGATCGAGCGGGCCACCCTGCTGGATTCCCGGATGGCGATCGCGAGCAACTTGCTCGGCGGCATCGTGCTGATCGCGGCGGGCGTCTATCAATGGACACGGTTCAAAGACATCTGTCTCGCCCAATGCCAGTCGCCGTTTCTGTTCCTGATGCGCCACGGCGGCTTTCGCAGCGACCTGCGAGGCTGCTTGCTGCTGGGTTTTCGGCATGGAGGCTATTGTGTCGGCTGCTGCTGGGTCTTGATGGCGCTGTTGTTCGTGGGCGGCGTGATGAACGTGCTCTGGATTGCGCTTCTGTCGTTGCTTGTACTTTTGGAGAAAGTCACGCCGGTGGGACGCTGGATCGCGCGCGCTGCCGGCATTGCCTGTGTGGCCGCGGGCGCGTGGCTCCTGCTGACCTTGCCGAAGTGATTGCGAGGCGCGGACGACGATCGCGCCGACTCTCGGCCGCGAGATCGAACATCGAAGATTTGGGGAGGCCTCGTTCCAGGGTCCGCAGCGCGAACACGGCGGGCACCGAAAATCGCGAAACAATCTTTCGCGTGTCTGTTTGCTTGGTGCGCTCGGAGGGACTCGAACCCCCACGATTTTACTCACTGCCACCTCAAGGCAGCGCGTCTACCAATTCCGCCACGAGCGCTTTTGGGGATGCCGGCTTGAGGCTTTGAAGGCCAACCGGATCAACGGCGCCGATCTAACAAATCCATCAGAGGGGTACAAGCCTCCAAAGGCCCTGAATTCCACAAGCTTGGCGGGAAAGTTCCGGCTCCTTGCGCCGGGATCAGCCTTTTTCCGCCTGCCCAGGCCGCTACGCGTGCCCTGGCCGCTACCGCGTGCCCGGGATACGTGGCAGCATCTGCTTGACCTCGACCGCGATCCGGTTGCGGTCGACCAGCACAACGCCGGAGGCGACCGGCAGATTATTGGCCAAAACCTTGACCTCGTCGGCCTCGGTTGCGTCCAGCTCGATGATGGCGCCGCGGGAAAGACGTAATACCTGATGGATCGGCATGGTTGTCGTCCCGAGGACGACCATGAGATCCACGGTGACTTTGTCGAGAGTCGGCACTTCAGCACCACCGCAACTTGGGACTAGGACTAGGGACTTGGTATTTGCGCCTCGGATCATCACCCGGTTATGGTTAGCCAATGGTTAATTCACCCCAAAACCCCCGCCAAGAGCTCGATTTAACGTCGTTTTCCGCCTCCTCCGGCGAGCCCGTGGAGTGGCGGATTTCGGACGCGCCCGTGCCCTATCCGGAGGCCGTGGCCGAAATGGAGGCGCGCGTCGCGGCGATTGCGGCGGATGAAGCTCCGGAGCGGGTCTGGCTGCTGGAGCACCCCCCGCTCTACACGTCCGGCACCTCCGGCAAGGCCACCGACCTGCTCGATGCCCGATTCCCGATCTTTGCCACCGGGCGCGGCGGGCAGCTCACCTACCACGGGCCCGGCCAGCGCGTGGCCTATGTCATGCTCGACCTGAGGCGCCGCCGGCCGGATGTCCGGGCCTATGTCGCGAGCCTGGAAGAGTTGATCCTGCGGACACTCGCCGCCTTCAACATCCGTGGCGAGCGGCGCGAGGACCGGGTCGGCGTCTGGGTCAAGCGGCCCGACAAGGGACCCGAGCACGAGGACAAGATCGCGGCGATCGGCGTCCGGCTGAAGCGCTGGGTCTCGTTCCACGGCATCGCCATCAATGTCGAGCCGGAGCTGTCGCATTTCGCCGGCATCGTGCCCTGCGGCGTCGCCGATCCCCGCTACGGCGTCACCTCGCTGGTCGACCTCGGCCAGCTCGTGACGATGGCCGATGTCGACGTCGCGCTCCGGCAGGCGTTCGAGGAGCTGTTCGGGCCCACCCGGGCGCTGATGCCGGAAGCAGCGGCCTAACTTCCGGTCTCCCTCATTCTCCGCAAACCCGGAATCAGCTACGCTTGATCTCGGTGTCGCCCACGCCTCCCCCCTCCGCCGGGAAAGTAGATGTCATGCCGGGCGAATTGACCATCGGACCGACTGTTCGAGCGCCAGGCATAAGGAGGGATTGCGTTTCAGCTCGCAATGGGAGGTTTTTGCGATGAGACTGTCTGCACCCATCTATCATCTGAAGCGACGAGCGAGGCGTCTGTCCCGCCAGGAAGGCATCCCGCTGCACGATGCGCTCGACCGCATCGCCGCGACGGAAGGTTTTTCCGCATGGAGCATGCTCGCGGCGAAAGCTACCGCAGCGACGCCGACCAACAGGCTCTTCCCGCAATTCCAACCGGGGGACCTGGTGTTGGTGGGCGCGCGTCCCGGCCAGGGCAAGACCCTGATGAGCCTCGAGCTTGCCGTGGAGGCGATGCGGTCAGGCCATCGCGCCGCGTTCTTCTCGCTGGAATACACCGAGAAAGACGTCTTCGATCGCTTTCGGGCGATCGGCGTGGACCTGGCGCAATTCGAAAAACTGTTCGAGGTCGATTGCTCCGACGCCATCAGTGCCGACTACGTCGTCAAGCAGATGGCCGCAGCACCGCGCGGCACGGTCGTGGTGATCGACTATCTGCAACTGCTCGACCAGCGGCGGGAAAATCCCGACCTCACCGTTCAGGTGCGCGCGTTGAAATCATTCGCGCGCGACAAGGGATTGATCGTCGTCTTCATCTCGCAGATCGACCGTTCCTATGATCCCTCGCTCAAGCCTTGCCCTGACCTGGACGATGTCAGGCTGCCGAACCCGCTCGACCTGAAGCTGTTCGACAAGACTTGTTTCCTGAACAAGGACGAAGTTCAGTTTCGAATAGCGAGCTGACGATCAGGAGGCCCAACCGGTTCAGGCCGCGGGTGCGGTTATTCACCCGCGGCCTCCCTCCTCACGCCTTCTCGGGCGAAACCTCGAGCTTGCCGGCGATGTAGCGCCGCTCCTGGGTCAGGCCGCCAAAGCCGTAGGCATCGCCCTTGACCTCGTCGACGTGCAGATAGGTCTCGTGATGCAGCGGGCCCAGGATCCCGGCCATGCGCTTGAACATCGCGGCGAGATAGGTGGCCTTCTCGTCCTTGGTGTTGGTGCCTTCGCTGACATGGATGTCGATCCAGTAGCTCGCGAGCTTTTGCTCTGCGAGCGACTTGCCGCCGGCGAACCAGTCGGCCGCCTCCACCGACTTCACGATGATAGCGGTGACCTCAGGATCCTTGTGCAGGATTTTTGCGGTGAGCTCGGACACGGCGCTCGCGATGTCGGCCTTCAGCGAGGGCGACTGGCGGGAGGTGGTGTAGGACACGGTGATCAGCGGCATGGTCGTTCTCCTCGGATGTCGCGCAGGTGTTGCGCGGCGTTGGGGAGAAGCTAGACCCGCCCTCGACATTTTGGTATCTTATCTCTGTTGATACCAGTGATAAGATATCATAATGACAGCAACGCTCGACATTGCCACCGTCCAGGCCTTCCTGCTGGTCGCCGACCTCCAGAGCTTTACGCGTACCGCCGAAGCGCTTGGCACGACCCAGGCGGCCGTCAGCCTCAAGCTTCAACGGCTGGAGACGCTGCTGGGAAAACGTCTCGTCGAGCGCTCGCCGCGCGCGGTCCGTCTTACCGCGGATGGCGCAGCGTTCCTCGAGCGCGCCCGCGCGCTGATCGCGGCGCATGATCGCGCGCTGTCGGGCGAGGCCTCAGTCGCGCAGTCGCTCTCGCTCGGCATCTCCGACCATGCCGCGGGCCCAGAGCTGGTACCCCTGCTCGAACGCCTGCATGCGATGTCGTCGAACCTCACGCTCGCCGTCGCCATCGGTTTCTCGCGCGAGATGCAGAAGGCCTATGATTCGGGCCGACTGGATGCGGTGATCGTGCGCCAGGAAGGCAGCCGGCGCGGCGGCGAGAAGCTGGCCGAGGATGAGTTCGGCTGGTTCGCGTCACGACGCTTCACGGTGCCAAAGGGGCAGCCTTTGCCGCTTGCGACGCTCGCCCGGCCCTGTGGGGTCCGCGCCATCGCGGTGCGCGCGCTCGACAAAGCCGGCCTGAAATGGCGTGAGCGCTTCGTTGGCGGCGGCGTCACCGCCGTGGTTGCAGCCGCGCTCGCCGGACTTGCAATCGCGCCGCTGGCGCGACGGATCGCGCCCCCCGGGCTGGTCGACATCGGACCGACCCACAAGCTGCCGAAACTCGGCAGCTCGAAGGTGATGTTACATTCGAAGGTCAGCGATCCCGCCAAGCTGGCGGCGCTGCGCGCAGTCGCGGCAACGTTCCGGAGCGTGGCGGCGATCTGACGCCGCACGGCTTTACAAGATTGCTTCGAACGCGCTGCGCAGCGTCTCGTGCCGGAACACAAAACCGCGGCTCAGCGCCTTGTTGGGCAGCACGCGCTGACCGCCGAGCAGGAGCTCGTCGGCGAAACCGCCGCCGATCCGGCGCAGCAGGCCGCCGGGAATCCGGAACACCGCAGGCCGATGCAGGCGGCGGCCTAGCTCCTCGCTGAACTTTGCGTTGGTGACGGGGATCGGCGCGGTGGCGTTGACGGGACCGGCGAGATCGGGCGTCGCCATCACATAGGCGATCAGCCGGATCAGATCGTCGCGCTCGATCCAGGACATCCATTGCCGCCCGTTGCCGATGGGACCGCCGAGCCCGAACTCGAACGGCGTCAGCAAGCGCGTGACGAAGCCGCCTTCGGTGCCGAGCACGAGGCCGATGCGCAAATTGACCACGCGGACGCCGAGCTCCTCCGCCGGCCGCGCCGCCGCCTCCCAGGCCGCACACAGCTCGTGGCTGAAGCAGGCGTGCGACTTCGCCGATTCCGTCAGCACCTGGTCGGCCCACAGGCCATACCAGCCGATCGCAGAGCCGCTGACGAGCACCTCGGGCTTGCGTTCGAGCCGCGCGATCAGCTTGACGATCTCGCCGGTCATGTCGATGCGCGAGCCGAGAATCTTCGCGCGCTTCGCCTCGGTCCACAGGCCGTTGCCGATGGGCTCGCCGGCGAGATTGACGACAGCGTCGATAGGCGCGTCAGAGGCGAGCTGATCGAGGCTCGTGATCAGCGTGACCGGGGGCGGCAGCATCTCGGCCTTCGCGGGATTGCGGATCAGCGCGATGACGTGATGCCCCGCTCCGCTGAGGCTCGCTGCGAGGCGGCTGCCGATGAAGCCGGTGGCGCCAGATATCAGCACCGTCTTGCGGCCGGACAGCTTTTCGACGAGCCCATGCGCGGGAACGCTTTTCATGCGGCTGAGCCGGCGCATCGCCGCAAAATCCCTGACACCGCACAGCGCCGCGCCGACCGCACACGCCGTCGCGGCAATGCTGAGCAGGCCCTGATACACGACCATCACGCCGAGGGGCTGCGTGGCCCAATCGATCAGCACCGGCAACAGCAACACCAGGATGGCGCCGTAATTGATCGCGAGCAGCGTGTGATTGATCCGCTCGCTCGGCGGCAGTTTTCGGCTGAGATCCTCCTCGACGAAATCCATCAGCGTGATGACGATCTCGGCGACCAGCACCGCGACGATCAGCAGCGCCAGCGCGCCATGGACTTCGAGCCAGCCGAGCACGAGGAACAGCAGCGCATAAAGCATGTTGCGAATGCCGTGCAGCTTCAATTCGAAACGCTGCGACGGACGCCAGGCCAGGCGCTCGGTGAATTCGTGATGATAGAAGGTGTCGAACACGCCCATTACGATCTGGATGGCGATAAGCGTCCACATGAGCTGTGTCATGACACGGCCTCCCTGAACATGGCGGACTGGTGGATCAGCCCGCCGTAACGCGGATGAACGACATCGAGGGTGAAGCGGAAGGCGCCCTCGCCGAGATCGCTGTGTGTCACCGTGAGATCGCCCGGCGTCAGCCATCGCGGCAGCGGAATCCACACGCGTCCAAACTGGAGTCCGTAGCCGGCGCTGCGAAACGTCAGCGCTTGGTCCTCGACCGTGATGCGCAGCGCCATCGAGACGCCGAAGCCGACATATTCTTCCAGCCCGGTCGGGCCGGCAAAACGTTTGGCGGAATGGATCACTTGCGGAAAGCCGCGCTTGCGCGCGCAGATGCGGGTCCAGGTCTGGCCGCCCCCGCCGGCGTCTTCGGTCACCGTGACGATGATGGGGACGCCGGTGTCGCGGCCGGTCGGCAGCGGACCGCCGATCAGGCGCGCGGCTTGTGCGAACCACCAGCCGATGTCGCTGAAGCTGATCTCGTCGACCACACCGACATAGACGACGCTGTCGCCGTCGGCGACGCGTTTCGAAAAACGTCGCCACGTCGCCAGCGGCAGCCGGCCCCAATCCTCGTCCGACAGCAGCGCGCGGAAGCGGCGATCGTCGAGCAGTTTCGTGTGAGCGAAGGTCGATGCGTTGGAGCCTGATAATCTTGCCGACGTCATCGCACCCTCCTCAAACCTATTTGGCCTTGCCCAGCGGCAGCAGATTGGCGATCTTCTCACCAAGCCGCATCAAGGCGGCCAGCCGCGGCCGCGGCACCTTCAGCATCTGCATGAACCAGTGGTCGGCGAGCTCGGTGAAGGCGAGCATCTCCTTCAGCCGTTTGCTCGCGACCGGATTGATGGTCGGATCGTCCGCAGCATCGGACACGCAGGCTCTGAGCGCTGTGATCGCCGGATCAAGCTCCCGCTCCTTGCGCCGCGCCGCGATCCTGGCCGCAACCTCCCAGATGTCGGTCTCGGCCTCGTAATGGTCGCGGCGATCGCCGAGAATCGGGACGCGCCGGATCAGGTTCCAGGCAAGCAGCTCCTTGAGCGAGTTGGAGACGTTGGAGCGGGCCATGCCGAGGGTGTCGGCGATGTCCTCGGCCGTCATCGGCGCCTCGGCCAGATAGAGCAGCCCGTGGATCTGGCTGACCGAGCGATTGACGCCCCACTCGTCCCCCATGTCACCCCAATGCAGGATGAATAGCTCGACGGCGGCTGGGAGTTTCTTTCTTCCGGTTATTTCTGTCATAACAGAAATATCTGACGGATAGGATCGGGTGTCAAGAGCATCCGCTGGCTTGCGTCCTGCATACGGGCTCGCAATATTGCCTAAAAAGGTTCCAAACTCCCGGGAACAATCCGCCACGTGCTGCGTTTGCCCCCGTTGAGGCAGGGTGCGGGAATGGTCGAGAAGTCTAGTCAGCAGAGGGACTTGTTCGAAAGCGAACGCAGTTTCCGCCTGTTAGTTGAAGGAGTTGCCGACTACGCGCTCTACATGCTGGATCCCACCGGGAGAATCACCAGCTGGAACATCGGCGGCGAGCGCATCAAGGGCTATTCGCCCGGGGAGATCCTCGGCCAGCACTTTTCCCGTTTCTACACCGAGACCGACCGCGCCAACGGCAAGCCCGCCCGTGCGCTCGGGATCGCGCGGGACAAGGGCCGCTACGAGGAGGAAGGCTGGCGCGTCCGCAAGGACGGCACCTTCTTCTGGGCCAGCGTCGTGATCGATCCGATCTACGAGGACGGCAAGCTGGTCGGCTTCGCCAAGATCACACGCGACATCACCGAGCGCCGCAATACCCACATCAAGCTCGAGGCGATGCAGAAGCAGCTCGCCGAATCGCAGAAATTCGACGCGCTCGGCCAACTCACCGGCGGGGTCGCCCACGATTTCAACAACCTCCTGATGATCATCAGCGGCAGCCTCCACATGCTGAAGCGAGGGGCCGACGACGAAGCCAAGCTTCAGCGCGCGATCTCGGCCATCGAGACCGCCACCAGGCGCGGCGCCGCGCTGACCAACCAGCTCCTCACCTTCGCACGGCGGCAGAGCGTCAATCCGCAGGCGATCGACTTCGCCGACCGCATCGCGGCGATCCGCGAGGTGCTCGACGCCGGCGTCGGCAGCTCCGTGCGCGTGGCTTTCGACGTCAGCGGCGACGTCTGGCCGATCAGGACCGACGTTTCCGAGCTCGAGACCGCCCTGCTCAACCTCGTCATCAATGCCCGCGACGCGATGCCCGACGGAGGCACGGTGACGATCGCAGCGCGCAATCTCGTGCTCGACGAGGACCCCCTCGTGGGCGAATTCATCGCGATCGACGTCAGCGATACCGGCCTCGGCATTCCCTCCGACGTTCTCGACAAGATCTTCGAGCCGTTCTTCACCACCAAGCCGATCGGAAAGGGCACCGGCCTCGGTCTCTCCCAGGTGCACGGCTTCGCCCATCAGGCCGGCGGCACGATCCGGGTCGCGAGCGCGCTCGGCAAGGGCACGACGTTCACCATCCTCCTGCCGCGCGGAGAAGACGAGCCATCGCGCGAGGCGGCGGGAGAACCGGCGTTCCAAGGCAGCGGCACGGTGCTGCTGGTCGAGGACAATCCAGACGTCGCCGCCGTCAGCATCGGCCTTCTGGAGCAGCTCGGCTATCAGGTGCGCCGGGTCGCGGACGCCGAAGCCGCCTTGAGCGAGATCGAGAAGAACGGCGTCGATTTCGTGTTCTCGGATATCGTCATGCCCGGCAAGATGGACGGGCTCAGCCTCGCCCATCACCTTCGCCAGATCCGCCCCGGCCTGCCGATCCTGCTCGCCACCGGATACAGCGAAGTCGCAGCAGGCGTGCGCGGCGATTTCCCGATTCTGCGCAAGCCCTACGAGATCCACGAATTGAGCGAAGCGATCGCCAAGCTGCCGCGGTGATTCCTTAGCTACACCGTCGGCAACACCGAAAACGCCTCGCCTGCCCGGCGCAAGTTCAGCTCATCGACGTCGGCCGTCTCGCTGGTGACGCTGTCGACGCGCGAGGACGGCGGGCCGTGGCGGCACAGCGCAACCATATCGGCGACGTGCTTTGGCGGCCCCGCGAACAGCGCTTCGACGCTGCCATCGCGGCGGTTGCGGACCCAGCCTTCGAGACCGCACGTCGTCGCCTGATACTCGAGCCAGGCCCGGTAGCCGACGCCCTGCACGCGGCCGCGGATCATGACCTGGAGGATCGCCCGGCTCATTGTTTCAATCCGAGGACAAGGGCGCTGCGCGCCTTGACGTCGGCCTCGCGCGTGAGGCGGCTGGTCAAGTCCGATGACGGGAGGCCTTTGAGATTCTTCGGCGCGATACCGTCGCGCAACGCCTTCTGCGTCTCGTAGACGGCCTGCGTTGCGGCCGCGATCGGCGCGTGGCCCTGAAGCGCGATGCGCACGCGCTGGCCAGCGAGGTATTCGAGCACGTTCAACTCCTCCGGCGCGCCGCCGAGCACGATCGGCAGGCGCGTCGCAGATGCGATGGCGTCCAGCTCGGCGCGCGACTTGATGCCGGTGAAGAACAGCGCATCGACGCCGGCGGCCTCGTAGGCCCTGGCGCGGCGGATCGCATCCTCGACCGAGGTGATCGAGGCCGCACCGGTGCGACCCATGATGACGAGCGAAGGATCGCCGCGGCCGTCGAGTGCCGCCTTCATCTTGCCGACGCCCTCCTCCAGCGAGATCAGCTGGGTCTTCGCTTCGCCGAAGCCAGCCGGCAACAGCGTGTCCTCGATGGTGAGGCCGGCGGCGCCCGCCGTTTCCAGCTCCTGCACCGTGCGGCGCACGTTGAGCGCGTTGCCATAGCCGTGATCGGCATCAACCAGCACCGGAAGCGCTGCCGCACGCGACATCCGCCGCATCTGCTCGGCAAGCTCGGTGAGCGTGATCAGCGTGATGTCGGGGTCGCCGAGCACCGCGAGCGAAGCCACCGAGCCGCCGAACATGCCGAGCGGGAAACCGAGATCCTCGGCGATGCGGATCGAGATGGCGTCGTAGACCGAGCCGGGATGGACGCAAGTTCCGCCCGACAGGATCGAGCGCAGTTTTTCGCGGCGGGAACGAAAGGCCATGGTTGCCTCACTCCAAAATCCTCATCCTGAGGAGCGTGCACTTGCGCGCGTCTCGAAGGATGAAGGCCCGGCTGGTGGCCTCGCCCTTCGAGACGCCGCGCACGCGCGGCTCCTCAGGGTGAGGGTCTAGTGTTTTGCTCCGGAGAGCTTACGCAAACTCCAAAATCAGCGCATCCACCGCGAGCGTCGCGCCGGCGCTGGCGTGGATCTTCTTTACGGTGCCGTCCTGCTCGGCGCGGAGCACGTTCTGCATCTTCATGGCTTCGACCACCGCGAGAGTCTCGCCGGCCTTGACCTCCTGCCCTTCGGTCACCGCGATCGAGACCACGAGGCCGGGCATCGGACAAAGCAGCTTCTTGCCGGTGTCGGCAGCCGTGGTCACCGGCATCAGCCGCGCCGAGGCTGCTTCCGCTTCGGTCCAGACATAGACCGGCACCTCGACGCCCTGATGCGCGAGGCGGATGCCGTTCGCGATCGGGCGCACCTGCACCGCCACGACGTGGCCGTCGATGGTGCCCTGCCAGACCGGATCGCCTGGCTTCCACGGCGACTGCAACAGATGCGCATTGCCGGCCTTGCCGTCGGCATCGACGAAACGCACCGCGACCGCCTCGCCGTCGCGCGCGATCTCCAGCAGGATCTCCTGGCGCTCGAGCCAGACCGCTCGGCGACGCTCGCGCTGCACGATGCGGCCGCCCATCTGACCCGAGATCTGCCGCTTGCGCTCGCCCAGCACGTGATCGATGGCGGCGCCGACCGCGGCAAGCCGCCGTGCGATCTCGCCTTCCGGCACGCGCACGGCAAAGCCCTTGGGGAACTCCTCGGCGATGAAGCCGGTGGAGAGCCGGCCTTCGCGCCAGCGCGGATGATGCATCAACGCCGACAGGAACGGGATGTTGTGGCGGATACCGTCCACGTAGAACGAATCCAGCGCGGTGGCCTGCGCCTCGATCGCGGCCGCGCGCGACGGCGCGTGGGTGACGAGCTTGGCGATCATCGGATCGTAATGGATCGAGATCTCGCCGCCCTCCTGCACGCCGGTGTCGTTGCGCACGGTGATGCCGTCCTGGCTCGCTTCCGCCGGCGGTCGGTATTTCACGAGGCGCCCGATCGAGGGCAGGAAGTTGCGGAACGGGTCCTCGGCGTAGAGACGCGACTCCACTGCCCAGCCCGTCAGTGTGACGTCCTTCTGCGCAATGGCGAGCTTCTCGCCGGCGGCGACGCGGAGCATCTGCTCGACGAGGTCGACGCCGGTGACAAGCTCGGTGACGGGATGCTCGACCTGGAGGCGCGTGTTCATCTCCAGGAAGTAGAAGCTCTTGTCCTGCCCGGCGACGAATTCGACGGTGCCGGCAGAGTCGTAATTCACCGCCTTAGCGAGTGCGACCGCCTGCTCGCCCATCTTGCGGCGGGTGGCTTCGTCGAGCAGCGGAGACGGCGCTTCCTCGATGACCTTTTGGTTGCGGCGTTGGATCGAGCATTCGCGCTCGCCGAGATAGATCACGTTGCCGTGCTTGTCGCCCAGCAGCTGGATCTCGATATGGCGGGGATCGACGATGAACTTTTCAATGAAGACCCGGTCGTCGCCGAACGAGGCTTTGGCCTCGGCCTTGGCGAGGTTGAAACCCTCTGCGACCTCGGAGGTCGAATGCGCGATGCGCATGCCCTTGCCGCCGCCACCAGCGGAGGCCTTGATCATCACGGGATAACCGATCTCGTCGGCGATCTTGACCGCGTGCGTTGCGTCCTCGATGACGCCGAGGTAGCCGGGCACGGTCGAGACTTTTGCTTTCGCGGCGGCCTTCTTGGATTCGATCTTGTCGCCCATCGCTGCGATCGCGCCCGGGTTGGGGCCGATGAAGACGATGCCGGCCGCCTCCAGTGCGCGCGGAAACGCCTCGCGCTCGGACAGGAAGCCGTAACCGGGATGCACGGCCTCGGCGCCGGTCTTGCGGCAGGCCTCCACGATCTTCTCGATCACCAGATAACTCTCGGCCGCAGCCGGCGGGCCGATCAGCACGGCCTCGTCGGCCATCTCGACATGCAGAGCGTCGCGGTCGGCTTCGGAATAGACGGCGACCGTTTGAACTCCCATGCGGCGAGCGGTCTTGATGACCCGGCAGGCGATTTCGCCGCGATTGGCGATCAGAATGCGTTTGAACATGCTTTTCTTGAGTCTCGACCTTGGGCGGGACCCTTCCCTGGCCGTTGGAGCCTATGGGACGGGCCGTGTGGCTCCCGTGGTACATCAAAATAGGCGGGAGGCAACGGTCAAAATCCGGCCCCTCTGGCGTACCAGCGCAAGACCAAAGCAAGACCGAAACGGGCCTGGCAGGCCCCTGGGTGGCCTACGGCTTCCCGGCCTTGCCCACATTCCGGACCAGGCCGTGAATGAAGCCGAGCTTCGCGACGACGACCGGCGAGAGAATGAACGGATAGAGGTCGCGCATGCCCATGGCGCGGTTGACGCTGTTCATGGCGAAGGTGAAGGGCAGCCATGCGTTCACGATCGCCTCGACGTCCCTCGCCTCGTAAGGGTTGAATCGGATGCGCGTCGTCAACTCCCCGTCGCGGTCGACCTTGGGGCGCACCTCCATGCCGAACTCGCTGGCCATCTCCAGGGTGTCGACGATGTGAAGATAGTGCGCCCAGGTTTCGGCGAAATCCTCCCAGGGGTGCGTGGTCGCATAGGCCGAAACGTAGTTCTGCTGCCAGTCCGGCGGGGCGCCTTCGGCATAGTGGCGCTGCAAGGCCTGGCCATAATCGGCGGAATCGTCGCCGAACACGGCGCGGCATTCGTCCAGCTTGCCGCCGTCGCGCACCAGCACGTCCCAGAAATAGTGCCCGACCTCGTGGCGGAAATGCCCGAGCAGCGTCCGGTAGGGCTCGCCCATCTCCAGCCTGCGCCGCTCGCGCTCGATGTCGTCGGCCTCGGTCAGCGCGATCGTGATCAGGCCGTTGTCGTGGCCGGTCAGGACCTTCTGCCCGCTCTGCGGATCGTCGGCGAGGAAATTGAAGATCAGGCCATGTTCGGGATTGTCCTGCCGGGTCTGGAGCGGCAGCTTCCAGCGGATCAGGGAATAGAACAGCCGGTGCTTCGCCATCTCCAGCTCGCGCCAGCCAGCGAGTTGCGCCTGATCCGACAGGTCCGGCACGACGCCGTTATGGCGGCAGGCGCGGCAATAGCCGGTGGTGTCGCCCGCGTCCGTCAGCCAGTTGCAGGCATCATGCTCGGCATTGCTGCACAGCATGCGACTTTCGCCCTTGGTCGCCAGCGTCTTCCAGGCCTCTCCGTCGGGCTCGATCGCCGACATCGTCTCCTTCTCCGGCAGGAACGCGACGCGGTGGCCGCAGCGCTCGCAGGCGCGGTTCTCAAAATAGATGACGTTGCCGCAGGCCTGGCAGACAAAAAGCTTCAAGATTTAGCCTCTTCGGAAAGCGAGTCTTTATGAGTGAAAGTTGTGGCGCCTCGCGGATACGCGCACGGAGGGCTCATCGTTCCAAGGTTCGGAACAAATAGCCAGACCTGGCGTTCTTTCATGCCCACCACACTGCATTCGGCGACGTCTTTCTTTCCATATACCCTTTGGGCAATGGCCATCACGCTTCGTCTGTGTGAATATCCGTCCGCCACGTGCGCTCTCGCATCACCACGGCCAACGCCTTGAACGATCCTTTGCCCGAGACCATCGCCGCCGAAAGGCTGCGCCAGCACCTGGAAGACGTCGCGCGCGAGCGCGACAACGCCTATCGCGCGCTCCAGGAACGCGAAGCCGAGCTTGCGCGCATCCAGCGCATCGGCAAGGTCGGCGGTCTCGAAGTCGACTTCCGCGAAGGCTTCAAGAACCGCCGTTCGCCGGAATATCTGATGCTCCACGGCCTGCCGCCGGAAGCCGCCGACGAGTCGCACGAGGATTGGATCAATCGCATTCATCCCGACGACCGCGACGCTACGGTGAAGCATTTCATCGATGCGCTGTCCGGCAGCAGCGAGGACTACACCGCCGAATACCGCATCATCCGCCCCAGCGACGGCGAGACCCGCTGGATCCGCGTCGTTGCCAAGATCGAGCGCGACGGTGGTGGCCGCGCCCTGCGCCTCATGGGCGCCCATATCGACGTCACCGACCAGATGCTGGTGCGCGAGACCTTGCGCGAGAGCGAGGAGCGCTTCCGGCTGATCGCCGACAGCGCGCCGGTGCCGATCTGGGTCACCAAGCTCGACCGCACACGGTCCTTTGCCAACCAGGCCTATGTCGATTTCGTCGGCCTGCCCTATGACCAGGCCATCTCCTTCGACTGGCGCAAGGTGCTGCACCCAGACGACCTGCCGCATGTGCTGCAGCAGTCGGTTCAGGGCGAAGCATCGCTCAAACCGTTCGTGCTGGAAGCCCGCTACAAAAACGCCGCCGGCGAATGGCGCTGGCTACGTTCGGAATCGCAGCCGCGCTGGGACCCGACCGGCAGGCATATCGGCTTCATCGGTGTTGCCCATGACATCACGGTGGCCAAGCAGGCCGAGATCGAGCTGCGGCAGCTCAACGAGACGCTGGAAGAACGCATCGCCGAGCGCACCGCCGAGCTCGAATCCAATGAGGCGCGGCTGCGCGCGATCCTGGAGACCAGCAACCAGTACCAGGGCCTTGTCAATCTCAGGGGCGAGCTGCTTTACGCCAACACGACCGTGCTCGACGCCATCAAGGCGAGTTCTGCGGACGTGATTGGAAAGCCGTTGTGGCAGACGCCCTGGTTCAGCACGACGGAGGGCATGAGCGCGCGGGTGCGCGAGGCCTTCGACACCGTGCTCAAGGGCGAAGCCGTGCGGCTGGAGATGCGCCTGCGCCTTCCCATCGGCGAGCGCGATTTCGAGTTCGGCATGCGCCCGGTGCTCGACCGCCACGGCAACATCACCGGCGCAGTGCCCGAGGCTGTCGACATCACCGAGCGCCGCCGCGGCGAGGAAGCGTTGCGGCAATCGCAGAAGATGGAGGCGATCGGCCAGCTCACCGGCGGCGTCGCGCACGACTTCAACAATCTGCTCACCATCATCCGCTCGGCTACCGATTTCCTGCGCCGCCGCGAGCTGCCGGAGGAGCGGCGCCGCCGCTATGTCGATGCCATCTCCGACACCGTCGAGCGTGCCTCCAAGCTGACCGCCCAGTTGCTGGCGTTTGCGCGCCGGCAGCCGCTGAAACCGCAAATCTTCAACGTCGGCAGCCAGGTTGAAGGCGTCGCGCAACTGGTCCGGCCGCTGGTCGGTGGCCGCATCGAAATCGCGGTGGAGGTTCACGATGGCGACTGCTTCACGGTCGCCGATATCGCGCAATTCGAGACCGCGCTGATCAACCTCGCCATCAACGCCCGCGACGCCATGAACGGCGAAGGCCGTCTCACCATTGCGGTCCGGAAGGTCCAGGGCATCCCTAACCTGCGCGCGCAATCGGCGCGCGGCGGCGACTATGTCGCGATCTCGGTCGCCGACACCGGCAGCGGCATCGCGCCCGAAAACATCGAGGCCATCTTCGAGCCGTTCTTCACCACCAAGGAGGTCGGCAAGGGCACCGGCCTCGGCCTGAGCCAGGCCTTCGGCTTCGCAAAGCAGTCGGAGGGCGACATCGCCGTGACGAGCACGCATGGTGAAGGCGCGACCTTCACCATCTATCTGCCGCGGGCGCAAAGCCCCGCGACGGATCAGGAAGCCGCGGCGCTGACCTATGAGGCCGCGGCCACCGGGCGCGGCTATCGCGTGCTCGTGGTGGAAGACGACGACGAAGTCGGCCGCTTCTCCACGGAGCTGCTGGAAGACCTCGGCTATGTCGTCCGCCGCGCCGCCAACGCCAATGCGGCGCTCGCCATCCTCGGCGAGAACGAGTTCGCCGTCGACCTCGTCTTCTCCGACGTCATCATGCCCGGCATGAACGGCGTCGAGCTCGCCGGCATCATCCGCGAACGCTATCCGGGCCTGCCCGTCGTGCTCACCTCTGGTTACAGCAACGTTCTCGCCGAGAACGCCGATCGCGGATTCGAGCTGATCCAGAAGCCGTATTCGGTGGAATTGCTGTCGCGCATCCTGCGCAAGGCGATCACGGCAAAGCCGTCGGTGACGCGGTGAGTGCTATGATTGCACGAAGCTGGCAAAAACTCCGTCATTGCGAGCGCAGCGAAGCAATCTAGAATCTTTCCGCGGGAACAGTCTGGATTGCATCATCGCTGCGCTCCTCGCAATGACGGCGCTCGCGCCCCCTCCAGCCCAACAGGCTTTTGAACAAATTGTGGACTGAAGCTCGGGCCCGAGACGCGGCAAATCACAGATGGCGGTCCGCGCCCGCAGGGGAAGACATCGGCAACGGCTTCCGCTATCGCTGCCGAATGAACCGACACATCCTAGGGATCGAACGTGCCGTCTGACGCCATCTGGGCCTGGAGCATCATCGTCGCCGCGACAGCAGGTGTCATCATCCGGCCCTTTCGCCTGCCGGAGGCGATCTGGGCTGTCATCGGCGCCAGCGTACTGGTGCTGCTCGGCTTGCTGCCGTGGCGGGATGCGCTCACGGGCATCGAGAAAGGCGTCGATGTCTATCTCTTCCTGATCGGCATGATGCTGATCGCCGAGCTGGCGCGGCTCGAAGGCCTGTTCGACTATCTCGCGGCGCTCGCTGTGGAATATGCCGGCAGTTCGCCGCAGCGGCTGTTCCTGCTGATCTATATCGTCGGCACGCTCGTCACCGTCCTGCTCTCGAACGACGCCACCGCGATCGTGCTGACGCCCGCCGTCTATGCCGCGACGCGCGCCGCCGACGCCAAGCCGCTGCCTTATCTCTTCGTCTGCGCCTTCATCGCCAACGCCGCGAGCTTCGTGCTGCCGATCTCCAACCCGGCCAATCTCGTCGTGTTCGGGGCACATATGCCCGAGCTCACCGCATGGCTGCGCCTGTTCGCCCTGCCCTCGGCGGCCTCGATCCTGCTGACCTATGTCGTGCTGCGGCTCACCCAGCACCGCGCTCTCAAGGAAGAGACCATCGCGCGCAGCGTACCGCATCCAAAGCTCGGCCGCGGCGGCAAGCTGACGGCCATCGGCATCGTGGCGATCGGCGTCGTGCTGGTCACGGCCTCCGCGCTGGACAAGCAATTGGGCCTGCCGACCTTCGTCTGCGGCGTGGCGACGGCCGCCATCGTGCTGCTGCTCAGCCGGCAATCGCCGCTACCCGTGCTGCGCGGCGTCTCCTGGAGCGTGCTACCGCTGGTCGGCGGGCTGTTCGTGATGGTGGAAGCGCTGATCAAGACCGGTGTGATCGGGCAGCTCAGCGCGCTGCTGCATGAAGCTGTCGGGCAATCCGTGACGAAGGCGGCCTGGAGCGTCGGCATCGCCACCGCGATCGCCGACAATATCGCCAACAATTTACCCGTCGGCCTCGTCGCAGGCTCGGTCGCCGCCAGCGATCATTTGCCTGCATCTGTCGTGAGCGCCATCCTGATCGGCGTCGATCTCGGGCCCAATCTGTCGGTGACCGGTTCGC
This sequence comes from Bradyrhizobium sp. Kon58, assembly GCF_055807455.1. Lineage (NCBI taxonomy): Bacteria > Pseudomonadati > Pseudomonadota > Alphaproteobacteria > Hyphomicrobiales > Nitrobacteraceae > Bradyrhizobium > Bradyrhizobium sp. Kon58. Next base: position 17,417 of record NZ_JBVVOT010000002.1, read on the forward strand.
TCGCCACCATCCTGTGGCTGGTGGCGCTGCGGCGGGAGAAGATCGAAGTCGGCGCCTGGCCGTTCCTCAAGCTCGGACTGCTGGTGACCCCGCCAGCCCTGATCGCGGCATTGGCTGCCGCGATCAGGTAACTCGCGAGATCAATCGTTCTCGTAGCCGTAGACTTCCGGCAGGATGAAGATCGCGGCGAACAATCCGATCAGCGGGAAGATCGCCACCATCAGCGTGGCATTCGCCTGCCCGATCGCAGCGAACACCGTAGGGAACAGGAAGATCGCCAGGAACGACGGCAGCTTCACGAACATGTAGGCGAAGCCGCTGGCGGTGCCGCGATATTTCGGCTTGGCGACCATGGTCGGGATCGTCATGCAGTTCGACGCATCCCAATAATGGCCCCACAGCATCGCGGCAGCCGCGAACGGCAGCAGGATCTTGTTGTCGGTGTAGAGCGCGAAGGCCGCGACCAGCAGCGAGACCAGCACGATCGAGAAGCCCGCGATCGAGATGCCGCGATGGCCGATCTTCGGCGTCAGCAGCGGACCGACCCAGCCCGACACGGCGGCGAACGAGAACAGCGCCATCGTCACCAGATTGATGCCGAGCACGCTCGACACGCCGACCATGACAAAGAGCACCGGCAGGTAGAACGCGAAAGTCGAGAACTCGCTGGCTTGGGCGAAGCAGGCGATCCAGCCGTAGATCGTGGCGCGCCAACGGATCGGATCCTTCTTGAGGTCGGCCAGGAACGCACGGGTGGAGACCTTGGGCACCTCCACGTCGTGGTCCGGCAGCATGGCGAGATCGTCGTTGAACATCTCGCGCGCGACCTGCTTGGCCTCGCGGTAACGTCCCTTCTGCACCAGCCACACCGCCGTCTCAGGCACGTCGTGACGCATCACCAGGATGATCAGCGCCGGAAGCGCGCCGAGGCCGAGCGTCACCCGCCACAGCGTCTCGTGGTGAATGTCGAGCAGCAGGAAGATCACGATGACGCCGATCGTCAAGACCTCGCCGACCGCGAACATGAACTGCCAGCGGTTGCCCATGACTTCGCGCTCACCCTTGGCCATGGATTCCATGATGTAGGTGTAGCCGGTCGAGATGTCCGAACCGAGCGGAATGCCGAGCAGGAAGCGGATCACGACAAGCCAGCCGACGCTGGGCACGAAGGCCTGCGCCAGCGCCAGCACGATGAACAGCACCATCGTCACCAGGAACATGACGCGGCGGCCGATCTTGTCGGAGAGCCAGCCGCCGAGCAGTGCGCCGATCATGGCGCCCCCTTGCGTTCCGGCCGCGGCCAGGCCCAGCATCAGCGGATCGGGATTGAACTGCTCCTTGATGAAGATCAGCACGAAGGCGATCGAATAGAGGTCCCAGGCTTCGACCAGGATCGAGGCCATCATCAGCCAGCCGACCTTGTTGCCCTTGGGACTGTAGTTCGTGATGAGGTAGCGGACCGCGGCTTCGCTCGCGGTCGGTTGTGGCATCGCCATCGTCGACATCTTTGGTCCTCTCTTCAAAACTCTTTAAAGCGCGATGAGATCAGGATCATCATCGCGCTTTGGCTTCATTGTTTGAGCATGATCTCTTCGGAAAACCGCTGCACACTTTTCCGGATCATGCTCTACGTGCCAAGCAGCGGCTCGATGCTGCAATCGAGCAGGCGCGGGTCGATCCCGACCTCCATGCCGGTGAACATCTCGCCCATGTAGTCGATCAGTGCATCGCTCGCCTTCACCGCGTCCTCGACACGACGATTGGCAACCGCATTAAGAATAGCCAGATGATGGTCGATTGTTCCTGACAGCTCGGCCTGTCCCGGCATGAACCGGTGGTGGATGTAGCCGATGCGCCGGTACAGCGTGTGCAACGGCCGCAGCGTGTGCACCAGAAACGGTTCGCCTGCCGCCTCCAGTACCAGCGCGTCGATGCGGCGGTCGATATGATTGAACTCATCGAGGGTCAGAGTGGCGCGGCGCTCGCGCAAGAGTCGCTCGATATGCAGCGCCTGATTGCGATGCGAGAGGCTGGCGCGATCGGCCGCAAGTCGGATCACGAAGCGCTCCATGTCGCGGCGCAAGGCCAGCAGCATGCGCTCGCGTGCCAGATCGATCGGCGCAATGCGCAGGCCGTGGCGCGGACGGATGATGATCAACGTATCGGCGGAGAGACAATTGACGGCGTGATGAACCGGCGTGCGGCCGAAGCCGGTGATGTGCTGCAATTCCAGCATCGTCATGAACTGGCCGGGCTTGAGCTCGCAATGGACGAGCAGCTCTTCGATCCTCTGATAGGCGAGCTCAAAGAAGTTGAGACGGTTGCGCCGGGAGGGCTTGCCCTCGGCGTCGTCGTTCCTCACCACCTCGAGCGCGCGCTTGCGCGTTGCCATGTCGTCTCTCCCCTCAGCCCGCGCCGTCGTTGCAGAGCGACGCCTTGTTGGTGATATCCCTAAAACATGTTGTGATATATTACAAGCGGGCGTAAGACTCCGCCCGTGCCCGCACCATGCTGCGGTGCAGAATGACAACAAGACGGCGCTGCGCGCGCCTGCGATGGGAGGAGTATTGCCGTGAAGATCACGTCGATCGAGACGCTGCGCACCGAAGAATTCTCCAACGTCATCTGGGTGCGCGTTCACACCGACACGGGCATCATCGGTCTCGGCGAAACCTTCTACGGCGCCGGCGCAGTCGAGGCGCAGATCCACGACACCTTTGCCGGCCGCCTGCTCGGCCGCAATCCGCTGCACATCGAAGCGATCCATCGCGACATGCTGAACCTGCCGATGGCGCAGTCATCCACCGGCGTCGAATATCGCGCGGCTTCCGCAATCGACATCGCGCTGTGGGACCTGTTCGGCAAGGTCTGCAATCAGCCGGTACACCAGATGCTCGGCGGCCTCTGCCGCGACAAGCAGCGCATCTACAACACCTGCGCCGGCACGCAATATGTCCGCTCGACCAATATCAGCCCGGTCGCGAATTGGAATCTCGGTGGCTCCAAGGGGCCCTACGAAGACCTCGACGGCTTCATGAACAACGCCGATGCGCTCGCCGAAAACCTGCTGGAGAGCGGCATCTCCGCCATGAAGATCTGGCCGTTCGACCCGGCGGCGCAAGAGAACAAGGGTCTCTACATCTCCGCCGCGCAGATGAAGCAGGCGATCGAGCCGTTCGAGAAGATCCGAAAAGCGGTCGGCGACAAGATGGAGATCATGGTCGAGCTTCATTCGCTCTGGAATCTGCCGACGGCAAAACAGATCGCGCGCGCGCTCGAGCCCTACAAGCCGACCTGGTACGAAGACCCGATCCGGATGAACTCGCCGCAGGCGCTGGCCGAATATGCCCGCTGCACCGACGTCTGGGTCTGCGCCAGCGAGACGCTCGGCTCGCGCTTCCCGTACAAGGACATGCTCGACCGCGACGCCATGCACGTGGTGATGGCGGATCTGTGCTGGACCGGCGGCCTCACCGAGGGTCGCAAGATCGCGGCGATGGCCGAGACCTATCACCGGCCCTTCGCGCCCCACGACTGCATCGGCCCGATCGGCTTCATCGCCGCCATCCACATGTCGTTCAGCCAGCCCAACACATTGATCCAGGAATCGGTGCGCGCCTTCTACAAGGGCTGGTACAATGAGCTCGTGACCGCCATGCCCACGATCAAGGACGGTTTTGTCTATCCGATGGAAGGCCCCGGCCTGGGCGTCGATCTTCTGCCCGCCGTCTTCGACCGCTCCGATCTGACCGTGCGCCGTTCCAACGTCTGAGGATTCTTGAGATGAGCACCGCCCTCTTCGACCTTTCCGGCCGCACCGCGCTCGTGACCGGCTCCTCCCGCGGCCTCGGCCGCGCCATTGCCGAGGGCATGGCCAAGGCCGGCGCCAGGATCATCGTCAACGGCGTCGATCCCAAGCGCGTCGAGCAGGCCGTCGCCGAGTTTCACGCCGCTGGACATCAGGCGGAAGGCGCCGCGTTCAATGTCACCGACGAGCCCGCGATCGTCGCCGCCTTCGAGCGTTTCGACCGCGAGGGACTCGCGGTCGACATTCTCGTCAACAATGCCGGCATCCAGCACCGCAAGCCGCTGGTGGAGTTCACCACCGACGAGTGGCGCAAGGTGATCGAGACCAACCTCACCAGCGCCTTCGTGATCGGCCGCGAGGCGGCCAAGCGCATGATCCCGCGCAAGCACGGCAAGATCATCAATATCGGCTCGCTCGGCAGCGAGCTCGCGCGTCCCACGATTGCGCCCTACACCGCCGCCAAGGGCGGCATCAAGAACCTGACCCGCTCGATGGCGGTGGAATGGGCCCAGCACGGCATCCAGGCCAACGCGATCGGCCCCGGCTATATGCTCACCGACATGAACGAGGCCCTGGTCAACAACACCGACTTCAACACCTGGCTGATGGGCCGCGTTCCCTCCAAGCGCTGGGGCCGACCGGACGAGCTGGTGGGCGCTGCGATCTTCCTGGCGTCGGATGCCTCGACCTATGTCAACGGCCAGATCATCTATGTCGATGGCGGCATGATCGCTGCCATGTAAGCCGCGAAACGCTGAGGGAGCCAACCATGCGCGCCGTCGTCATTCACGCACCGAAAGATCTGCGGATCGATCTCTATCCGGATGCAGCGCCCGGTCCGGGTGAAGTCCGCGTCAAGATCGCGAACGGCGGCATCTGCGGGTCCGATCTGCACTACTATCATCACGGCGGCTTCGGCGTCGTGCGCATCCAGCAGCCGATGGCGCTGGGGCACGAGATCGCCGGCGTCGTCGCGGCCGTCGGTGACAGCGTCACGAACGTGAAGCCGGGCACCCGCGTCGCGGTCAATCCGAGCAAGCCGTGTGGCCAGTGTCTGCATTGCCAGGAAGGCATGCGCAACCAGTGCCTGGACATGCGCTTCCTCGGCAGCGCGATGCGCTTTCCCCATGTGCAGGGCGGCTTTCGCGAATTCATCACGGTTGATGCGGCGCAGGCCGTTCCGATCGCCGACAAGCTCTCGCTGGCGGAAGCCGCGGTCGCCGAGCCGCTCGCGGTGTGCCTGCACGCCGGCAAGCAGGCTGGGCCCCTGCTCGGCAAGCGCGTGCTGATCACCGGCTGCGGCCCGATCGGCGCGCTGATGATCCTGGTCTCGCGCTTCGGCGGCGCGGCCGAGATCGTGGTCACCGACGTCGCGGAGGCACCGCTTGCTGTCGCAAGGCAACTCGGCGCCACTCACGCCATCAACGTCGCGGCCGACGCCACGGCGCTCGATCCCTGGCGCACCGGCAAAGGCGTGTTCGACACGCTGTTCGAAGCCTCGGGCAATCAGGCCGCACTGCGCGCCGCGCTCGACGTGCTCAGGCCCGGTGCCACACTGGTGCAGCTCGGCCTCGGCGGCGAGATGACGCTGCCGATCAACGCCATCGTCGCCAAGGAATTGCAGCTGCGCGGCACCTTCCGCTTCGATCCCGAATTCGAGCTGGCGGTGCGGCTGATGGGCGAAGGCCTGATTGACGTCAAGCCGCTGATCACGGCGACCATGCCGTTCGAGAACGCGGTCGCGGCGTTCGAGCTCGCCAGCGACCGCTCGCAGTCGATGAAGGTGCAGCTGACGTTCTGAGCGAGGCCGCTGCTATTGGTTCTCGATCAACCGGTCGCTGACCAGCCGCACGGCGCCCCGTTTCCACGAATAGTCCGCGCCCAGGCGCAGGCCGCTGTCGCCGCGTGCCAGCACCGCGCCGGTCCTGGCGTCGCGCACCTGGAAGCCGAGCGTGTATTCGGTGCGGCTGACCCGCCGCACCACGCCGATCAGCGACTGGTCCGCGCCGAGCTTCTGCGCAATCGCCGCCTCGCAGCCGTCGCAGTCGCGCAACGCACGCGCCTTCAGCGCCTCGCCGCCGACATCGACGATGCGGTAACGGCCGGATTGACCCAGCGCCTCGCGCACGCTGCCGGTGACCTCGGCCAGATATGACGCATCCGATGTGGCCGACGCGCCAGCCGAAGCGGCGGTCGTATCCTCCAGCTCGAAATCGAACACGGCCATTGCAATCGGCGCAGGCGTGGCGAGTGCGGCCATAATCTCGCGCGACACGAAGATCTCGGCGCGCTCCCATGATTCATCATTGTCGCCGCGGAAGGTGTAGAGCTTGTCCATCACGACCTTCCTGGCGCCGACGTCGATCACGGCGATCTTGGCCCATTGCACCAGCGTGCTCGTCTTCTGGATGCCGCCGATCACCTTGAACGCCGCGCCGTCCTGGGCCGACGGCACCAGCCGGTAGCGCCGATCTCCGCCGATATCTTGCCGGAGCGCGGCCATGAAGGCCGCCAGCCGTCGCTCGTGGGCGGCGGTCTGGTTGGCGGGCTCAGCCGACGTATCGGTATAACTGAAATCGTCCATGGCGATGCCGATGGCGGTCTCGGCGCCGGCCGGCGCGTGAGACGCCGGGAGAAGGAGGAGGAGACAAGCAGACAAGATCAACCGGCGCAGGTGCATAATGTGCCTCGTATGACGGAGCGGCGCGCCAATCTGGACGGCGCAATCAGGGCTCGCAGCAGCGCCGGTCCCGGCGATGACCGGGAAATTTTCACGACGGTGCACCGCACTCACGCATGGCGGCTTTGCGCCGGATGCGTTCTGCCGTTTAATGCGGTCGCGACAACCCGTTCGCACCAGGTGCCCGCCGATGTGGAACCGCCCGAGGTTCGATCTCAAAGTCCGTCTGACGTTGCGCGTGGCCGCGATATCGGCCGCCTGCTTCGCAGTTATCTCCGCCTACTTCCTGATTACGGCCGACCGCGCGGCGCATGCGCGCCTCGACGATATCGCCGCCATTGTGGCCAAGACGCTGGAGCTTCAGCAGGGCAAGATCCAGTGGGTCGCCAGCCCGCGCTCGGACTTTCCCAACCTCGACCCCGTTTCGGCTTATGTGATGACGCCCGGCCTGTGCCTGGCGTTCCGCGGCACCAGCGGCGACGTCCTCCAGCGCTTCTGCAGCGGCGCGCCCGTTCCGGCGAACCCGCCGCCGCAAGCGTTCACGGCCTTCTATCGCGGCTTGTTCGACCCCGGCCGCGAAGCGGCGCGCCCTGTGATTGTGCGCGGGACGAAGCTCGGCGACGCCGTGGTCTCGGTCGAACCGGCCGTGCAGACCGCGGAGGCCTGGCACGAGGCCGGCCGCCTGATGCTCGCGCTGGCGATCGCGCTGCCGCTGCTCTGCGCGCTGGTCTACGCCGCGCTAGCACGCGCGCTGCGCCCCACCCGCATGATCCGCACCGGCCTCGAGCGGATTGCCGCCAACGACCTCACCACGCGGCTGCCGCCGTTCGACCTTGCCGAGCTCTCCGCGATCCGCGACGGCTTCAACCATCTCGCCGAAAGCCTCGAGACTGCGCTTGCCGAACGCAGCGAGCTGACGCGGAAGCTGATCGCGCTCCAGGACGAGGAGCGCCGCCATCTCGCGCGCGAGCTGCACGACGAGTTCGGCCAGTCGCTCGCCGCCATCCGCGCGCTCGCCTCCTCTGCCCGCCAGACCGCCGCGCAGGACTGTCCCTCCCTGCTTGGCGAATGCGACGGCATCGCACGGACCGCAACCGGCATGATGGAGACGTTGCGCGGCACGCTATTCCGGCTGCGGCCGCCCGATGTCGAGGAGCTCGGGCTCGTCGCCAGCCTCGAAGGCCTCGTCGCGGGCTGGAACGGGCGCAGCCGCGGCGAGACGCGCTTCTCGATCAGGTTCGACGGCGCATTCGAGACCCTGCCGGCCACGATCAGCGCCAGCCTCTACCGGATCGTGCAGGAGGCGCTCACCAACGCCGCCAAGCATGCCGTCGCCACGCGGGTCAGCCTGGAATTGACGATGAGAGCCAGCGAGATCGCGCTTGCGATCGACGATGACGGACGCGCGACCGATTCCGTCGCGAAATCGGGAATGGGCCTGCTCGGCATGCGCGAGCGCGTCGCGGCTTTGCGCGGCCAATTGAGCTTCGAGGCCGCGCCGAACGGCGGCTCCGCACTGCGCGTGGTCATTCCGCTCGCAGCCGCCGGTCGGCCGCCGCTGGAGCACGCCGCATGAGCGCGGCCGACGCCACCATTCTGCTGGTCGACGACCATTCCGTCGTCCGCGAGGGCTACCGCTCCGTGCTCCAGAAGCAGCCGGGACTACGCGTCATCGCCGAAGCCGCCGACGGCGCGGAGGCCTACCGTCTCTACAAATCGGAGGCGCCCGACCTCGTCATCATGGATCTGAGCATGCCCGGCATCGGCGGCATCGAGGCGGTCAGGCGCATCAGGCAGTGGGACAAGGGCGCGAGAATCCTCGTCTTCACCATGCATGAAAACGCCGGCTTTGCCGTGCAGGCGATCCGCGCCGGTGCCAGGGGCTACGTCACCAAGACCAGTCCACCGGAGACGCTGGTGCGCGCCGTGATGGACGTGCTCGCCGGCAAGATCGCGATCAGCCCCGACATCGACCATGAGCTCGCGCTGAGCCGGCTCGCTGGCGAAAGCTCTGCCGCCGACGTCCTCACGCCGCGCGAGTTCGAGGTGCTGCGGCTGCTGCTCGCCGAGAACACGACAGAGGAGATCGCGGAGACGCTCCATGTCAGCCCCAAGACAGTGGCGAACCTGCATTCCATGATCAAGGACAAGCTCGGTGTCGGCTCCGACATCGAGCTGGTCCGGCTGGCGCTGCGTCAGGGCATCTTGACGGAGGTCGATCTCGGCGAGGCCTGATCGCTCAAGCCAGATAGCGCGTGAGATAGCCTTCCATCGCGTAGAGCGCACAGAGCGCGAGGCTCGACCACACGGCGGCGGTGAAATACAGGAACATCCAGGTCAGCTCGCCCTTCCAGTGCGCGATGTCGTGGGTCACGACCCAACGCGTCGAGACGTCATGCAGGCCTTCGAGGAAGCCGAGCAACCTGTTGCCCTCTTCATGCCCTGCCCGCCAGCGGCTGAGATACATCGGCACGTCGACGGTGACGAGGAAGGCCAGGAAGCAGGCAATACCGACGATGCCGGCAATCAGCGCCCAACGCACCGGTCCCTGGAATTCCGGCATCAGCCGGCACAGCGCGATGCCCGCGAGGAAGAATGTCACCGCCCACAGCGAGTTCTCGATCGCGTTGAAGAGGAAGTTGGTCGTCACCACCGCATACCAGGAGAAGCACTCCGCGATGATGATGATGGGCACGATCACCCACGCGATGTTCACGACCGTCTCGGCGCCCGTCATGGTCCCGAGTTGATGCAGGATGACCGCCCATTGCGCCGCGAAGCACAGTTCGGCCACGGTCGCCACGGTGCGGCCGACGAAGACGCTGGAGAGCCAGGTGTCGAACAGACAGATGCGCTGCACGTCGGCGCGCGGCAGGAACGAGCGGAAGGCGCAGCCGAAGACATAGCCGGCGCAGAGCAGGAACATCAGCCCGATGTCGGAGCCGCCGCTGATGCTGCCTGAAGGCGTCGGGTAGAACTCGCGGTACAGCATGAACCAGACGAGAATGTTGGCAGCACTGACCAGCGTCAGGGACCCCCACCACCACGCGAGGGGATTTGTCCGCGCCTGCCACTGCAACATGAATCGCTCCGCTGTAATCGATATGACATTCAGTCGTAATAATCCTGTCACAACAAGCCACGGAATCACGACGAAAATCTGTGTGCGGCGGAGCTCTTCGCGCACATTTTATCCCCGCCGCCGAAACCGCGGGATCGTCCGGATAGTGGACACAAATGTACATCTATTGAATCTATTGGACAACAGGCCGGACCGGGTCCATTAATCCTGCATGGCCAGAACCGCCTCGAAACCGATCCGCGCCTCCTCGTCCGCTGCCGCCGTGCTGGCGGACAGCATCGACGACGCCGCGTTCGCGACGACCCTGGCAAAAGGTCTCGTGGTGCTCGAAGCATTCAAGGCGGGGGCGACGCAGCTCGGCAACATGGAGCTGTCGACGCTGACCGGGATTCCGCGCCCGACGGTGGCGCGGCTGACGCATACGCTCGCCGAGCTCGGCTACCTCCGCTACGATGCTGAACGCGCCAAATATCGCGTCGGCGCGCGCGCACTCCGCATGGCGCATCCGCTGCTCGCCGACATGCAGTTTCGCCAGGTCGCGCGTCCGATGATGCAGGAGCTGGCACAAAGCGTGCGCGGCACGGTCTCGATCGGCCTGCTCGATGCGACCTCCATGATCTATGTCGAGACCGCGCGCTCCGGCGACGTCGGCCCGCACGTCCCCGACATCGGCATGCCCATTTCCGTGGTGATGACGGCGATGGGCCGTGCCGCGGCGGCGACCTTGCCCCAGGCCGATGCCGCGCTGCTCGAAGAGCGCATTGCGAGCGAGGATACCGAGCTGTGGTCGGCGTTCCGCGAGACCTACCGCGCCGGCCTCGCACAATGCGCCAGCCGCGGCTTCTGCACCTGCTTCGGCGAGTACATCGCCTCGATCCATGCCGTCGCGGCGCCGCTGTTTCATGCGCGTGAGGCGAAGCAGGCCTTTTCGATCAATTGCGGCATTCCCGCATTCCGGCTCCAGCCCGGCCAGCTGGAGGGCGAGATCGGCCCGCGCATTGCCGCTCTTGCCGACAGCATCCGCACCATGATTGGGGCGGCGCCGGCCACCGAAACACAAAAGCAAAACAAGAAGAGCGCCAAGCGATGAACAAGACAATCGGCGCTCCGCCACCGGGAGGCCACCATGACCGTCGCACGGCGAACATTTTTGGGCGCCCTCGCCCTTTCGCTATCTGGACTTCCATTCTCCGCACGCGCTGAGGACGCCTGGCCGTCGCGTATGGTGCGGCTGATCTCGCCTTACGGGCCCGGCGGCTCCAACGACATCTCGCTGCGGCTGCTGGCCGAAGAGTTCGGCCGCAGCCTGCACCAGCAGTTCATCGTCGAGAACAAGCCGGGCGCCGGCACGCGCATCGCCAACGACACGGTCGCGCATGCGCCGGGCGATGGCTACACCCTCCTCTATGTCGCGGCCCCCTACGCCACCGCCGAAGCGCTGTTCGGCAAACTGACCTATGAGCGCAAGGATCTGCAGCCGGTCGCGATGGCGGTGATCGCGCCGCTGTTCCTGATCATCAGCGCGGACGCGCCGTTCAAGACGCTCCCCGAATTGATCGCCTACGGCAAATCGAAGCCGGATGGCCTGACCTTCGCCTCGCCCGGCGCCGGCTCGCAGCCGCATCTCGCCGGCGAACTCCTGTTCAGGGATGCCGGCGTCAAGGGGCTCAACATTCCCTTCCGTGGCGATGCGGCGTCCTACACCGAGCTGCTCGCCGGCCGCGTCGATGCCACGCTGACGGCGCTGCCGACCGCACTGCCTTACATCCAGAGCGGCAAATTCATTGTGCTCGGCGTTGCCTCGGCCGAACGCAGCGCGCTCTATCCGCAGGCGCCGACCCTGCGCGAGCAGGGTTTTCCCAACGTGGCTGCGGCCGGCTGGTACGGCTTCATGGCGCCTTCGACGACGCCGCGCGCCATCATCGACAAGCTGCAGGCCGAAGTGTTGCGCGCGCTGGCCGAGCCGGCGATCAAGGACAAGCTGACTGCCCAGGGCCTCGAAGTGCGCGCCGGCAGCGCGGCCGAGTTCGGCCAGTTCATCGACAACGAAACAAAAAAGTGGACCGGGCTGATCCGCGAGGCCGGCCTCAAGGGCGAGTGACAGTCGGAACAGGGAATGGAAATGAAAAACATACTTCTCAGACGTGTCGCGGCAGCCGCGATTGTTCTCGCGCTGTCGATCCCGGCGGCACAGGCGCAGAAGAAATACGATCCCGGCGCGTCCGACACCGAGATCAAGGTCGGCCAGACCGTCCCGCTCAGCGGGCCGGCCTCGGCCTATGCCGTCATCGGCAAGACCCAGGCCGCCTACATGAAGATGATCAACGACCAGGGCGGCGTCAACGGCCGCAAGGTCAATCTGATCCAGTATGACGATGCCTATTCGCCTCCGAAGACGGTTGAGCAGACCCGCAAGCTGGTCGAAAGCGACGAGGTGCTGCTGACCTTCCAGATCATCGGCACGGCACCCAATGTCGCCGTGCAAAAATATCTCAACGCCAAGAAAGTCCCGCAGCTCTTCGCGGCAACGGGCGCGGCGCGTTTCACCGATCCGAAGAACTTCCCCTGGACCATGGGCTTCAACCCGTCCTACCTCGTCGAAGGCCGGATCTACGCGCAATATCTTCTGAAGAACCATCCGAACGCCAAGGTCGGCGTGCTCTATCAGAACGACGATCTCGGCAAGGATTATCTCGCCGGCTTCAAGGCAGGCCTCGGTGACAAGGCGAAGATGATCGTCGCCGAGACGTCCTACGAGATCACCGAGCCGACCATCGACTCGCAGATCCTGCGGTTGAAGGATGCCGGTGCCGACGTGCTGTTCAGCGCCACGACGCCGAAACAGGCCGCGCAGGCGATCAAGAAGGTCGCGGAGATCGGCTGGAAGCCGCTGCACATCATCGACATCAACGCCTCCTCGGTCAGCGCGGTGCTGAAACCCGCCGGACTCGACAACGCCAAGGGCGTCGTCAGCGTCGGCTATGTCAAGGATTCAGCCGATCCCGAATGGAAGGACGATCCCGGCATGAAGCGATATCTCGCCTTCATGGCCAAGTACTATCCGGAGGGCGACAAGGATTCGAACCTGAACGTCTACGGCTATATCACCGCGCAGCTGCTGGTGCAGGTGCTGAAACAATGCGGCGACGATCTCACGCGCGAAAACGTGATGCGCCAGGCCGCCAGCCTGAACAACATCACACTCGACTTGACGCTGCCGGGCATCTCGGTGACGACGACGCCGACCGACTACCGCGTCAACAAGCAGTTCCAGATGGTGCAGTTCGACGGCCAGCGTTGGCAGAAACTCGGCGACATCGTCACGGACGAGGCGAAGGAATGAAGCCGCCCCTCGTCCTGAGGGGCGCGCGCCTTGAAGAATAAAGGCCTCACCGATGGTCCTCGTGCATCGAGGCGGCCGCTCCGCGGCCTCCTCGATATGAAGGAGGAAGGTAGCTGCCCGCCCTACCTCTTCATCCCGCCCACATAGGCCGCGAGCTTGTCGAGCGTCTGGTAGCCGTATTCGACGGCACCGAAGCTGATCATGCCGTCGCGCTGCGCCGTGCTCGAGGCCAGCTGCCGCATCATCAGAACCGTCTTGCCGTTGCTCTGTTCGGCAAAGGTGATTGTGAAACGGAACATTCCGGGATCCTCATCCTGGTCGTCGCCGTGATCCATCTCCATCAGCGACGGTCGCTCGATGCGGCGGAAGCGCATGCGGTTCGGGTAGACCGTGCCGTCCGGGCCGATCATGTTGAAGCGCCAGACGCCGCCGACCCGCACGTCGATCTCGAAGGTCTCGAGCTTGAAACCCTTCGGCCCGAACCATTGCGGCAGGTGCTTCGGGTCGGACCACGCTTCGAACACCAGATCGCGCGGCGCGTCGATCACGCGCGACATCACGATCTCGCGGTCGAGCGACCATTGCGACAAAGCGGGATTGGCAGAATTCGTCATCGTCAGGAACCTTTCCGTTTGGTTGTCTTGCCGGTCGTCTTGTTACTTGTCTTGGACGGCCGCTTGGCAGCTGCCCTGTCTTTCTTCAGCTTCATCACATAGGCTTCGAAGCGATCAAGCCGCGCCTCCCAGATCGCGCGCTGATGCTGGAACCAGTCCTCCGCAGTGAGGAGCGCGTCAGGACTGAGGCGGCAGGTGCGCACGCGCCCCGATTTCTCCGACAGGACGAGCCCGCTCGTCTCCAGCACGTGGATGTGTTTCATGAAGCTCGGCAGCGCCATCTCGAAGGGATCGGCAAGCTCGCCGACCGACGCCTCGCCGGCGCAGAGCCGCATCACGATCGCCCGCCGGGTGGGATCGGCAAGCGCCGCGAAAACCTGATCGAGTCGGGATAATTGGTTAGCCATGGAGCTAACTATAGGGTTGCCGCCATCCGGCGTCAATAATTGTTAGCCAATTAGCTAAGTTAAATTTTGCCGACGGGTCGCCTGGATGGAGCGAAGCGTAATCCAGGAATCTCTCCGTGAGGCGGTAACCCGGATTGCGCTTCGCTCCATCCAGGCTACGAACCATTCGCGCGGAACCCACCACGCGCAATCGTGAATAGGGAGGCACCGCCCTTCCCGCTACAAGAGACCGGGGGCGCATCGAATCCTGCGCCAGAGCCGTGCCGTCTGTTGTCACCTCATCATACCTCACCCGACGGGCGCTCGCCCGGGCTGCGCTCGTTCCCCTCGCGCTTGCCTGGCCGCGCGGCGCCGCGGCGGATTCCGACATGATCGCGCAGATGCGCGACATCGTCGCGACCGAGCTGGCGCCGACTGCGACGCCGGACCAGCCGGGCGGTCTCGCCGCCGCGCTTTATGCCGGCAGCCATGTCGAGTTCTTCAACTACGGCTTTGCCGACGACGCCACGCAAAGGCCGGTCACGCCGGACACCCTGTTCAACCTCGGTTCGCTACGCAAGCCGTTCGAGGCGACGCTGGTCGCGCTCGGCACCCTCCGCGGCGAGCTACGGCTCGACGATCGTCTGGCGAAATATCTCCCGGAGCTCACCGGCGACTATGTCTGCCGCATCACCGTCGGCGAACTCGTCACGCACACCTCAGGCATGCTGCTGCCGACCGACCATCCGCCCTGGCCAAGCGACATTTTTTCCCGCGCGCAGCTCATCGACATGTTCAACAGCTGGAGACCGCAAGCCGGCGAAGCGCCCGGCAAGCAGCGCGTCTACAGCCACGCCGGCTACGTGCTGCTTCAGCTCGTGCTCGAGCGCTGTTACGGCGCTCCGATCTCGACCCTGTTCGAACAACGCATCTTCAAGCCGATCGGCATGAATGCGACCTCCGTGCCCGAACGCGGCGAAGACAGCCGTGCCGTCATGGACGAGGCCTGGATGCAGCGCGCGGTCCAGGGCTACTCGGATCAGGGCATGGCGATCGGCCCCATCGGCAACCAGCAGAGCTATTTTGATTTCCCCGGCACCGGCCAGATGTTTTCCTCGCCGCGGGATCTCGCCGCATTCGTTGCTGCGTGCGTTGACGGGCGGTCGATCGAGCCTCACTTGCGCGAGGCGTTGCGGATGACGCAGCACGAGATTTTCCGCGTTGACGAGAAGTTCGGACAAGGAATGGCCTGGGAGACGGTGCATCTTCCAGGTGTCGCCGTCGTCGACAAGCCGGGTGGGCTCAACAACGCCTCCGGTTATATCGGCCTCGTGCCGGCGCAGCGGATCGGGATCGTCCTGCTCGCCAATCGGGGCGAATATCCCCACGAGATCGCGCGCTACAGGATCCTGCCGGCGCTGGCGAAGCTCATGGGCCCGCACTGAACACATCCCTTAAAACAGAAAGCCCCGGCTGAGCCGGGGCTTTCCACGCCAGATCAGGAACGGGATGAAGCTCAGTACCTGGCGACGACGGGTCCGCCAAACTTGTAGTTCACGCCGACGCGCGCGATGTTCGATTTGAGATCGACCGAATGGGTGAAGACGTTGGTCGGAAACGCGCCGCCAAGCAGATTGGTGCTGGTCACGGTGCTCCGTCCGAGATCGACGTAGAGATATTCCGCCTTGAGCGACCAGCCGCCGCCGACGGCATATTCGGTGCCCACACCTGCGGTCCAGCCGACCCGCGTGTCGCGGATCGCGGCCGACTCGGTCGCGGCGGCGAACGTGTCGGTGAAGTTGAAGTTGCCCTTCACCTCGGCGATGGCCGCGCCGCCGGTGGCGTAGAGCAGCCAGGTCGGAGCCGCGAGGAAGCCGATGCGGCCGCGGATGGTGGCGAGCCAATCGGCCGAGACTGACGACGACACGGTGAAGCCGGTCGGCGCGCAGCAGGGATAGAGCGCCGAACCCGTCGCACTGCCCTTGAAGCCGAAATGGTTGATGTCGCCCTCTAGGCCGAGCACGGCATTGTTGACCTGCCAGTTGTAGCCGGCGGTGAGACCGCCCGTGACGCTGGAGCTGTTGACGCGCTGGGCGCCGACTGCCGCAATCGCAGTAACACTGGTGTCCGCGAAATAGCCGGCGGGAGCGAACGCGGTCGAGGTGGCCAGATCGGCGCTGCCCCACTGCCCACCGACATTGCCGCCGACGTAAAAGCCGGTCCAGTTGTAGGCCGTCGCCATCATCGGCGCCTTGGTGTAGTGCGCCGCGAGGTCGGCCGCCTGCACGGATGCGGAGCCCAAGACAACCGCGGCAACCGCCAGCAAAAACTTCTTCATTCCAGTCTCCTTGCCTCACGCGATTAATCTCGCGTTTCGAATGCGCGCGGGCGGAAGTTGTCCGGCGCAGATCGGGCATAGGGCGTGGACTGCTTGCCGTCTTGGGCTGCAGCGAAGTTCATAGGGACTGTGACGTAGTGCGGGCCGTGCGGCGCGCGAACGCGCGACGGGTGTGACCGAGGGGCCACGAGTCATCCCTGCTCCGTGGCGCACGACGCACGTCCGCCGTCGCATCGCGACAAGGGCGCGAAACGCGATTCGAATCCCCGCCGCTCAGACCGAACGCGTCAGTCCGCCGTCGACACGGATGTTCTGTCCCGTGATGTAGGCCGCGCCGTCGGACGCCAGGAACGAGATCGTCGCGGCGATCTCCTCGACCTTGCCGTAGCGCCGCATCGGCACGCTGTCGCGGCGTGCATCCAGCTGCGGCAGGCTGTCGATCCAGCCCGGCAGCACATTGTTCATGCGGATGTTGTCGGCGGCATGGGTGTCGGTGAAGATCTTGGTGAAGGCGGCAAGGCCGGCGCGGAACACTGCAGAGGTCGGAAACATCGCGCTCGGCTCGAAGGCCCAGGCGGTCGAGATGTTGATGATGGCGCCGCCCTTTTGCGCCTGCATGATGGGCATCACCAGCCGGGTCGGACGGATCACGTTGAGCAGATAGGTGTCGAGGCCGGTGTGCCATTGCTCGTCGGTGATCTCCGTGATCGCCGCGCGGGGGCCATGGCCCGCGCTGTTGACGAGCACGTCGATGCGTCCCCATTTGGCCATTGCCCCGTCGACAAGCCGCTTCAGATCGTCGTTCGACTTGTTGGAACCGGTGATCCCCAATCCGCCGAGCTCGGCTGCCAGCGCCTCGCCCTTGCCGGAGGAGGACAGGATGGCGACACGAAAGCCGTCGGCTGCGAGCCGACGCGCAGCTCCTGCCCCCATGCCGCTGCCGCCGGCGGTCACGAGTGCGACCTTCTCTGCCATCTCTGCTGCCATGACCGATCATCCTCTGTGATATCGTTGAGGCGAGCCGCGGGCCCCGCCTATCATGAGGCCTTCTACCGCCGGACCAGCCGAAAGGTCCACCGTCGAAAGCGACTTGAAGGATGAGTGATTTGCAGATCCGCAATTTGCGTCCCGAGGAGATCGCCATGGCCGTCGAGTGGGCCGCGGCGGAGGGCTGGAATCCGGGCCTGTCCGACACGGACTGTTTCTCGATTCCGGACGCGCATGGCTTCTTCGTCGGCGAGATCGATGGCGAACCGGTCGCGACCGTCTCCTGCGTCAATTACGACGATCGCTTCGCGTTTCTCGGCTTCTACATCGTGCGATCGGGTTTTCGCGACAGAGGCCACGGCCTGCGCATCTGGAACGCGGCGATCGCGCATGCGGGCGCTCGCGTGATCGGCCTCGACGGCGTGGTGGCGCAGCAGAGCAATTACAGAAAGTCCGGCTTCCAGCTGGCTTACGCCAATGTCCGCTATGGCGGCATCGTCGCCGCCCCACCGCGGCCGCCCGCCGAAATCGTTGCGCTCGACACGATCCCGTTCGCGCTCGTTGAAGCCGACGATGCCGCGGTGTTCCCGGCTCCGCGCAGTGCCTTCCTGCGTGCCTGGATCGGCACATCAGGACATGTCGGCCGCGCGTTGCTGCGCGACGGCAAGCTCGCCGCATGGGGTGTGATCCGGCCGTGCCGCACCGGCCGCAAGATCGGCCCGCTCGTCGCCGACGACCGCGCGGCGGCGGAGGCGATCGCGCAGGCCTTGCTGGAAAGCGCAAACGGCGGCGAAATCTTCCTCGACGTCCCCGCCATCAATCGCGAGGCGATTGCGCTCGTGGAATCGCTCGGGCTGAAGCCGGTGTTCGAGACGGCACGGATGTACACCGGACCGATCGCGCCGCTGCGGATCGGCCGCGTCTTCGGCGTGACCAGTTTCGAGCTGGGCTAGCTCAGTAGCAGCGCATGATGTTGACGGTGTGCTCGCCGCCGCCGCGGCCGGGCACAGTCACCTGCTCCGTCGGACAGCTCGGCACGTAGGGCCGATCGGACGGCACCACGTTCGGCGGGAAGCGATGCGTCCAATCCCAGGGAACGTCGTACGTATAGGTGTAGCGCACGTCGTTCGATACGGGTTGGGCGGTCTCGGCGAAAGGCTGGCCGTAACCTGCATTGTCATAGTAGAACCCGCCGCCGCCCGGCCAGTAGACCCAGGGCGTGTTGCGGCCACGGAACCTGGCGCCCGGCGCAATCGGCGGACGCGCCGCCGGACCGGAAGGCGTGGCGGCATGTGCGACGGCGCCGCCGGGTCGGGCAAAACTGTCGCTGGGGGCAAGGAGCAGCGCGGCTGCGCTGAGTGAGGCGAGCAACGCCCCAAATGATCTGGACATCATGATACGCACCAACTCGTTTGGCTTCGCGGATAGCGGCTCCCCACGACACGCTAGGCCGGGCTGTCGCCCACCCGCAAACGTATAATTAATTATTGGTTAAGGCACGGCATTAACGGGGAACAAGCTGCGGCAAGACGCCCGGTATTCCGGCTGATGTCGCTCGTGTTCCGGGAAAACGGACTTCATAACCAGTTGATCGGAGTTGATCGCTTCGGCCGACAACGCCCGGAACGCTCCCGCACTGCGGTCGTTGGCTCCCGACACCAGCAAGGAGCATCTCCAATGCAGAACAAGTCGAAACTCCTCTGCCTGATCACGGCTTCACTCGTCGCGGGCACGACGGCCGCCTCGGCCCAGGGCTATGATTGGAACGGATCGCGCGCGGGATGGGACCGCACCGCCCCGGCCTACCAGCCGGTTCAGCCCCGCGCGTACTATCCGGATGTCGCTGGACCATACGGTGCGCTCAACGGCACCAACCATCCGGCGCCGAGCTCGACGCAGGGCGATGTCGGCCCGGAGGGCAACAACAACGGCACGCTGACCGGCGTCTATCGCAGCTGGTAACGCCCGCTTGCGATGTGGCCCATCGTCCATCACGGACGATGGGCCTTCGTGCGTCAGCGGCCCTGCTGCTTGCGCAGCCAGTCCAGCATATCCTGTGCATTTCCAGTGCCCTGCGTCACGATGGCGGTGTTGCCACCGCTGCGGCGATAGACCGTGGTGCGCCCAGGCTCCTTCTCGATCTTGACCTCGGCCTGCGCCGGATCGCCGCTCTGGGTGATGACGGACGTGCCGTTGTCATCCTGAACTACGGTCGTATGGCCGTCACCTGACTCGCCGGCTCCGGCCGGCCCCGCTGTCATTGCCATCATGATGCTCGTTCCCGCTGCAAGCGCGATGAACCTCATATTGCACCTCGCCTTCTCGATCACCGGTTGAACTGAAATATCGACAGCCAGTTGAAGTGCCCGAATTGTCGCACCGTTCCCGTGTTCATGTCTCCGATCTGGAGCAGAAGGGCGTTGGTGGAAGTGCCGACCTGGGTGATATCGGCAATGTTGCTCACGCCCGACTGACCGATCGCCACATTGGTGGTGCCACCCACCTGGATCACATCGACATAATTTCGCGTGCCGTTCTGGATGATCGTCGCATCGACCGTCCCCGTGCCACCGATCTGGATGACACGCGCGATATTGATGCGGCTGTTCTCTTCGATCGTGACCGGCTGGACATTGTTGCCGAACTGCACGACCGTTTCGATGCTCACGTTCCGGTTCGTTACGCCGCGCTGGACGGATCCGGCGGATGCCTCGGACGCGACGCTGACGGCGAACAATGCCGCCAATGCCAGGAGTAGCCTAGCGCATTTCATCGCTTGCCCCCATTACATTTCTGACGACGAGGTCGCGCCCGGCTCAATGGCTATTCTGGACAACAGTCGCCGAGTTGAACGCACCGAACTGGGACAGGAAACTGCTGGTGGACTGGCCGGCCTGGCCGACAAACGCGACATTGTTCACGCCCGCCTGCCCGACCGATGCCGACGTCGTCCCGCCGAATTGCAGGATTCCGGTCGCGTTGTTCGTGCCGTTTTGGGTGACGGTCGCGCTGGTGCTACCGCCGATCATGAACACGCCCGCCATATTGAGCTGGCTGGTCTGGTTCAGCACGACGGGCGGGCCGCCGAGCGACACGATGGTCTTGATGTCGGCGGTCTGCGCACCGGCCGATCCGGCGCCCATGCAACACAAGGTGAGGAATGCGCCACACGCGGCGCCGGAAAAATGTCTCATGACTTGCCTCGCGACTGAAAATGGATTTGCGATCAAGGAGTCTGCTGCAAAATTGTCGAGCCGTTCAGGATTCCGAGCTGTCCGACGGCCGCCGCGTTGTTCGCGCCGATCTGGCCGATCAAGCTCGAATTGGAGCCACCGGCCTGGCCGAGTAACGCGGTGTTGGACGCCGTCGCGGTCGTGCCGCCCTGTCCGATCACCGAGGTGTTGACGGTGAGGAGCGAGCCCGTCTGCAACGTGGTCGCAGTATTGGTCGCGCCGAATTGCATCGTGGTGGCGCTGTTGTTGGTGCCGCCACTCTGCGAGATGAAGGAGTTGTTGGTGGTGCCGAATTGCAGCACGCTGGCCGAATTGCCGGCTTGGGCATCAACAACCCTCAGCAAGCTGAACGCGACGATCGTGGCAACGAGATATTTTTGATGCATGACATTTCCTCCGCGAAAGTCGGCGGACAAGCTCTCACCGAGTCGTCCGGCCCGAGGCGGTACTTTCAAGGATGGCGCGGACGCGCCGCAGTTGACGCGTCCGGCCAAACGGGGCTGGCTTAGTGCGCCGTCTGCGAGACGGTGCTGCCGTTGACGCCGAACACGCTGAGCTGTCCGACGGCGGCGGCGTTGTTCTGGAGCGGCGCAGGCCCGAACGAGTTCTGGGTGATCGCGCTGCCGTTGTTGCCGAACGCCACCTGGCCGGTCGTCGCCGAGTTCTGCACGCCGACCTGGTTGACCGTGCTGCCGTTGTTGAGCGAGGCCGCGCTGGTGCCCTGCATCGTGGTCGCGCTGTTGATGATGCCGAGCTGGCTGGTCGACGAGGTGTCGTTGGTGAGGCCCTGCTGCGAGACGCTGGAACCGTTCACGACGCCCACTTGCACCGTGGTCGAGGTATTGGCGGCCTGCGCGGCGGAGGACAGGGCGAGCACTGCAACGGAAGCAAAAAACAATTTGCGCATGGAATATCCTTTCTGGCTAAGATCTCTGACTGGGGTTCGGATGCCGTCTTGGAGGAGGCCGACATCGCAGGACAGACTTTGAACCGATCGTGCTGCGTGCGACAGACTGCAGTTCATGCTAATCGGTACGGACTAGACGTTGCGCGATGCCTTGGGGCCCGCGGCACTAGCTGTACGGTTGGCCCGCGGCGGTTCGTGCCGTCTCGTCTTCGCGTCCCATGCTGTCGACCAACCGCACCACCTCGATCGGCGAGCGAAGCTCCAGCTTTCGCATCATCCTGGTGCGATGGACCTTGGCCGTCACTTCGCTCACCCCGAGCCTCGCCGCGATCTGCTTGGCGACGAGACCTTCGGCCATCAACAGCATGATCTCGCGCTCCCTCGCGGTCAGCGTCTCGACGCGCTGGCGCGCTTCGCGCACGCTGTCTTCGCGTTCGAGCCGCCTGCGGTCGCGCTCGATGCCGTGTCTGATCGCGTCGAGGATCTCCTGCTCGCGAAAGGGTTTTGGAAGAAATTCGACTGCGCCGCGCTTCATGGCCTCGACCGAGACGCGGACGTCGGAATGGCCGCTGATGAAAACGATCGGGATGAGCACGCCGGTCTCGGCGAGCCGACGCTGAAGCTCGAGGCCGGTCGGCGCGGTGCCGGGAAAGCGGACGTCGAGCACGAGGCATGAAGGTCCGCTCGAAATACTGTCAGCGACGAACTCGTCCGTCGATGCAAACAATTTTACCTGATGCCCGGTCTCCTCGCAGAGACTTCCTATCGCAGTTCGAATCTGAATTTCGTCGTCAATGATATAAACTGTAGCTTGACCTGAACTCATGGCAACGGGCTCCCCGGCTTGGGGCTCGATGAACAAGCAACGAGCCATCCATTCTTCTTGCAAGCGAGATCAAGGTGCTTGGATGAATTCGCGGGGACCGGGCGAGTCGCTCCGATCCGCCGCTTCGACGTCTTAGGGCCAACACCCGTTCAAGACGAGTGAAGGTGTTCACATATCGGGTTTCGTGATTGCGGGGATTCGCCCTCGCGAGCTGCGGCATCATGGCGAGGCGCGATATCGACAATGCGGCGATCGGGAATACGACGACCGGGAATACGACGATCTGGCGTCGGAACTTCGGTATCGCCGGCTGCGTCATGGCGTCGCCACCCACGTGCCGACTTGAACGCCGGGTGCTGGCCGCTTCGGCCAGAGCAGACGGGACGTTCAGTCAGCTTGTCGAGTTCGATACCGCGCGCATCATATCGATACGCTCCGTATGCATTTCCGGCAAGTCACGAAAGATAGCACCCCGCAGACTTTACTTCTGGATCATCAAGCGCACCCGACCGACGCCCCGGCAGCGGCGACACACTGACGATCGACTGCGTTTTCTGAGATTTACAACCATAGCGCGATCTTTCTCCGTGCCGCCAACGATGCCATTTCAAGAGGCGGGTTTTTGATATGCGATTTGTGCCAGTTATTGCCTTGCTCGGAACTGCATGTGGCCTCGCCACGGTCTACGCCGCGGGGCCGGCCGTCATCGGCGACGCGGCCGGGGCCGCGGCTCAGAAAGCGGCCCGCGCCTACGAATCGACCCAACGGCTGCTCAAACCTGTCGGGCCGGAAGCACGAAGCTTCGGATCGGACGCCCCCGTATTCCGCTATGCCTCGATCCAGCGCGGCAGTATCGAGCAGACCATCACCGTCACCGGCGCCCTGCAGCCGGTCAAGACGATCGAGGTCGGTTCCCAGCTGTCCGGGCAGCTCGCCCGCGTCTATGTCGATTTCAACGACACCGTCACCAAGGATCAGCCGCTCGCCCTGATCGATCCGCGCAGCTTTGCGGCCAAGGTCGACGAAGCCAGGGCGGCGGTGGCGGTGGCGAACTCCTTTGTCGACATCGAGCGGGCCAAGCTCGACCGCGCCAGGATCGATCTGCAAAACGCCAGGGGCAGCAGAGACGTCCTCGTGGCCAAGCTCGACAGCGCGCAGGCGGTCAAGGCGTCGGCGCAGAAGACCTTGCAGCGCAAGCTGGCACTCCAGTCACAAAACGTCGTGGCGGTAACGGCGGTGGATGACGCCCAGACGGAGTTCACCGCGAGGCTTGCCCAAGAGCGCGAGGCCGAAGTCCTCATGTCCCTGAACGCCTACTCAGTCGAGGGCGCGCAGGCCGATATCCGCCGGATCGAGGCGGAATTGCAGCAGGCACGAATGGCCGTGCCGGAGAAGGCGGCCGTTCTCGCTGCGGCCCAGGCCGATCTCGACCGCACCGTGATCCGCTCGCCGATCGACGGCGTCGTCGTCGGCAGGTTCGTCAACGAGGGCCAGACGCTCGCGGTCGGACTGGAATCGCGCACCACGTTCGTGGTCGCGCACCGACTCGAGGACATGGAAATTCACGCCCAGGTCGACGAAGCCGATATCGGGCGCATCGCCCCCGACCAGCGCGCCCATTTCACGGTGGACGCCTACCCGGACCGCCGTTTCGAGGCCGTGGTGCGGCAGGTGCGCAAGGCGCCGCAGAACCAGCAGCACGTCGTGACCTACACCGTTGTCCTGGCGACTTCCAATCTCGACGGCGCGCTGCTGCCCGGCATGACGGCCCTGGTGAAGATCGTGATCGAGCGGCAGGACGACGTGCTGAAAGTGCCGCTTGCCGCTTTGCGCTTCCAGCCCTCCGGCACGCAGCCGGATGCCGCGGCGCGCAGCGGAGTGTGGGCACGCACCGCAAGCGGCTCACTCCGGCGTATTCCCGTCACCGTCGGCGCAGCCGGCACCGAACAGGTCGCGCTCAGGAGCGGAGACCTCGTCGAGGGCAGCCAGGTCGCCGTGGGTCAGGCCATCCGGCCGGCCGGCATGGAATTTCTCGGCATCAGGTTCGGATCATGACAGCCCACCCGCCCCTCATCAGCCTGCAGTCGGTCTCCAGGACCTATCGCGCCGACGGCGTGGCGGTGGCCGCGGTGCGCAATGTCAGCTTCGACATCGAACGAGGCGAGATCGTCGCGGTGATGGGACCATCCGGCTCGGGAAAATCGACGCTGATGAACATGATCGGGCTGCTCGACCTGCCGAGCGAGGGCGCGCTCTATCTCGAGGGAGCGGACGTCGCCGACCTCTCGGAAGACCACCGGTCGTCCCTGCGCGCCCGCAGCATCGGCTTCGTATTCCAGTCCTACAATCTGCTCGCGCGCCACAATGCGATTGAGAACGTCGCGCTGCCCCTGGTCTATTGCGGCATCGGCCGCAAGGAACGTCTGGCCCGCGCCGAACAGAGCCTGGAGGCCGTCGGCATGGTGCACCGGGCCCACCACTTCCCGCGGCAGCTCTCGGGCGGCGAGCAGCAGCGCGTCGCGATCGCGCGGGCACTGATCGCCTCCCCGCTGATCGTGCTCGCCGACGAGCCGACCGGCGCGCTCGACAGCCGTACCGGCGCCGAGATCCTGGCCCTGTTCGCCGCGCTCAACCGGACCGGCCAGACCATCGTGATGATCACGCATGATCCTGGGATCGCGACCCACTGCCGGCGCACGATTCGCCTGCACGACGGCGAGCTCGTCGCTGACGAAACGCCGGCCCCGATCCTGCCGAAACGGAGCGCTGCGCCATGACGATGCTCCAGGGCTTTCAGATCGCTTTGCACGCCTTGCGCCTCAATCCATTGCGCAGCATCCTCACCATGCTCGGCATCGTGATCGGCGTCGCCTCCATCGTGACCGTGTTTGCGATCGGATCCGGCGCGCAGCTTCGCCTCCAGGAGCAGATCCGCTCGATCGGCGCCAATGTGCTGATGATCAACCCCGGCGCGGTGTACCAGGGCGGCGTGCGTCTCAAGGATGGCAGCAAGCTGACCATGACCGAGAGCGACGTGCAGGCGATCCTCGAGCAGATCCCCGAGATCCAGGCCGCGGCCGGCTCGATTGCCGGAACGGCCCAAATCATCCACGAGAGCAAGAACTGGAACACGACGATCAACGGGACGACGACCGGGCACTTCATGGTGCGCGACTGGCAGCTTGCGACCGGGCGCTATTTTTCCGGCACCGAGGAGGCCGGCGCCGGCAAGGTCGTGATCCTCGGCAGCACGGTGGCGCATGAGCTGTTCGCGCCCGGCGAGGACCCGATCGGCGCACAGATCAGGATCATGAAGGTGCCGCTCGAAGTGGTCGGCGTTCTCGATCGCAAGGGACCGGCGCAGGATGACGTCGCCTTCGTGCCGCTCACCACCGCCAAGCTGCGCTTCCTCGGCAGTGCAAGCAACATCAACCGGGATTCGGTCGCCTACATCATCGCCAAGGTGGCTGCGGACGGACAGATGGCCGGGGCGCGAACCGAGATCGAAAACCTGCTGCGGCAGCGCCACCGTATCCCCGCTGGGCAGGAGGACGACTTCAAGGTCCAGGATCCCGCCGCCGCCATGGAAGCGCAGCAAGGAGCGATCCGCACCGTCGCGCTCCTGCTCGTCGCCATCGCCTCGGTCTCGCTGCTCGTTGGCGGCATCAGCATCATGAACGTCATGATCGTGTCGGTCACAGAGCGCACGCGCGAAATCGGCATCCGCCGCGCGCTTGGCGGGCGGATGCGGGACATCCGTCTTCAGTTTCTCTGCGAGGCGCTCGTGCTCTGCCTGCTCGGCGGCGCGATCGGCGTCGGTGCCGGCGTCACGCTCTCGATGACGGTGGCTCGCATGGCAGGATGGATCACCTCGATCGACGGCCAGGCGATCGGCCTTGCCCTCGCCTTCTCGATCGCGACCGGCCTGATCTTCGGTTTTTATCCTGCACACAAGGCATCCAAGCTCAGTCCGATCGAGGCACTCAAGACGGAGTGAGAACATGCTGGAGTGTTCGCATCGACCAAAGGCCACGGAGGAGCAGTCATGAGTCCGGATCCGAAACATTCGATCACACCAACGCCACGCGAGCGTGACCTGATGATGCTGATCGCACGCGGAATGCAGAACAAGAACATCGCCTACGAGCTCAAGATCTCGGAGAACACGGTGCGGGCGCATATCGGCAACATCATGCGCAAATACCGCCTCCAGAACCGGACCCAGATCGCGATCATCTTTGCGCTGCAGGCGGCGCCGCCATCGCTTCGCCGCAACCTGGCCAATGGCGGCCGCAATCCCGCGACGACCGCGCCGGCCAAGGCAGTCGTGCAGAATACGCCGGTGCCGACGTCGCCGGATTGACCGCGCCCGCCACAATCCCTTGCGTCATTTCGGGCGAAACACCCAAGTCCGGGGTCAACGGACCGGCGACAAAATATTTCTCTTTATTAGAATTCGGATTTTTGTTAGCAATTCCTCACTCCGGCCCAAGGAAGAGGGGCGTATCGCGATCGTCACGAACGCGGGCCGGACGGCGGTGGACGTTAGTCACATCGGCGCGAAGGCTTCGCAGGGCGGGCAACCGTGAGCGAGAGTGTCGCGCACACGACCGGTGTGATCGGCGTACGGCAAAATCGTGTGGTCCTGACGCCCGGGGTCTGTGCGTCAAGCGTTGCGGTGATGTGATGGCTCAACCGGGCCCGCGCGTCAGCCATCCGCAAGGCGACGGGGGCAATAGTGCATCGCTCCCCGGGGAGAGCGCGACATAAGCCGTAAAGCCACTGCGCAGGGAAGGCCGTGTGTTGGGCTTCACCTGTATGCCGCTGTGCATTGTTCTTACGACAATCTCGCACAGTGGACCGTGGGTGCCAGCCGGCACCCGGTCTTCCCTGCGCCCTCTTTCAATTGAGGGTGAGACGACGAAGCAAAGCTCGGGCGAACAAGCCGCGAGATGGCGAAGGTGTGTCTGCGAGTGAGATGCGAATTTAAAGAGCGACGCGCTTGCCTACACTCCGTCATTGCGAGCGCAGCGAAGCAATCCAGTCTGCCGCCGCGGAAAGATTCTGGATTGCTTCGCTGCGCTCGCAATGACGATGCTGAAGCAGCTGCCCGCCAAAACTCCTGTCTCGTGCCCCGGACGCTGCGCAACGCCTCTTGGCCGTGCGCTACAGCGCGTCCGGGACACGCGGACCGTCCCTACCCTTCTTTGCATGGCGCTCCGCTCTTGTAACAAAACCGTCATGCAGCGAAACTAAACGAAGCCGGGGGCCGCGGTTGGCGGCCAAGCCGCCTCGCAGGGAGAGATTTTGATGCGCCGTTCACTGGTGTTGCTGTCAGCCGGACTGACAGTGTTGTCCGCCGGACTTTCGACCGGACCTGCCTCCGCAGAGAACAACACGCCCCGTAACCTGATCCTGTTCATTCCGGACGGTCTGCGGGCGCTGAAGGTCACACCCGAGACTGCCCCCGCAATGGCCGAAATCCGCGATAAGGGTGTCAATTTCAAGAACTCGCACTCGCTGTTCCCGACCTTCACCATGGCCAACGGCTCGGCGATGTCGACCGGCCATTATCTCGGCGATACCGGCGTGTTCTCCAACACGATCTGGACCAACTACACCTCGGTGCCCGCTGGCGACACCGTGGTCCCCTTCATCGAGAACGACGCCGTGCTCGGCGACATCGACGAGCATTTCAAGGGCGATTATCTCAACGAAGACACGATCCTGAAGCTGGCGCGGGACAAGGGCTACAGCACCGCCGCGCTCGGCAAGCATGGTCCGACCTATCAGTTCGACCACACCGACAAGCCCGAAAAGGCCGGCCTGCATTCGGTCGTGTTCGACGACGCCACCGGCGGCAAAAATGGCGTGGCGCTGTCGGACGAGATCAAGGCCGCTCTCACCAAGGCCGGCCTGCCCCTCGCCACGCCGCCGCGCGGCGACAACTCCAAGGCGGGCGATGCCAAGACGCCCGGCACGACCGTCGCCAACGTCGCCCAGCAGGCCTATTTCGCCGACGTCGCCGCAAAGGTCGTGCTGCCGATGTTCAAGGCCCGCAACAAGCCGTTCGTGCTGGTGTTCTGGTCGCGCGACCCCGACGGCAGTCAGCACAACACCGGCGACAGCCTCAACCAGATCATGCCCGGCATCAACGGGCCGACCTCGATGGCCGGCATCAAGAATGCCGACAACAATCTCGCCCAGCTCCGCAAGGCGCTGGACGAGCTCGGCCTTGCCGCAAACACCAACATCATGGTCCAGGCCGACCACGGCTTCTCGACCATCTCCAAGGAAAGCAAGACCAGCCCCTCGGCCAAGGTCAGCTATGACGACACGCCGAAGGACTTTTTGCCGATGGGCTTCCTGGCGCTCGACCTTGCCAAGGCGCTCGAGCTGCCGCTGTTCGATCCTAACGACAAGAACGCCAAGGTCGACGGCAACAAGCACCCCAAGGCCGGCAACGGCGTGCTCGGCAAGGATCCGGAAAAGCCCGATCTCGTCGTCGCCACCAATGGCGGCTCCGACCTGATCTATCTGCCGAACAAGGACAAGAAGCTGGCGGCCAGGACCATCAAGCTGCTGCTCGAGCAGGATTACGTCTCCGGCCTGTTCGTCGACGACTCGCTCGGCCGCTTCCCCGGCACCCTGCCGCTGTCGAGCATCAACCTGCGCGGCAAGGCGGCGACGCCGACGCCGGCGATCGTCGTCAACTTCCGCTCCTATGCCAGCGATTGCGGCGAGGCGCCGACCAACTGCTCGGTGCAGGTCGCCGACACCGTACTGCGCCAGGGCCAGGGCATGCATGGCAGCTTCAGCCGCGGCGACACCATGAACTTCATGGCCGCGATCGGTCCGGACTTCAAAGCCGGCTATGTCAGCGATATCCCGGTCAGCAATGCCGACGTCGGCATGACCGCCGCCCAGCTCCTCGGCCTGCGCGCATCGCAGAACGGCGGCCTCGTCGGCCGTGTGATGTCGGAGGCGTTGCCCAATGGCGTCGTTCCGAAGGCGTACAAGGGGGTCGAGAAGTCGAAGAAGTCCGAGAACGGCCTTCAGACCGTGCTGAACTTCCAGCGCGTCGGCAGCCAGCGCTATTTCGACACTGCCGGTTTCCCGGGCCGCACGCTCGGCCTCGAGTTGGACACCGGCAAACAAAAAACGGCGGGGAAGTAACCCCGCCGTTCAGATGCGTCCTCGTGAGAGGCCCAAAATCTTACATGCCCAAAATCTTACATGCCGATGTCGAACACGTTCGGCAATTGGCCCACCAGAGGCAGCGCGGTGGCGCCCAGGAAGGTCGCCACCATCGCCATCAGGCGACGGTTGTTGTGGCGCTTGCCGCGCATCTGGCCGGCGATCCACTCCAGCATTTCGCTGTTGACCTTGGAGGCATAGGACGGCGCCCAGCCCTCGATATCGGACTCGGCCGACAGCGCCACGCTGCGCGGCGGTACCTTCAGGCCGGAGGCGCTCGCCGCATAATGGGCGACCGCCTTGGCCAGCAAATCGTCGAACCGGCCACCATCGGTGCGCTCGGTCGCAGCTTCGTTGATCTCGAACAGCGCTTCGGCTTCAGCACGGCTGACCGGCTGGTCGTTGACAGCCGAGGCGGTGAGAATGCGGACGCACCAGGCGGCGTCATCGGCATCGAGCGAGCGGGAGAAATGCACCCTTCCCTTGGTGGTCGGGCCTTCGCCCGTGATCACGCCGTCGCGCACGATGGTCAGTGCATGGGCCGCGGTATCGCGGCAGGACGGTTCGAGGGACGGCGACTCAACAGACTTATGCGCAGCGGCAGACATAGTTCACTTCCAGATTTCTTCTGATCGGCCAGCATTTTCATGCCGGCGTAAAGGGGTGGTTAATGATTCGGTACGGGGAGCGCGACTTTTTGAGATAGTTGCCAATTGGTCGCTGTCAGGACCAGTTTGGTTCTGGGAAGCGACGGGCGAGCGTGATGGAAGTCATAAAAGGCTTTCTCGGGGCAATCGCACCCGTATAGCCCCGGTGGAGATGTTTCGCCGCAGGCGCCGCTGTAACAAAAAGGTGCTAGGAAATCAGGCCTTCAAAGAAGGAATTCACATTTTACTTGAAGCGGTTCAGTTAGCGTTCACTTGGGATCGCGGAGACCCTATAATGGTCATAACGGTCAAAGATGAATTCCTAAGTAAATTCAATAGCATGAGGTAGAACCATGACACTTCCGATCGGCGCCACAGCCCCCGACTTCGAAGCCGAGACCACCGAAGGGAAGATCAAGTTCCACGACTGGATCGGCAATAGCTGGGCGCTGCTGTTCTCGCACCCCAAGGACTTCACGCCGGTTTGCACGACCGAGCTCGGTGCGCTCGCCAAGCTGAAGCCGGAATTCGACAAGCGCGGCGTCAAGCTGATGGGCCTCTCGGTCGATCCGGTCGATCGCCATTCCAAATGGTCGGAGGACATCAAGGAGACGCAAGGCGCGGCGCCGAACTTCCCGATGATTGCCGATACCGATTACAACGTCTCCAAGCTTTACGGCATGCTGCCGGCTGCCATCTCAGGCGATCCCCTTGTCCGCACCGCCGCCGACAACCAGACTGTTCGGAACGTCTTCGTCATCGGGCCGGACAAGAAGATCAAGCTGGTGCTGGTCTATCCGATGACGACGGGCCGGAACTTCCAGGAGATCCTCCGCGTCATCGACTCGCTCCAGCTCACCGCCAAGCACCGGGTCGCCACCCCGGCCGACTGGTCGCAGGGTGACGACGTCATCATCGCGGGCTCGGTCTCCAATGACGAGGCCAAGACGATCTATCCGCAGGGCTGGAAGGAGCCGAAGCCCTACATCCGGATCGTGCCGCAGCCGAAATAAAAACTGTCATCCGGGGCGATGCGTCGGCATCGCTCCGGATGACGATGTCAGCTCTTACGCCGCGCGCACGCGTTCGAGGAAGCCCTCGACCTCGGCCTTCAGATGCAGGCTCTCGCCCGACAACGCCTGGGCGGAGGCAAACATCCGGCTGGACGTCTCACCCGTCTCGTTCGCACCCTCGGCGGCCTGACGGACGTTGACGGCGACATCGGCCGTGCCCGATACCGCCGCGCGAACGCTGGCGACGATGTTCTGGGTCGCGCTCTTCTGCTGCTCGACGGCCGCCGAGATCGAGCCCGCGATGCCACTGATACGCTCGATGGTCTGGCTGATCGCCTTGATGGCGACAACCGATTCCTCGGTCGCAAGCTGCATGCTGGCGATCTGGTTCGAGATCTCGTCGGTGGCCTTGGCGGTCTGGCCGGCGAGCGTCTTGACCTCCTGGGCCACCACCGCAAAGCCGCGGCCGGCATCGCCCGCGCGCGCGGCCTCGATGGTCGCGTTCAACGCCAGGAGGTTGGTCTGCTCGGCGATCGAGGTGATCAGCTTGACGACATCGCCGATGCGCGCGCCCGCCTCGGAGAGCTGCGCGATGCGCTGATCGGTCGCCTCGGCCTGCCGCACGGCCTCAGCGGAAATGACGTTCGATTCCTGAACCCGCCGGGTGATTTCGGAGATCGATTGAGACAGCTCGTCCGAGGCCGACGCCGCCGAACGCACGTGCTCGGAGGCATTTTCGGAAGCTCCGGCCGAGCGCGCCGACAGATCGGCGGTGGAGCGCGCGGTGTCGGTGAGCTGCCGCGCCGCGCGCTCGAATTCGCCTGACGACGTCAGCACCTTGTCGAGAATGCCGCCGACGCCGCCGCGGAACTCTTCGACGAAATTGCGCAGGTCGGATTTGCGCTGCTCGGCGGCTGCAGCCGAAGCCGCCGCCTGCTCGCTGCGCATCCGCGCCCGCTCCTGCGAATTGCTCCTGAACACAGCGACCGTGCGGGCGATCTCGCCGATTTCGTCGGCGCGATCCTCGCAATCGATCTCGACGTCGCTTTGACCTTCGGCGAGCGCCGTCAGCGAGCGCGTGACCGAGGTGAGCGGCTTGGTGACACGGCGGACGACCAGCAAGGTCAGGACCAGCACCAGCAACGCGGCGAGGCCGGCGGCAGCCGCCATGCTTTCGATCGTCTGGGCCAGCATGCTCTCGAACTGCGCCATCGGGATGCCGACGTAGAGGATGCCGGCGACCTTGCCGCTGGCGTCGGCGATCGGGAAATACGCGGTCATGAAGGACTTGCCGAACAGGGTGGCCGGGCCCTTGTAGGCCTCGCCACGACGCAGCAGCGCCTGCGCCGGGTGATCGGCGGCCAGCTGGGTCCCGACGGCGCGGTCGCCATTTTCCTTCTTCACGTTGGTCGAGCGCCGCACGAACTGCCCGCTCGCATCGTCGAACACGAACAGGGTGGCGTTGCCGCCGACATAGGACACCGCGCGATCGACGATGGCGTGATCCTTAAAGTCGGGCATCTTGGGAATCTCGGCGCGCGCCACCGCGCCATCCCGCATCGTGATCTTCGCATCGGGAACGATCTCGGCAAAGGCCAGCGCCAGCGTGCGCAAGCTCACCTCGATGTCGCGGAGCGCACGATCGTTGAAAGCGGAGCTGAGCGACCAATAGCCGGCGCCGACCACGAGCGCCGTATTCATGGCGATCAGCAGCACCGCGCAGAGGAGCGCCTTGGTGCCAAGTTTGAATTGCGGCAGAAACTTCGCCGTTGCTCGTCCGTACATGAATGGAATGACTCCTGTAATTCCTGCATATTCGTGCAATCGGCTTACGGCCGCATTAACGCGGTTCCCATCGCGACATGCTTTCCAAATCGTTAACGAGGACACCCCTGACCACGCCCAGAAATACGCTAAGGACTACGCCAAGCGCTCCGCCCATCATCGTCTGGTTTCGCGATGACCTCCGCCTGTCCGACCACCCCGCCCTCCACGCGGCCGCCAAGACCGCTGCGAAGACCGGCGCGCCGGTGATATGCCTCTATGTGCTGGACGACGCGGCCGGGCGAGCGCCGGGCGCCGCGGCGCGCTGGTGGCTGGCGCAGTCGCTGCGGGCGCTAGGCGCCGATATTGCCACGCGCGGCGGATCGCTGATCCTGCGTAAGGGGTCGGCGGCCAGGGTAATCGCGGAGGTGGCGCGTGAGAGCGGAGCGCGTTCGGTCTACTGGAACGGGATCGCACAGGCGCCGCATCAGGCGATCGAGCGGCAGCTCGAAGCGGCACTGGCAAAGAGCGGCGTGGACTCGCAAAGTTTCCAGGGCGACTTGCTCGTTCCGCCTGCGGCGATCCGCAACAAGGAAGGCCGCGGCTTGCGCGTGTTCACGCCGTTTTGGCGGCGCGTGCTGGCGCTCGGCGATCCGCCGAAGCCCCTGCCGGTACCGAAGGAGCTGCGTCCTGCGCCCACAGTCGCCAGCGACGCGCTGGAGGCCTGGAAGCTCGAGCCGGACAAGCCCGATTGGGCCGGCGGCCTGCGCGAGACATGGACCCCGGGCGAAGCTTCCGCCCGCGCCCGCCTGCGCGACTTCCTCAAGCACACCGCACAAGGCTATGTCGGCGATCGCGACCGCCCGGACCGCGAGGGCACCTCACATTTGTCACCGCATTTGAGGTTCGGCGAGCTCAGCCCGCGCCAAGTCTGGCACGCCGCGCGGTTCGCCGCGGCGGAAAATCCCGCGATCGGATCCGGCATCGACAAGTTCCTGAGCGAGCTCGGCTGGCGAGAGTTCTGCCGCCACCTGCTGCACGACCATCCCACCCTCGCCACTGAAAACCTCCAAGCAAACTTCGATGGCTTTCTATGGAAGCCCGACGCCAAGGCGCTCGCCGCGTGGCAGCGCGGGCGCACCGGCTATCCCATCGTCGACGCCGGCCTGCGCGAGCTGTGGCACACCGGCGTGATGCACAACCGGGTGCGGATGGTGGTCGCCTCGTTCCTGGTCAAGCACCTCCTGATCGACTGGCGCGACGGCGAAAGCTGGTTCTGGGACACGCTGGTCGATGCGGATGCCGGCAGCAATCCCGCCAACTGGCAGTGGGTGGCCGGCTGCGGCGCCGACGCGGCGCCCTATTTCCGCGTGTTTAGTCCGGTGCTCCAGGGCGAGAAATTCGACCCGGATGGAGCCTATGTCCGGCGCTGGGTGCCCGAGCTAAAGGACGTGCCGGCCAAGTTGATCCACAAGCCCTGGGAAGCCACGCCGATCGAGCTTGCGAGCGCCGGCGTCACGCTCGGCAAGACCTATCCGCAGCCGATCGTCGATCATGCCAAGGGACGAGAGCGCGCGCTCGCGGCCTACGCCAAGATCCGCAAAGGTTGAGCGTTGCTTTGACACAATTATGAAACGCGCTATCGTCATCGCTCCATGCAAACCGTGGGGGACACTATGGACGACGACAAGCCGATCACCGAACAGGCGATGGACACGATCACCGCCGCCGTGGAAACGACCAAGGACGCCGCTGTCGCTGCGGTGAAGAAGGTCAGGAAGGCCGCCAAGAAGGCTGCGAAGAAAGTAGCGCCGAAGAAGGCTTCCACGAAGAAAGCCAAGAAGGCTGCGAAGAAAACTTCGAAGAAGACCACCAAGAAGACTTCGAAGAAAGCTGCAAAGAAGTCGTCGAAGAAGGCGGCCAAGAAGTCGTCGAAGAAGACCGCAAAGAAGGCGACGAAGAAAGCTGCCAAGTCGAAAAAGAAGGCCAAGAAGGCCAAGCGCTGATCGCAACGCTCAAGTCTCCGGGGGCGGACGCGCCCGGAGACGGCTCCAGCGATGCCCTACCCCCGCCGCTTAGCCGCGCGCCGGCCCGGGTGATGCTCGCCCTGCGGATCGCGGAATTCGCTGCGATGACCGCGCCGGTCCTCGGCGTTGAAGCGCCGCCGTTTCTCGGGCGAGCCGAACGCCTTGATCACCTTCCTGCCGTTGACCTTCTTGATGACGTAGCCGCCCTCGGTCATCGAGAACGGCTCTTTCAGCGTTCCCTTGTGGTCGAACTTGGTGCCCCGGGGATGCCTAAACGGTTCGAACCAGGACGGATAGACGAAGTTCGACATTTCGAAGCCGGCGACGATGAAGGTGTCCTCTTCCACCGCGTCGCAGACCTCATAGGCATATTGGGTGTTCCGGTTTTTGTCGGCCCAGAGATTGGCCATGGGATCGAGCACCATCTCGAACAGCTCGTGCGAGGCCGCCACGCTGACCGGCTCGTCGCCCAGCGCCTTGACGAAGATCTTTGAGATCGGCTGGCGGCGATGCGTCAGCTCATGGCGGCCGAGCATGTTCTTGTGGGAGGCCTCGTCAAAATAGACCAGCTGCCACTCGCCCGGCTTCGGCTTTTCGCTGACATAGAGGTCGACCGGATAGCCCCACACCGGCAGGAAGTGCTTGTCGTAGCATTTCTGGAGCGCCGCTGTGAGCCTGGCCATCTTGCGGCCGCTGATCGTCGGCTCCGCGTAGTTGATGCAGGCAATCCGGACCGGCTTCAGGGACCTGCCAAGCAATGCGCGTCTCGCTTTCTTCATGGAAATCACCTGTGAAAGGGCCACTGAAATGCGCCGACCCTAGCACGATCTTGCCGCGCACGTCAGGGATGTATTCTGGCGGCCCGGCCCGCCGGTCCTAGAAGCGCCGGTTGACCACGAACACCGCGGCCGCGCACATCACCATGCCCGCGATCGCCAGCGCATCGAGCTTTTCTCCAAACAGCAGATAAGCCATCAGCGCCGTCACGGCGGGCACCAGGTAGAACAGGCTTGCAACAGACGTGGCGGCGGCATGGCGGATCAGCCAGTACAGCAGCCCGATCGACCCGATCGAGAGGGCTACGGCGAGCCAGGCCAGCGCGAGCATGAACTCGCGCGTCCAGTGCACCACGCGGTCCTCGAACAGGAAGGCGCCGATCGCAAAGAAGATCGTGACGGACACGTACTGCACGAGATTGCCGGCGCGCCAGTCGATGTGGTTGCAGTAGCGGCGCTGATAGAGCGTGCCGAGCGTGATGCTGATCAGCGAGACCACGGAGGCGAGCCAACCGAGCCCGGCTTCGCCGGTCATCGGACGGCCGTGCAGGATCAGCACGACGCCGCCGAGGCCAAGCACGAGCCCCGCCCATTGCACCGGCGTCACCTTCTCCCCGAGCCAGCGGTTGGCGATGGTCGAGGTCAGGATCGGCTGAAGGCCCGGAATGAGCGCGGAGAGCCCGGCCGGAATCGAGTGCGCGATCGCGATTGCGGTGCCGCCGAGATAGAAGCCATGGACCAGAATGCCGGCGACGGCGCTGTGCGCGATGCCGATCCGGTCCGGCCATTTCGGCCGCGCAATCGCGACGATGATCGCCATCAGACCGACCACGAACGCCATGCGGATGGCGAGATAGGTCAGGGGATCGGCATTGTTGACGACGTATTTGGTGCCGATGAAGCCCGTGCTCCAGAGCAGGACGAACAGGATCGGCGCGGCGCGGGCGGTCAGGGCTTCTTGATTATGATTCATTGCCGCCTCATTGCCCCACCGGGGACCAATGCGGCAATGCGAATTTCGGCCAATTTCGTCCGGACGATGCTGCGCTGCGACGGACGGGACGGTTCAGCCGCTCACCATTCGTCCGGACAGGGATCGATGATCTTCCAGAGCTCGACGCCGTTCTTGATCTTTTTCATGTCGGTGGTGAGCCCGCCATTGCGGCGGATCCAGTCCTTCACCGTGTCGGGGTAATAGGCCATCAGGTCGGACGTCCCCTCCGCGCTGGTGACCTTGATGCCGAAGGTGAAGGCCTTGTCGTAGTAGGCTTGGTGGAAGCCGAGGCTGGCGCGCGGCGTCACGCAGATCTTGTTCATCGGCACGATGCCGAGCACCAGGGTGCAGGCCGAGTTGCAGATGCCGTCGATGATGACGCGCTCGCCCTTCTCGCGGACGCGCTTGTACTTGGCCTTGTACTCCTCGACATAGCCGCCGTGGTCGCGGGTAATGTGCAGCTCGGCCCGCGCCGGCGTGGCGGCGAAGACCGAGAGCAACAGCAGGCTCAGAAGCGTGATGCGCATGGCGAGGTGACGGCGAAAGCCTTCAGGAATGGACCGGCCTATAGACCCCAAGAAGCCGGCAACAGGAGTCTTGAGCTAATTCTCTTTGGTCACACTTGTGTGGGGAATTCGTTAAGCATCTCGAAAAGGCCAAAAATGGGCAAGTCCGGACCACAGAACCGGCAATTCTGTCACACCCACCCGGGAATCTGCGGGATTGGCCCCGATTTCCGGGCTGCAGACGGGTGTTCCGGCCGCCCGAACTGGCTATAAACGGCTGACCTATTCGTGCGGGTTCCGGAGATTCGAGATGAGCAAGTTGAAGCTTGTAGCCGCGATTGCTGCCCTGTCAGCCGCAATCCTTGCCCCTGGCCTCGCGGAGGCACGGGGACATCACCGGTACCACCGCTATACCACGAACCCGCTGCCCTACCCGATCAGCTATCTCCACAATTACGGGCCCGGCATGACTCCCGGGACGTTCGCCTTTTACGACGGCCCGTCGACCAACCATTGCTACCAGAGCGCAGCCGCCTATGTCGGTCAGGACCGCCGCCGGCACCCCTGCTACTGAGGGGCGCAGGCGCGTCCCGGGGGCCGCTATTTGGCGGCGCCCGACAGCAGCAATTGCTTCTCGATTTCGTAGACCGGCAGTTTGACGAGGTCCTTGCCGACCTCGCCCTGGAGTGCCTTGCGCACCACATCCGAATAGTCGGCGCGGATCATCCCGAGCGCACGCGGCGAGGCCACCATGGTCAAGGCCGAGGTCTCGCCTGAGCTGACGGCGGCATCGAGTCGTCCGGCCAGGCTGCGCAGGAAGGCGCGCTCGGCCTCGTCGTGCCAATCAGTCTGCTCCACCGAGCTGCGCGCGGTGCCGGCCGCGCCATGGAGCCTGCCCGGCGCGTCGCTCCCTTGCGCGCTGGTCGACGGATTAGGCTGCTCGTGCACCTCCCTGGTGTGGAGGTTCGGAAACATCTCGTCGCCGAGGTTTTCCAGAATGAGCGCCTTGCGCCCGTCGCACACGACCAGCCAGTCACCCTTTTCGATTCTCATTTTGTCCATTTGCACAGCTCCAAAGCGACCTCGCGAGCCTGCTCTTCGAATTGCTCGAAAGGCTGGCCACAAGGCTAGCTTAGGGACGAAGCCGTATCGGAGAATTGCGCGGGATCAAGGATGGTGGCGATGTCCTGCGGAGGCGCAAACGCAAGCGCAGTATTGGTCAAGAGCGCGAACCTGGGATAGTCTGCCGGAGCTAAAGGTCAGGCCTGCGGCGGGCTGGCTGAAGACCTGTTCATCAGCATTACATTTCGCCCCGCCACAATTTGATCAGAACAAACTTCGATATCCCTGTATTGCGTAAGCGGAGAAAGACATCATGAAGCTTAGAATTGGCCTCGTCGCCGCGACCCTGCTGGGTGCGTTGGTCGCATCACCGGCGGCGTCCGCCATGCCCATCGCGCCTGCTCCTGCGACGCCGCAGGTTTCCGACGTCGAGCAGGTCCGCATGGTCTGTGACGCCTGGGGACGCTGTTTCTGGCGCCCGAACTACTATGGATACTACGCGCCGCGGCCCTACTACGGTCCCCGGTATGCACCGCGCTTTTATGGCGGGCCTCGCTATTACGGACCACGCTATCGCCGCTGGTGATTCTAAAGGGGCCCTCCGGGGCCCCTTCGCTTTTGCGAGATCAAGGATGTTGGTCTGGAGTCATTCCAAAACTGATCTAGATCAAAGACGAAATCCGCCACGCCGTCATTCTCCGACGATGGTCGATTTGATCGTTTTTCGATGTCCCCAGACGGGCATGAATGTGCAGACACATCTTGAGAAGCAACAGAGACAGGAGGCACAGAGCTTTGCCTCCTTCGCCTGTCCCGCCTGCACGCGGCTGCATTTCATCGACCTCGCCTCCGGCCAGCCGATGACTCGAGACCGTTGACGACGACATCGATCCGCCCGCTTCATGCCATGATGTCCGCAATACTACGGCCCGGAATCCGGTTTACTGAAGCGCGATGTTTCGCCATTGATGGCGATGTTCCGACGTTCATTTGATTGTCATATTGCGGCAGCCGGCCACACGCATGTTGTTCGACGCCCTCGCCCCATCCTCGGCGCTTCAATTGATCGGCTTTGCCGACGTCGATGCGTTTCGGCCGATCGAGTCGATGGAGGATGCGAGAAGCATTCCGCTCGACGTCCGGAATTTCGCGGCGGCTCGCGCTGTCGTCTCCCTGCCCGGCTGCCGCATCGTCATGATGCGATCGTTCGCGCGCATCCTCGACGGCGCCTATCGGATGCACGGCGGGATGGTGATCCTGCCCATGACGGACGACCTTCAGGTCAATTCCAAGGGCATGGATCTTGACGCGCGTTTCTTCATCGCGCTCCGCGGCAGCGATGAATGCCATTTCGTCGAGCGCCGGACCAATCATCATGCGATGATCATCTTCTCACCCGGCCTGAGTGACAGGGGCTGGTTCGATCAGGCGGACGATTTGCGGGCCTATGGCGCGAACCGCTCCGCTTTGCTCCACATACGGCAGCTCCTGCTCGACATTCTGCGAACCGCATCGGTGCAGCCGGCCCTGTTCGAAACGACCGAGGTCGCCGCCCATCTCCAGGAAGGCCTGCTGCTCGCGCTCGACGATCTGTTCCGCATCGATTCGCTCTCGGACCGGAGTGCCTCCGTCCAGGGCGAGCGATCGATCAAACTTGTGCAACGGATCGACGATTACGTCGCAGCACATCCGACTGCTCCGATCTATACCGCCGATCTGGCCGGCGAGTTTGGCGTCTCGATCCGGACGCTCGGCGGCGCCGT
The DNA here is from genome assembly GCF_055807455.1 of Bradyrhizobium sp. Kon58. NCBI lineage: Bacteria > Pseudomonadati > Pseudomonadota > Alphaproteobacteria > Hyphomicrobiales > Nitrobacteraceae > Bradyrhizobium > Bradyrhizobium sp. Kon58. Next base: position 57,370 of record NZ_JBVVOT010000002.1, read on the forward strand.
CAGCAAAGTGCGTGGCATGAGCCTGCACCAGTACATTCGCCTGAAAAAATTGTGGGAGACCCGGTCTCGCCTTCTCAAGGGCAGCGGCGCCACCGTCGCCACATGCGCGCGCGCCCAAGGCTTTCACCATTTGGGAGAGTTTTCCGCAGCTTACCGCGCGATCTTCCACGAAGCGCCGTCCGACACGCTGGCACGAGGCCGGCAAGCCGGTCCGACGGCTAGCTGACGGGGGCAGGCCGTTGCGGCGGTCGTTGTTGTCAGCGCCCTCTTCGGAACATTTCCGGAATTGGCGCGCTCGGAGAGATTCGAACTCCCGACCCTCGGAATCGAAATCCGATGCTCTATCCAGCTGAGCTACGAGCGCCCTGGCCCAGATCTTGGGCCGTAGCCGAGACGCCCCAGATCGCTGCTGGCGAGCCAGCAGGCCGGACGACGTTCGGATGGGTTCGAATTAGCAGAGAGGCCGTCCAATAAAAAGCCCTTCCCGCCCCGATTCGAGACGGGTCAGACCCGCCCTTACCAGGTGCTGTTGAAGAAGCCGAAATGCGGCTGCTGCGCCATCACCATCATCGGCCGCCCTTGCTGCGGCACCGGATGCGTTCTGGCGATCTTGCGCTTGGGCTGCTGCGCCGAGATCTGGGAGGATTGGGTCTGAGCGGGCTGGGCCTGCGGAATCTGGGCCTGGGCCTGAACTTGCGGCTGAATTTGCGTCCTGGCTTCGGTCTTCCTGACCGCAGCAGTATCGGCCTTCGCAGCCGGCGTGAATTGGGCGAACGTCTCGCGGACCCGCGCCTTGGCTGATATCTCGGCCAAAGCGGGTGACATGCCCTCCACTGCCGGCTGGGGAGCCGCGACGGCGGCGACCTTCACCGCAGGGGCGGCAAGCGTCGGCTGACTGGTGTCGAGTACGACACGCTCCGGCAGGTGGCGATCGGACCGGATCCGAATCAACGGCTGTTCGTTGCCTGCGGTTGCGATCGCCTGCGTCACAGGCGAAGTCGGCAGAACGTAGTTCGCCGCGAACAGCAGTGCGAGCAAGGCTCCACCGACAAAGAAGAAATACCGAAAGATGGGCATTGGCCACGCTCCGCCCGCCGCATCCCCGCGTGGGCTCTCCGCCTTAACAGGCGATCATTTAATTGGTTCCTGGCCCAGCCGTTCGGTTCAAATGGCGACGCCAAGTTTTTCGGCCAAGGCCCCAGCACAGTAACTTTTCCGCTACCCGGCACTGCCGGCCTTATGTCCGACGTGCTGCCACAAGCGAGCACTTTGCCTGATCGGCATTCACGTTGACGAAGCCGACAGGAATGCGCGCAAAAGTCTTGCGGCTCTTCATGCTGACCGGATCCGCCAGAACGCGGGTGCGGTCGGTGAGATGACTGCCATCGCGCCGCGCAAAAGCGCAGACGATCTCGACATCCTTTACGGCATAGTCGTTGTCGTTGCGCAGCGTGAGCGTCACCAGCGCCTTCGAGCCAAGGCCGCCGCGGCGCCAGGTTTGAGATGAAATCCTGATCCGACCGAGTTCTGCCATTGTCGGAATCGGAGCTTCGGAAGGCGGCGACGCGGCGGCCGCATCGCCCGAAGGCGCCGTCGCGACCGCTGCCATCTCAGACTTCACCGGCTCTGCACTGTTGCCTCTGGAGAGGGGGAGCAGCATCCCAATGCCGCAACCGACGATGATGGCCGCCAACAGCCACAGCAGGCCTAGCCCAAATGAAACGCTCGCGATCGTCACCGCCCGCGCCAGTCGCTCGCCGGTTCCGGCGAGACGCCCTATCCCGATGCGGTCAAACCCAGCGTTCATGGTTGCCTCACCGATCGCGGCGGGATCACGTTCGACAACGGATTCGGCCACTGCTTACCTTAATCCGGAAGGCGAACTAAGGTTCCCGCGCAGCTGCCGAGTCGGCAAGAGCGGTGGCGGTCACGGGCCGAGGCCGCTAACATGCGCTGCAACATCAAGATCTGTCGGGAGAACATGAAATGCCAGTCGTCACTTGGGATCACGTCCATCTGCGCAGCCCTGATCCGGAGGCCACGGCGGCCTGGCTGCGGGACATCCTCGGTGGCGAGATCGTGCAAGCGCCCGGACGGATCGACGTGAATCTCGGCGGCGCAAGGATCTTCATTGCGCCGCTCGAGGGCGACAATGCGGTCAACCCGCCGCCGCCGCACCCGCATCAAGGCCTCGACCATTTCGGTCTCACGGTGAAGGACATCGACGCCGTCGCCGCCGAGATCAAGGCCAAGGGCGTCACCTTCACGCGCGAACCGACCACGATCCGCCCCGGCGTGCGCATCTGCTTCATCCGCGGCCCCGAAGGCATCTCCATCGAGCTGCTCGAGCGCGACAAGAAATATACCTGATACGGCACGTGCCGCATCGGCTCACCGGGCGACGTGCCGCCCGGCGTGCCTCAAGTCATGCTGCCGGGCATGAAGCAGCGGACGGCGACGCCCATGTAGCCGTAGATCGGCCAGACCATGGTGCGCCCCACCCGGTTCGGCTCCGAGATCACGGCCTCCTCGGGCACGTCGACCCAGACGAGCTCCTGCGGTCGGCCGTCGATCATGTAGCCATAGCGCGGGACGCGGACCCGATAGTGCCCGTCCTTGCTGTCCCAGTCGGTGTCCGAGAGCGCCGAGCCGTCGGCATCGGAGCAACAAGGCCCCTTGCCGCTTCGCAGTCCGTCGAACCAGGCCTTCAATTCGGCATTGGTGTTGACGAACTGGCCGCGGTCGCGCGCGTGGCCGAAGGGGGCCGCGAGTGCGATCAGGGCCAGGACGCATGCTAGGTTCGCCACGGTTCGCCAGCGTGCTGCGCCGCCGATCCGCCGTTGTCGTGTTTCGCAAATCGTGGGACGCACACTGTACAGACGCGGCTTCTCGCCGCCGGAATCGATCCAGTTGCTCACGTTTGTCTTGCTCCAGCACCCCGCGGCCAGTGCAACAATGGTTATGCATTTCGCGGGCCAACTTGATTCGCAACGACTGGCCTCGCTTCATGATCAGACCGTCATGGCGGTGTCATAGACAAGCCGGGACAACTACGGCTCACGGGCAGGCTCGCAAGGTCGGCGGCCAAACTGCCGCGTTGCGTGGCCGCATGCCCTTTGGCATAAATGCCCTACCGGTTACGCCATTGGGCGATGGCGGCCGGCCTCGGGACGTTATGAAGAACGGCCTCTATTCGATTCACGTGAACCTGCTCGATGGTCGGGTCGGCAAGGGCAGCGGCGTGATTCTGTTTCGCGACGGCAAGATTCTTGGCGGCGATGCCTACCTCTATTACACCGGCAGCTACACGGTGAAGGACAACACCTTCAAGGGCGAGGTGCTGGTCCAGCGTCACACCTCGCCGCGGGGTGACGACAATCCGCTGTTCGGCGGCCCTGCCGCGGTCGGCATCGGCGTCAGCGGCACGTTCACGGAGACGCGCGGGGACATGACGGGCACCGCACTGGTCGGAAAGGCCAGCCAGATTTTCGGCGCGACGCTGCACAAGCTTGCAGAGGCCGACTAGAGCTTCGGTTCTGATTGAATCAGAACTGAAACCCCCAATTGTTGTTTCGACGCATTTTCTTCACCCGAGCCGGCATCCACTTCGCTCGAAAACGCGTGAGCTATTCCGCGGCCTGCTCGAGCGGCGCCACGCGCGGCAGGATGATCTGGATACGTGTGCCGCTGCCCGGCTCGGAATCCAGATCGAGCCGTCCGCCGAGCCTGTTCGTGACGATGCTGTAGACGATGTGCAGCCCGAGACCGGTGCCGCCCTGGTCGCGCCGCGTCGTGAAGAACGGATCGAAGGCACGGCGGCGGACATCGAGCGACATGCCGCAGCCATTGTCGGAGAAGATGATCTCGACATTGTCCTTGCCGGACTCGCGCACCTGGATGTCGATGGTCCCCGGCCGGCCGTCCGGGAAGGCGTGCGCCACCGCGTTGAGAAACAGATTGGTCAGCACCTGGCCGTACGGTCCGGGATAGCTGTTCATGGTCAGATCAGGCTGGCACTCGACATTGAGCGTGAGATTGTGTTTGCGAAGGCCCGGCCGCAGACTCATCACCACCTGCTCGGTGAGGTCACCGAGATCGAAGCTGCGCTGGTCCGAATAGTTGCGGTCGGCGGCGACCTGCTTGAACGACTGGATCAGCTCGGCGGCGCGATTGAGATTGGAGACGAGCTGCGAGGACGCATCGCGGCTGGTGTGGAGAAAGTCGTTGAGCGCGGAGCGGCGCAGCTCGCCACGCTCGACCTCGGCGGTGAACATCGCGGTCTTGCGTTCCAGCGCTGAGGCGACCGTGAGGCTGATGCCGACGGGATTGTTGACTTCGTGCGCGACGCCGGCGACGAGGCGTCCGAGCGCCGCCAGCTTCTCCGCCTCGATCAGCGAGGCCTGGGTCTCGCGCAGATTGCGCAGCGCGGTCTCGGCGGATTCCTTGGCTTTCCGCATCTCCTGCTCGCCGCGCTTGCGCTCGCCGATGTCGAGCGCCACGGTGACGATCCGCTCGATCTCGCCTTCGGCATCGAGCAGCGGCAGCTTGTTGACGAGCCATTGCCGCATGTGGCCAGACGAATCAATGTACTCCTCTTCGTAGAAGCCGAGACCTTTTCGCAGCGTCAGCACGCGCTTGTCGCTCTCGTCGGACTTGGCCGCGCCGTAGCGCGACATCAGGTCGGCCGTGGTGCGGCCGAGCGCATCGCCGGGCTCGATGCCGAAGATGCCGGCCATGTAGCGGTTCATCAGCACGTAGCGCAGGTCGCGGTCCTTGACGTTGATGACCGCGGGCACGGTGTCGATGACCTGCTGGAGCAGGCGCCGCCCTTCGGCGATGGCGTCTTCCGCGCGCTTCTGGTCGGTGATGTCGCGCAGCGTGCCCTCGTAGCGGACGATATTGCCCGCCTCGTCGCGGACGCCGGTGGCACTGTCGGACAGCCACAGGATGTCGCCGCCGCGCTGGCGCACCTGGTATTCGAACTCGCGCACCATGCCGTCGCGGGCCATCAGCCGCTGATATTCGACGCGCGCCTCGGGATTGAGATAGATGGTGTGGGCGATGTCGTTGATGCTGTCGATCAGCTGCTGCGGGCTATCGTAGCCCATCATCCGCGCCAACGCCGGATTGGCGTTGAGGAGGTCACCGGCCGGTGTCGTGACATAGATGCCGTCGACCGAGCCCTCGAACAGTTTCCGATAGCTCTCTTCGGCGAGGCGCTGCTCGGTCAGTGCGCGCACCGCCGCCTCGCGTGCCGTGTCGGCCTCTTCCAGCGCGCGGCGGAACACTTCGGCTGCGCGTGCGATATCGCCGATCTCATTGTCGAGGTCGGCGGACGGGATCGAGGTGTTCTTCTCGCCGGCTGCGAGCGCGCGGATCGACCGCGCGATCTGGGCGAGCGGACGGACCGTCCGCCGCACCACGAAGCCGGCCGCGAGAATGCCGATCAGCACGCCGATGGTACCGAGCACGATGCTCTGCCAGCGCGCCTCCGTCAGCGTGCGGGCGAAGTCGCGCGACAGCACGTGGCCGCGCCGGGCGCTGACCTCGCGCAGCAGCTCGGTGACGCGGCCGATCAGCCGGCCCTCGGTTCCCAGCACCTCGCGATCGATGTCGGCGATCTGCCGTTCACGGACCGCGACCGCGATGATCGCCTCGGCGTAATTGTTGACGGCCGATCTGAGATTGGGATCGGCGACGCCCATCGCCCGCATGCTCTGCGCCGCCTGCTCGGCCGCGGACGGGTTGCGCGCAAGCAAACCGAGCGCGATCCGGCTCTGCGCTTCCGACAGGCGGGACGCCAACTCTCGGTCCCCGGTGCCGGAGACAGCCGCGTCGAACTGGTCGCGGAGCGGCGGCAGGCCGGCAAGCAGCTGGGCGCGGCGGTCGATCAAGGTCGAGATCCGCTCCAGGCCGCTGCGATAGGTCGCAAGCCGCTCGCTGACCCCGTCGATCATGTCCTGCTGCTCGGGCACGAGCTCGATGCGGGTCTTCTTCAGGATGTCACTGAGCGTCGAGGCCGCCTCGCCCACCTGCTTGAACTGGATGCCGGCGCCGGGATCGGTGACGAAGTCGCGCGCGGCGAGCCGCAGCTCGTTCATGCGGCGGTCGATGTCCTCGGCGAGATCGCCGACGCTCTGGAGCCGCTGCAGCTCGGCAAAGGTCGTGTCGATGTGCCGGATCGCGATCACGCTCGCAGTCGAGGTGACGATGATCACCGCCAGCACCAGAAGGAAGCTGCCGAACGTGAGCTGGCCGATGGAGAGCGAGAATGTTCGCTTTTTCTCAGGGGTCGGCGTCAATTCGGCGGACATTGGTGATGTGAGGACCCGGCTATTGGTGCTCCAATATACGACGTATTGCGGTCCCGGGGGAACATGCCTCTCGCCGCCGAATATCCTTAATATCTGCCCTCCTCGGCCCCGGTTTTATGACGTTTTGACGCCGGCCGGCCGCCGGGACGGGATGGTCATGGCGGCGACGCCGAGGACGACGCAGGCAAGGCCGATCCAGGCGGTCCGGCTCAGGCTCTCGCCGAGGAAGGCGACGCTGATGGCAACCCCGATCGGCACGCGCAGATAGGCCTGCGCGGTGGTGCCGACCGAGCCCAGGGTCTGGATCAGGCGGAAATAGATCACGAAGGCCGCGGCGGTCGAGAAGGTCGCCAGCGCGAGCAGCGCCAGCACGGAACTCAGCGAGGGCGACAGTGTCCAGGGCTGCTCGACGATGAGCGAGGCCGGGATCAGCGCCGCCGCCCCCGCCAGCAGCGAGCCGGCCGCGGGCGCCATGGGATCGAGGCCCTTGAAGCCGCGACCGAAGATCGCGGCGCAGGCGTAGCAGATGGTGGCGGCAACGATGGCGGCCTCCGCGACGAGGCCGCTTCCGACATCATGGACGGCATCGACGCCGACGATCAGCAGGATGCCGGCCATGCCGGCGACGACGCCGACCAGCTTCCGCGGTGTCGTCGCCTCGTGACGCGTCACGACCGCCGTGAGCAGGAAGGTGAAGATCGGGCCTGCCGAGTTGAGGATGGTCGCGAGCGCGGCATCGACGTGGCGCTCGCCCCAGGCGATCAATGTCCAGGGGATCACGCTATTGAGCACGGCCTGGAAGGCGAAGCGTTGCCAGGTCGCGGCATCATTCGGCATCCTGATGCCCCGCACCCACATGATCGCGAGCAGCAGCAGGCCCGCAATCGTGGTGCGCGCCGCGATCAGCGTGATCGGCGGAATGGTGGCGACGCCGAGCTTGATGAAGGTGTAGGAGCCGCCCCAGAGCGTCGCCAGCGCGAGCAGTAGCGCCAGCTCGACGACAATGTTGTTGTCCTGCCGGTTGTCCATGTCGCGCGCCCCGTCCTGTTGTCAGGGACGGAACCTAGCGCGTCTACCCTCGCCGATACTTCGTTGTGTGTCGAAGTGTCCTAGCCGAGCGCCCCGACCTCGAACACCTCGCCGTCATAGCCGGCCTCGCGGGGAATGCGGAGCTGACGGCCGGTTTCGGTCTTGGTCATGACAGGCATCACCGTCACGACGGACATGCCGCGGGCGTGCTCGAGCGCGGCGCTCACGCTCGACTGCTTGGCGAGCCGGATCAGATTGCGCGTGGTCGGGAACGGCAGCTTGAAGCGGCCGCTCTCGCCGCCCTCCACCGCCTCGCGCGGTGAGACCCAGATCGAATCGGTCGACTCCCGGCCGTCATGCGCGCCGAGCTGGTCGGGCGGTGCTGCCGCAAGGAAGAACCAGGTGTCGAAACGTTTTGGCATCCCCTCGGGCGTGATCCAGTGTGCGTAAGGCACGAGCGTATCGAGCGCGAGCTGGAGGCCGTTGTCGGCCAGAATGCTCAGGAAGTTGACCTTGTGCTCGTTGAGCGCGACGCGATGCGCATCGGCGATCTCGCCGGCGCGCCTGGCACCGACCGGCGTGCCCGATTCTTTCGACCGCGCCAGCAGGATGCCGCTTTCCTCAAAGGTCTCGCGGATCGCGGCGATCCGAAATCCGCGGTCCGCTTCGCTCAGGCCCTCGCCGCCCGAATACAGGTCGGACCGCGCGACGATCTCCTGATCGCCGGCATCGACGCTGCCACCGGGAAACACCAGCGCGCCCGAATTGAACTCGATCTGATGATGGCGGACCATCATGAAGACTTCAATTTCGTCGCGGCTCTTGCCGTCGACCTTTGCGCCATTGCGCAGCAGGAGGATCGTCGACGCAGGGCGTGATGCTGATGCCTCGGCCATCCGACTAACCTGCCGCGCTGGATTGCGGGCCGAGATTGGCGCGCTTGTCGACCCGGGCGACCCGCGACAGCAAGTACTCGACCTCTGCCTTCGCCGTCGGCGTGATGGTGGCACCGGGCTTGCGCTGGGCGCTGGAGGCAATGATGCCGCGCTTCTGCAGCACGTATTTGCGCACGGCAAGGCCAGCACCAGGCTGCTGCTCGTAGCGGATCAGCGGCAGATGCGCGTCGAACAGATCGTGGGCAGCGTCGCGCTTGCCTTCCTTCGAAAGTCGCACGACGTCGATCAGGAGTTCGGGAAAGGCATAGCCGGTCATGGCGCCGTCGGCGCCGCGCTCCATCTCGAAGTCCAGAAAGAGCCCGCCATTGCCGCAGAGGATCGAGAGCGGCCGCAGCGAGCCGTCCCTCTGAAAGTTGCGCAGCGTCGAGATCTTCTCCAGCCCCGGCCAGTCCTCGTGCTTGAGCATCACGCAGTTCGGATTGTCGGTGACGATCTTGCGGATCACGGCGGGGGTGAACACCACCGACAAGGTCAGCGGATAATCCTGGAGCACCCAGGGCACGTCGGGGCCGATCGCCTCGGCCGCCTGCTTGTAATAGCCGATGATCTGGTCGTCGGTCCGCAATGACGGCGGCGGTGCGATCATCACACCGGCCGCGCCTGCCTCCATGGATGCCTTCGCCAGCGAACGCATGGTGGCAAAACCCGGCGCGGAGACGCCGACGATCACCTGCATTGTCTTGGCGCGCTTGACGAAGCGTACCGCCACCTGCTCGGCCTCGGCGGCATCGAGCTTCGGCGCCTCGCCAAGGATGCCCAGCACCGTGACGCCGTCGCAGCCGACCTCCTCGTAGAAGTCGGTCAGGCGGTCGATCGAGCGCTCGTCGATCCGGCCGTCGTCGTGGAACGGCGTCGGCGCGATTGCGAAGGTGCCCTTGGCGTCGGCGGTGAGTTTCATCGTTGTCCTTGTTTCTCTCTGTCGATGGCTAAAACCGCCGCGCCCCCATCTTGATCTGCTCTTCGGAGAAGAAGATCTCCTTGGCATGATCGGCGATGTCCTGGGCCTTCCAGCCCGTGTGCGGCGGCTTCCAGCCGTCCATTTCCATCATCCGCATTTCGCGCACGCCGCGGGGCCCGGACACGCCCAGCACCTTTCCGGTCTGGTCGCCGGACAAGTCACTGACCATGTATAGCACGGCCGGCGCGATGCCGTCCGGCTCCAGCGCCGCACCGGGGTTCTCCTTATAGCGGGGCAGGTCTGCGGTCATGCGGGTCAGCGCGCCCGGCGCAAGCGTCCAGATCCGGATGTTGTATTTGCGGCCCTCGATTGCCAGCACGTTGGACAGGCCCCAGATGCCGCCCTTGGCCGCGCCATAATTGCTCTGGCCGAAATTGCCGATCAGGCCCGAGGTCGAGGAGGTGTTGACGATGACGCCGCCGCCATTTTCCCGCATCCAGCGAAACACCGGCATGGTGCAACAAAAGGTGCCCTTCAGATGCACCTTGATGACCTTGTCCCAGTCCGACTCGCTAGCCTTGGCGAAGGTCTGGTCGCGCAGGATGCCGGCGTTGTTGACGAGGATGTCGGCGCGGCCGAAATGCTTGATGGCGTCGTCGAACACCGACTGGCCGCCTTCCATCGTGGAGATGTCGGCGCCGTTGGCGACCGCCTTGCCGCCTTCGGCCTTGATCGCATCCACCACGAGCTGCGCCATCGATGTGTCGGCGCCGGAGCCGTCACGGGGGCCGCCGAGGTCGTTGACGACGACGGAAGCCCCTTCCCGCGCGAACAGCTTCGCGTAGGCCTCACCGAGGCCCCCGCCCGCGCCGGTGATCAGCGCAACCTTGCCATCGAGTAGTCCCATGGTGGCGTCTCCCTGTTTTGTTTTTCTTACCTCGCCCCGCTTGCGGGGAGAGGTCGGATCGCCCTTGCGATCCGGGTGAGGGGGTACAGGTCTCACTACCGTCTCGGCTGGTGGAGAGAGCCCCTCACCCCGCCCTCTCCCCGCAAGTGCGGGGCGAGGGAGACGACGGCCGTCGCGTGTTGCTAACCCAGCACCGTCTTGCCGTTCTTGATCACGGTGACCCCGCGCGACTTCACCTTGGCTTCGAACGAGATCGTGCTGCCGTCCTTCCAGAGGTCCATGGTCACGGTCTCGCCGGGATAGACCGGCGAGGAGAACCGCGCGACATGCTGGCGGAAGGCGGAGGCGTCGTAGTCGGCATAGGTCTGCAGCACGCCGCGGCAGGTGATGCCGTAGGTGCACATGCCGTGCAGGATCGGACGCGGAAAGCCGGCTTTCTTCGCGAACTCGGGGTCGGAGTGCAGCGGGTTGCGGTCGCCGCAGAGACGATAGACCAGCGCCTGGTCGGGGCGCGTGACGATGTCGATCGTCGTGTCGGGTGCGCGCGACGGGATCTTGTGCGGATCCGGCTGGGTCAGGTTCGGCCCGCCAAAGCCGCCGTCGCCGCGGGCGAAGCGGGAGGCGACCAGCGTTGCCAGCTTCTCGCCCTTCTCGTTCTTGAGCACGGTCTGGTGGCTGATGACGACGCCCTTGTCCTTGCCCTTGTCGTAGACTTCGACCACGGAGGAATCGGCGGTGATGTGCGCAGCGACCGGCAGCGGCTGGTGGAAGGTGATGTCGCGCTCGCCGTCGACCACCATCACGCGGTTGAGGTTCATCTCGCCCGGACCCGCGCCCCACGCCGCGACGGAGGCGAAGGTCGGCACCACCTTGAGCGGCCGCGGCGTCAGCGTGCCCTCGTTGACGAAGGCGAGCTCGTTCTCGTCCATCGGATCGGCGCCGAGGCCGATACCGTAGGCATAGAGCATCACTTCGCGATCGGTGTAGGAATATTTCTGGCCGAGGTTTTTGAGGCCTTTGAGTTCGTCGTATCTGGCGGACATTTTTCTGGTTTCCTCCCGAATGTCTTCGACACCGCCAGTTGAAGTGCCCTCTCCCCTTGTGGGAGAGGGCAGCGAGGACGGTGCAACAAACTCACTTGGGTGAGGGGTTCGCTCCTCATCGAACAATCTCTCTGTGGAGAGATACCCCTCATCCGGCGCTTCGCGCCACCTTCCCCCACAAGGGGGGAAGGGAAGAACTCGCCGCGCGTCCTACACCGGCGTGAAGAACGGCAGCGGCGCGCCATCGGTCGGCTTGAACACCACTTTCACCTTCTGGCCGATCTTCAACGTCGTCAGATCGCAATCGACAAAATTGGTCTGGAGCGACGGCCCCTCCTTCAGCGTGACGTAGCCAATCGCGTAAGGACCGGTCGGCGACTTCCGCATCAAGCTGTAAGTGTAGATCGTGCCTTCGCCCGAAGACTCCTCCCACACCGTCTTGTCGGAGTAGCAGAACGGGCAGATCGAACGCGGGAAGTAATGCGCTTCGCCGCAGGCGGTGCAACGCTTGATCATGAACTTGCCCTGCTTGGCCGCGTCCCAGAACGCGGCAGTCTCAGGGTTCGTCACCGGAGCCGGATATTTCTTTGTCTCGCTCATCACACGCGCTCCAGAATGGCAGTCGAGGCAGCGTGCCGCACGCCCAGCAAACCGCCGGTTCCGTGGGCGATGGCGAGATCGCAATTCTTGACCTGCACCTTCGGATGCGCCTCGCCGCGCAGCTGCCGCACGGCCTCGAGGATCTTGGTCATGCCGCCGCGGTTGACGGGATGATTGCTGCAGAGACCACCGCCGTCGGTGTTGAAGGGCAGCTTGCCAACGCCCGAGATCAGATTGCCGTCGGCGACGAACTTGCCGCCCTCGCCCTTCTTGCAGAAGCCGAGGTCCTCGAGCTGCATCAGGACGGTGATGGTGAAGCTGTCGTAGATCGAGGCGTATTTGATGTCCTTCGGCGTGATGCCGGCCTCCTCGAACGCACGCGGGCCGGACCAGATGCCGGCGGAGTACGTGAGGTCGAGATCCTTGCCGCCGCGCGGGCCCTTCATGGCCTCGCCGTGGCCGATCAGCTTGACCAGCGGCTTCTTCAGGCTTCTTGCGATCTCGGGCGTCGTCACGATCAGCGCGCCACCGCCGTCAGAGACGACGCAGCAATCCATGCGATGCAAGGGATCGGAGATCATCGGCGAGTTCAGGACGTCCTCGACGGTGACGACGTCCTTGAGCATCGCATGCGGATTGTATTGCGCGTGGTGCGAAGCCGCGACCTTGATCCAGGCGAGCTGCTCGCTGGTGGTGCCATAGTCGTGCATGTGGCGCATGGCACACATGCCGTAGGCATTGTGCGTGGTCGCGCCGTAAGCCGTCTCGAAATCGGCCTCGGCGCCGGCCGCGCGCGGCGGCATCGCCCCGGTGCGCGGCTTGCCGGCCAACGTGATCAGCGCGATCGAGCACTTACCCGCGGCAATGGCTTCAGCTGCGTGGCCGAGATGGATGATGTAGGAGCAGCCGCCGGTCTCGGTTGAATCGACATGGCGGAGCTTTTTGGTATTCAGCCCGAGATAATCGACCATCGGCCAGGCGCCGCCCGGGGCATCGCCGGCGCAGAAATAGCCGTCGACATCGTCCTTGCTGAGCCCGGCATCCTCGATCGCGCCCTTGGCGACCTCGGCATGGAGCTGCGCGGTGGATTTGTCCGGCGCGTGCCGGGTCGGGTGTTCGTAGATCCCGGCAATGTAGGCCTTGCCCTTGATGGTCAAATAAGGTCTCCGCTGGCGTTTCTCACTTCCGGTTTTTTCTGAACCGCTGCCGCCCTGTTGGCAAGCGCGGAAATATTCCGCCGGGCGAGAGGGCAGCGGGTTGGCGCATCATCCGAGGTGCGGCGGGAGCGCCTCTGCTTCCGCAGTCGTCATTGCGAGCGCAGCGAACCAATCCAGGAATCTTTCCGCGGACGCATTTCTGGATTGCTTCGCTGCGCTCGCAATGACGGGGGCGACGGGCAGAACCCTAAAGGTGTTTTGCCCGACGGCACAAGCGGTTTCGTTTTATCGAAAAACGTTTTTTCGCGAAAACAACCCCATGCACAGTAGAGCGATCGTTGATTTCAAACAGGAAATCCTAGGCGGGCGAAGCGAAGCATGCCCACCCTCTTGCTATGCAATCTTGGTGAGATCGTGGGCACGGCGCTTCTCGCCTCTGCCCACTGTAGGAGATCGGGTTTGCGAAAACATAACCACCGACACCATCGTATGGCTTACCGACTAATGCGGCCGAGGAGCCAAGAGCTTTGAAATCTTTGTCTCGGCCGCTCCAGCACCGAACAGGCTGTCACTGTCCAACCCCTGCAGGTCATCATAATCTGAAAGGAGCTCGGATGCGCTGCGAAGCGGATCAACGTCCGAGTACCGCACCAACCAAGCCTTCCTCGAGATGGGATCTCGCCTGACAAAGTCGGGGATTGGCCAATCTGCCCGATCCCAGTTGGGCACCTTGCCGATGATCACCCATCGCCCGTCAATCAGTCCTAGGTCTCCGAAGCGAATTCTCGTCACGGCTTGGTCAGGATGAAGGTGATCGAGCGTTGCCGACGCTGACGTTTCAAGACGCGGACCGAAAAAATAGCCCAGCAGAACCCTTCCCACGCGGGTCGACCTCGCGACGACTCCACGAGCAAATCCGCCGTTTCGGAGCGGCATTGCGAACACAGAGCCTTCTTCGTAGGGCAGCTTCATCTGCTGTCGATCGCACCGTACGTGACCTAGTTAGATTAGCAGCCCTCGCTGACGGAACCTGGTGGGTTACGCTATCGCTAACCACCCTCCAGACGTGCGACCACCTACTCCGCCGCGATCTGCCTCGGCGCCGGCGGCGGGTTGGCCAGATCGGCCGCTAGCTGGGCGTAGCGGGCCTTGGCGTCCGCGACGGCCTTCTCCTTCACCGGCCCGTAGCCGCGGATGCGGTCGGGCAACGACAGCAGCTCCACCGCGGTGTCGATCGTGAGCGGCGACAGCAGGCCGAGCACGGTGGCGACGTCCTTCTCGTAGCCGGCGATCAGATCGCGTTCGAGCTTGCGGTCGGCGCTGCGACCGAAGATGTCGAGCGGCGTGCCGCGCAGGACCTTGAACTTCGCCAGCACGCGAAACACCGGGAGCATCCATGGGCCGAAGGCGCGCTTCTTCGGACGACCGAGCGCATCGACGCCCCTGCTGAGGATCGGCGGTGCCAGGTTGAAGTTGAACTTGAAGTCGCCCTCGAACTGGTCGCGGAGCTGTTTTTCGAACGCGCCGTCGGTGTAGAGGCGCGCAACCTCGTATTCGTCCTTGTAGGCCAGCAGTTTTGCGTAGTTGACCGCAACGGCGCGCGTCAGCGCCTCGTCATAGCCGCCCTGCCTGGTGGCGTTGCTGACCTGATCGACCAGCTTGCGGTAACGTTTGGCGAGGCGGCCGTTCTGGTACGCCGTGAGATGCCTGGTGCGATGCTCGATGAGTTCGTCGAGCGTCATTGCGTCCAGGGACTTGGGCGCAACGACCTCGTCAGTGCCCTTCAGCATGCCGGCGAGGCGCTGGGGGTCGGCGACCGCGAGCCGGCCGAGGCGGAAGGCTTCCTTGTTCATCTTGATCGAGACGCCGTTGACCTCGATCGCCTGCTCGATCGACTCCGCCGACAACGGCAGCAAGCCCTTCTGATAGGCGTAGCCCATCATCATCATGTTGGTGGCGATGCTGTCGCCGAGCAGCTGTTCGGCCGGCTTGGTGAAGTCGAAAAACACCGAGTCCTTGTGCAGCGCGGTTTCCAGCAACCCGTTCAGCTTGCGGGTCTGGAAGTTGAAATCGCGGTTGAGAACGAAGTCGGCGGTAGGAATGACGTGGCTGTTGATGATGCCGCGGGTGCGGCTGCTATCGCAGAGCGAGATGGTGTCCTTGGCAACCGCGACCACCTCATCGGCTGCGAGCACCACATCGGCCGTACCGGTGACGATGCGCGAGCACGTCACCTCGGCCGGATGATCGGACAGGCGGACGTGGCTCAGCACCGCCCCACCCTTTTGCGCCAGGCCCGACATGTCGAGGATCATCGAGGCCTTGCCCTCGATATGGGCGGCCATGCCGAGCAGCGCACCGATGGTCAGCACGCCGGTCCCGCCGACGCCGCCGACGGCGATGTTGTAGGGCTTGTCCAAATTGGGGCGCGATGCCGGCTCGGGCAGCGCGCCGATATCGCCGACGCCCGCCGGCGCACGCTTGCGCATCTTGCCGCCGTCGACGGTGACGAACGACGGGCAAAAGCCTTTGACGCAGGAATAATCCTTGTTGCAGGTCGACTGGTTGATGGCGCGCTTGCGGCCGAACTCGGTCTCCAGCGGCTCGACCGAAATGCAGTTCGATTGCACCGAGCAATCGCCGCAGCCTTCACACACCGCGGGATTGATGAGCACACGGCGCGCCGGATCCTCCATCGTGCCGCGCTTGCGGCGGCGGCGCTTCTCGGCGGCGCAAGTCTGCACGAAGACGATCGCGGACGCACCATTGACCTTGCGCAGCGTTTTCTGGACCGCGTCGAGCTCGTCACGATGCGCTGTCTTGACGCCCGGCGCGATCTCGTTCGCCGGATAGGCGTCGGGATTTTCCGAGACCAGATAGATCTCGCGGATGCCTTCGCTGTGAAGCTGGAAGGTGATCTGCTGCGGCGACAATTCGCCGTCGACATGCTGGCCGCCGGTCATCGCGGTCGCGTCGTTATAGAGGATCTTGTAGGTGATGTTGGCGCCGGAGGCGATCGCCTGGCGGATCGCGAGGCTGCCGGAGTGGAAATACGTGCCGTCGCCGAGATTGGCGAACACGTGCTCTTCCTTGGTGAAGGGGGCAACGCCGACCCACGGCACGCCCTCGCCGCCCATGTGGGTGAAGGTCTCGGTCGAGCGGTCCATCCACAGTGCCATGAAGTGGCAACCGATGCCGGCAAAGGCGCGACTGCCTTCGGGCACCTTCGTCGATGTGTTGTGCGGGCAGCCGGAGCAGAAATACGGGGTGCGGGCGACAGGCGCGGTCGCCTGCATTTGCGACGCCTGGCGGCCGTTGAACCAATCGGCCTTGGCGCGCAGCATCGTTGCAATTTCGGGATTGAGATCAAGTCGAAGCAGGCGCTCGGTGAGCGAGCTGGCCAGTGAGGCGACGCTGAGTTCCTCGGCAAAGGGCAGGAAGCGCTTGTCGTGGTCGTCCATCTTGCCGATGATCCGGGGACGGACGTCGTCGCGCCAGTTGAACAGCTCCTGCTTCACTTGATTTTCGACGATCTCGCGGCGCTCTTCGATGATGAAGATTTCCTCGAGGCCCACGGCGAATTGCCTGACGCCTTCCGGCTCCAGAGGCCATGGCATGCCGATCTTGTACAATCGAAGTCCGATCTTGGCGGCGACCTCGGGTGTGATGCCGAGCTCGCGCAGCGCCTGCCGGATATCCTCGTAGCTCTTGCCGGACGCCATGATGCCATAGCGGGCATTCGGCGAGTCCATGGTGATGCGATTGACCTTGTTGGCGCGCGCAAAGGCGATCGCGGCAAAGCCCTTGTAGTCCTGCAAGCGGCGGTCCTGGGCGAAGCGGTCGTCGGGCCAGCGCAGATTGAGGCCGCCTTCGGGCATCTCGAAATCGGTCGGGATCACGAACGGTGTCATCTCGTCGGTAAGGTCGATCTCGGCGGTGGTCTCCACCGTCTCCGTGATCACCTTCATGCCGACCCAGCAGCCCGAGTAGCGCGACATCGCGATACCGAGAAGACCCATCTCGATCATCTCGTGGACGCTCGAGGGGTAGAGATAGGGCATCAGCGCCGACATGAATGCGTGGTCGGACTGATGCGGGACCGTCGAGGATTTTGCGCCGTGGTCGTCGCCGGCGAGACACAAGACGCCGCCGTTTTTGGCGGAGCCCGCGGCATTGCCGTGGCGGAAGACGTCGCCGCAGCGATCGACGCCGGGGCCCTTGCCGTACCAGATGCCGACCACGCCGTCATACTTGGCGCCGGGCGAGAGGTTGAGCTGCTGCGAGCCCCAGACCGCGGTCGCGGCCAGGTCCTCGTTCACGCCGGGCTGGAACTTGATATTGTACTGCTCGAGATGTTTTCGCGCGGCGAACAGCTGCTGGTCATAGCCGCCGAGCGGCGAGCCGCGATAGCCGGAGATGAAGCCGGCGGTGTTCAACCCCGCCGCACGGTCGCGCCGGATCTGGGCCATCGGCAGCCGGACCAGGGCCTGAATGCCCGTCGTGAAAATATGTCCGGTGTCCTGGGTGTATTTCTGATCGAGACTGATCGGACCCTGGTTGATGCCCATTATGTCCTCTTCCGCCCTTTTGAGCGCTTGGCTGCTTAAGCCGTTGCCTGCCCGTTGTTTTTAGCTAGGGCGCGCCGACCATTTCCGCCACTCTATGTCGGATATTTCACGCTCCGCATCACAATTCTGGACCAAAGGCAGCGCCGGGTAAAAATCGCAATTTCGTGGCTGCATTGGCATCCGCGATTTTCATTTTGTGTCACCATACCCCCGCCGTCGCGCAACGAATTGACGCCTGGTCATGCGGGACGGCGTCGATGGGTCGCAGGAGAGGCTTTCGATGCGGACGATTCTGGCTGGCCTGGCTCTCGTGGGTCTGGCGTTGTGCAGTGCGGTTGCGAACGCGGCCGTCGCTGCCGAGCCGTCGCCGGAGCTGATCGCCACCGGCAAGTCGCTGGTGGAGGCCGGCGACTGTGGCGGCTGCCACACCGCCGATCCGGCAAAACCGTTCGCGGGCGGAAAGCGTATCGACACACCGTTCGGCGCGATCTACGCGCCGAACCTGACGCCGGACCGCGACACCGGCATCGGCGCCTGGACCGATGCCGACTTCACCCGCGCCGTGCGCACCGGTGTCGCGCCCGACGGCTCCAACTATTACCCGGCGTTTCCCTACCCCTATTTCACGCGGATGACGAAGGACGACACGCTGGCGATCCGGGCCTATCTCGGAACGCTCGCGGCCGTCACGAGCCGCAACAAGCCGCCAGAACTGCGCTGGCCCTTTAGCTATCGCGGCCTGATGCGGATCTGGAACATGGTGTATTTCAAGCCCGGCCTGTTCGAGCCGGACCAGAGCCAAAGCGCGGCGTGGAATCGGGGCGGCTATCTCGTCACCGGGCTCGGCCATTGCGGCGCCTGCCATACGCCGAAGAACTATTTTGGCGCAGACAAGCAGGCGCAGGCCCTCGCGGGCAACGAGGTCGGCGGCTGGTACGCGCCACGGCTCGATGGCGCCACCCGCACCGGGCTGAAATCGTGGAGCGTCGAGGACCTCACCGAATATCTTCAGAGCGGACGCAACGCCAGGAGCCATGCCAGCGGGCTGATGGCGGAGGTCGTCGTCAACTCGACCTCGAAGATGAGCGATGCCGACGTGCGCGCGATCGCGGTTTACCTGAAGAACCTGCCGCCGGCGCGGCGTGAGACGATCGTGACGCCACCTGACGATGCCGAGATGAAGGCTGGCCAGGCCGTCTACGCCAAGCTCTGCATCGCCTGCCATGAGGCCGACGGCACAGGCGCACCGCGCATCTATCCGCCGCTGCCCGCCAACGCGCTGCTGCAATCGGTCAATCCGTCCTCGACCTTGCGCATCATCCTCGACGGCGCCCACACCGTGACCACGCCGCGCGCGCCCAACACAGGGGAAATGCCGGCCTATTCCAACCAGCTGTCGGACGAAGAGATCGCGGCGGTGACGAACTACATCCGCAATTCCTGGGGCAATGCCGCGCCACTGGTGACGCCGGCGCAGGTGGCGAGGGCGCGGAAGCAGGAGCCGTAGCTCAAGGCTCCCGCTCCTCCTCTTCCGTGAAGACGAATTTCGGCATTTCCCATTTGTAGCGCACCGCGAGCAGGCGGAAGCTGATGCCGAGGACGAACGTCAAGATAGTCCAGAGCTCTGCGTTCAGCTTGAGACCGAACGCGGTCGCATAGAACAGTCCCGTCACCACCGAGACGCTGGCATAGAGCTCGGAGCGGAACAGCAGCGGCACGTCGTTGCAGAGCACGTCCCGCAACACACCGCCGGCGCAACCGGTCACCATGCCGGAGACGATGACGATCGGCAGCGTGGCATCCATCTGCCAGGCGATGTCGCAGCCGGTCATCGTGAAGACGACGAGGCCGATGGCATCGAGCACGATGAAGGCCAGTTTCAGCCGGTGCACCAGCCGCGCCATCAGGATGGTGAGGAAGGCGGCGCCTCCGGCCAGTGCGAGGTAGATGGGGTTCTGCACCCAGGCCAGCGGATAATGCCCCAGGAAGAGATCGCGCAAGGTGCCGCCGCCGAGCGCCGTGATGCAGCCGAGGAAGCAGACGCCGAGCCAATCCATGCTGCGGCGGCCGGCTGCGAGCGCGGCGGTCATGCCTTGCGCCGCGACTGCGACCAGCGACAACAGATGCAGCACGCTATCGCTCGGCGGCAAGCTCCACATCGCTTTGTTCCCTTCCGTCAGCGGAGCTTACGCTTCAGGTTCCGCAGCGAACAGGTTCCCGATTCCCGCCACGGGCGCAACATGCGACGAAAGCATTAAGGAGGGCGGAACAGAATCTCGCATCCACGGGTTGTCCCGCCGCAATAATCGAGGAGAACCAATCGATGGCTGACGACCGTTTTATCAACGATCCGTACCGCCCGAATCTCGCCGATGATGAGTATCGCAATGCGGCGCGACGGGATGCCCAGCTTCAGGTCGACCCGGAGCTTGGCGAAGGCCCCGCCTCCAGCGGCAAGGTAGCCCTGTTCGCAGTGGCCATTGCCTTGGTGCTGGGCGCCGTGTTCTACGGCCTGAACAACACCGGCACCAGCAACCAGGCCAGCACCACGCCGGCGACGCAGACCGCGCAGCAGGCACCGGCCACCAATCCGGCCGCACCTCCCGGCATGCGCGACGTGACGCCGCGCACCAACACCGGACCGGGCGTGACCACGGGCGCCGCGCCGAGCAAGCCGGCACCGGATACGCCGGCACCGGCTGACGGCGCGAAGTAACGATTTGCAACAATATGCGACAGCGGCGGGACTCACATCCCGCCGCTTTCGTTTGTCTTAGCTGAAGATCTTGTTGAGCTCGCCGCCGGGATAGCCGCTCGCGAGTTCCGCGAAGGTGCCCTTCTCCGCCATTTCCTTCGCGGCGCGCATGAAGCCGCCCCAGGCGGCGCGTGCGAGTGAACCGCCGACGCTGATCCGGCGCACGCCAAGATCGGCAGCTTCCTGCAATGACAGCCCGGAGCCGCCGATCAACAGGTTGAACGGTTTGGGTGCGACGGCCTTCACCACCGCGGCGATGTCCTCGCGGCTCTTCAGGCCGGGCGCGTAGAGGCAATCGGCGCCGGCATCTGCGTAGGCGGCGAGCCGGTCGATGACGAGCTTGAGGTCGGTCACGCCCCACAGATAGGCCTCACAGCGGCCGACCAGCAGAGCGCCGCTATCGCCGATCGCCTTGCGCGACGCCTGGATCCGCTCGACTGCGAGCGCTCGCTCGTAGATCGGCTTGTCCTTGTCGCCGGTGGAATCCTCGATCGACAGGCCGGCAACGCCGGTGCGCACACAGCGCTCGACATTGTCCGCAACCTTGTCCGGCTCGACCGCAAAGCCGCCCTCGAAATCCGCGTTCACGGGGATGTCGACGGACGTGCTCAATGCCGCCAGATGCTGACAGACGTCCTCGACGGAGACGTGGTTGTCGGCCTTGCCGATGGTCCAGGCAAAGCCCGCACTCGACGACGCGAGTGCCTTGAAACCGAGATGCTGCAACGCTTTCGCGCTGCCAACGTCGACCGGATTGGGCAGGATGAAGCAGCCGCTCTCGTGCAGCTTCCTGAAGGTCGCGCGCTTGTCAGCAGTTGTCACATGCATGTTTCTCTCCCTTGTTGGCCGCGCAGAGATGGGGACGTGCCGCCGCGCGCGCTAGTGCGCGTCGTGCACCGCGCGGCTGTCCTTTGGCGCCTGCTCGCGATCATTCATGCTGTAGTCGCGGATGACGCTGGCGATCCGCAGATGGTAATCGGCGAAGATTTTTGCGCGGCCCTTGGACTGGGTGCGGCGGTGCTCCATCGTGTTGCGCCAGGCTTGCACGGCCGCCTCGTCCCGCCAGAACGACACCGACAAGATCTTGCCCTTGTCGGTCAGGCTCTCGAAACGCTCGACCGAGATGAAGCCGTCGATGGTCTGCAGGATCGGCTTGAGGTCGGCCGCGAGGTCGAAATAATCCTGGCGGTGTTCCGGCTTCGGCCAGACCTCGAAGATCACGGCGATCATGGGCGTCTCTCCTGTCGTTGATGGCCTACGATACCACTTACAAAACCACTTGGCGCAGAAACGTGCGCTCTTCCGCGAGGATGAATTTGTGCTCCTCGGCGAAGTGGAAATTCGCCATGCCTTCCGTATCCTGACGCAGCCGGGCGCGATAGGCCTCGTACGCAGCCAGACTCTCGAAGGTGATCAGCGCAAACGCGATGTTGTTGGTGCCCTCGTGCGGCATGAAATAGCCGATCAGATCGCCGCCGCATTTCGGGATGATGGTGAGCCAGCGCTTCGAATACTCCTCGAACTGCGCGCGCTTGAAGGGATCGAGCTGGTAGCGGATGAAAACGGTGATGGACATGACGGGCTCCTGATTTATCGTTGCGAAACGCGTGAGCGACACCGCCGCCGCTGAAGCACTGGATTGCTTCGCTTCGCTCGCAATGACGTGTTTACGGGAGACACGGTACGCGCTTGCCCCACCGCGATGCTTCGGCTACCATCGAAGCATGAAATCAGGTCCTGACATCGCCATGATCGCCTCGCTCGTCGGCGATCCCGCACGCGCCAACATGCTCACGGCGCTGATGAACGGCCGCGCGCTCACCGCGAGCGAGCTGGCGCAGGAGGCCGGCATCACGCCGCAGACCGCGAGCTCGCATCTTTCCAAGCTCGAGGCCGGTGGCCTGATCGAGCCGGAGAAGCAGGGCCGCCACCGCTACTACCGCCTCACCGACGACGACGTCGCCGGCGTGCTGGAGGGCCTTGCGGGCCTCGCCGCGCGGACCGGCCATATGCGCGTGCGCACCGGGCCGAAGGATCCGGCGCTCCGGCGTGCCCGGATCTGCTACGACCATCTCGCGGGCGATCTCGGCGTGCAGATGCTCGACACCCTGCGCGCGCAAAACCTCGTCAGGCAGAAGAAGCAGGAGATCGAGCTGACGGCGGAGGGCGAGCGCTTCCTGGCGAAGCACTTGCAGATCTCGCCCGACATGCTCGCCCATCCGCGCCGGCCGGTCTGCAAGGCCTGCCTCGACTGGAGCGAGCGGCGCCACCATCTCGCCGGCACGCTGGGCGCCGCGATGATGCAGCGTTTCGCCGAGCTGAAATGGGCCGCCCGCGACGCCACGCCCGGCAGCCGCGTGGTGAATTTTACCCGCACCGGCGAGAAGCAGTTCGCCGCGTTGTTCGGGACTGCGAAGGACTGAACACAAGCGCGTGTAACCGTCTCTCGTCGTCATGGCCGGGCTTGACCCGGCCATCCACGTCTTTAGTGCAGTTTGCGCGGGCACCACGTGGATGCCCGGGACAAACCCGGGCATGACGGAGAATGTGTCTCCTCGCGCCAACATGACTCAGAGCCTTCAATGATCCGCCTCCTCCCGGCCGTGCTTTGCACGGCTCTTCTCGCCGCACCTCTCGCATCTCGCGCCGCCGACACCGCCCCGCGCGAGCCTTACGGCATCGCGCTTGAAGGCTTTGCCTATCCCTATCCCGTGCACCTGCTGCCTGTTGTCAATGACGGCGAGCAGCTCAGCATGGCCTATATGGACGTGCCGCCTGCGCAGCCGAACGGCCGCACCGTCGTGCTGCTGCACGGGCGCAACTTCCCGTCGAGCTACTGGGCGCCTGTTATCAAGGTGCTGAGCGAGGCAGGCTACCGCGTCGTGGTGCCGGACCAGATCGGCTTCGGCAAATCCTCCAAGCCGATCGGCGAATTGCATTTCGACAATCTGGCGCGCAACACCATCGCTCTGCTCGATCACCTCAAGATCGACAAGGCCGAGATCGTCGCCCATTCGCTCGGCGGCATGCTGGGCGTCCGCATCACCCGCGCCTTTCCCGACCGCGTCGCCCACCTTGTTCTGACGGCCCCGATCGGGCTGGAAGACTACCGCCTCTATGTGCCGCCGACGCCGACTGAGAAAATCATCGAGACCGAGGACAAGCTCACGGCCGATGGCTATCGCAAGCAGCTCCAGACCAATTACGCGATCAAGCTGCCGGCGGAGGCGATCACGCCGTTCATCGACGCCCGCTTCAACATCAAGGGCAGCCCTGATTATTCGCGCTGGCTGCGCGCCTTCGTCAGTTCCGGCCAGATGATCTATCGCGAGCCGGTGGCGCACGAGATCGCACTGATCACCGAGCCGACGCTGTTCATCATGGGTGCCGACGACCACAACGCACCGGGCCGACCGAACGCACCGGAGGCGCTGCGCGCGAAAATGGGGCAGAACGCCGAGCTCGCGAAAGCACTGGCCGCAAAGATGCCGAATGCGCGGGCCGAGGTGATCCCGGACACCGGCCATCTCGTCTTCCTGGAGGCGCCTGAGAAGTACAAGGAGCTGGTGCTGGGTTTTCTCGGCCGCTAGCGACATTGCTGTCGTCCGGAGCCGCGTGCGGGGAATGTTCATGCCGCATTCAGGTCATGATTGGCAGATTTGGCTGGCGTCGTGTCGGCATGTTGCGATTTTAACGTGTCGAATCGTGTCTTTTGATTCATGGTGCGCCGAAAGCGCCAAGCCCTCCTACCTGCCCCAAAACCTGCCCCCCAAGGACGAGAAGGAAGATCAAATGAAATACCTGTTCGCCGCCGTGATGCTCGCCAGCGCGGTCGTTGGTTTCAGCGAGGCGGCCAGCGCCGCCGGCGGTTGCGGTCCCGGCTGGTATCGCGGCGCCTATGGCGGCTGCCGCCCGATGCGCGGTCCGGTCGTTGTCCGCCCGGGTCCGATCGTGGTTGCGCCGGCCCCTGTCGTGGTCGTGCCGCGCGCGCGCGTGTGCCCCTACGGCTTCCGCTGGTACGCCGGCCGCTGCCGCCCGTTCTGATCTCGTTTTTCGCATAGCGAAATGGCCGCGCGGCGAAAGCCTGCGCGGTCATTTTCTTTTTGAGCGCCGTCGCACCGGGATGTTTCGAATCAGAACGGGGACCGTGATCGCGGTCCCCGTTCAAGCCTCGCTTAGCGCGACGCTTACCAATGGCGGCGGTGCCAGCGCCGGCGATGCCAGCCCCAGTGACGGCGGCGCCAACCCCAATGACGGTGATGGCCGTGCCAGTGCACCTGCTCCGGCTTCAACTGCGCGGCTTCATCGCTGCTCGTGACTGCGGGATGAGCGTCGGGATTGCCTTGCGGCTTGCTGGGATCACCGAGCGGCTGCGGCGCCAGCGGCGCGGCCTGTGCGGCGGTCGTGAACGCGGCAGCTCCGGCCGCGACACCGATTGCAAATTTCAAAAAGTTCCGGCGCTCCATGACTTCTTTCCTCTTGGACGGTCGTGCCAGTGATGCAGAGGAAGTGTCGCGGTGACGACATGAACCGAAGCTGAATCGCGCGTTCAGCTTCGTTGCGCAGGTGACGGGAGGATTCGCAGCGCGGTAAGCCCGATGCTCTATTTCCCGAACTCCTGCGCCAGCACCAGCAACTCGCGCGTGCGCGTCACGTCGGGCCAATCGCGCTTGAAATCCGCCACCAGCTGCGTCAGCGCATCGCCCTTCAGCATGGCGTGCAGCGCAGCCTCGCTCTCGAACTGATACATCGCCTGATGCAGTGAGGGATCGTCGAGGCTCCAGAACCGCCAGGCCTTAGCCGCACCGAACGCCTTCATCGCGTCGGGCAGATGTTCCGTCTCGTACCATCTATCGAAGGCGGCGCGCCTGCCGGCATCGGTGATGATGGCGCGGACGACGAAGAAGGCTGACGGCATCTGATTTTCCTCCTGTTGTTTGGGGTGAGACTAGCCGGTGGCGTCGCGGACAACAAAAAAGAGTGGCACCGGTGTCGGAATGTGCGCCCTTCGCTCGTCCTTTGCTTCGAACCAGGACACGGAGACAGCAAATGGCCGACCTCACCCTGACCACTTTCAATTGGGTTCCCGAACCACCGCGAGGCTGGGTGCGCGATCTTCGCGTGCGCTGGGCCCTGGAAGAAGCCGCCTTGCCCTATCGCGTCGCCAGCGTGCCGTTCGACGACCGCGGCGCTGCGCATCTCGCGCACCAGCCGTTCGGCCAGGTGCCATGGCTGACCGACGGCGACATCTCCATCTTCGAGACCGGCGCGATTCTGTTGCATCTTGGCGACCGCAGCGAGAAGCTGATGCCCAAAGACCCGCGCGGCCGCGCCGAGACGACGAAATGGGTATTCGCGGCGCTCAATTCGGTGGAGATGGCCAGCCTGCCTTGGGGAATGTCGAAGTTCATGGGACATCCGACCGACACGGCGGCCTGGAAATTCGTGGACGACTTCCTCAAGCTTCGGCTCAAGCATCTCGAGCCGGTGCTGGCGGCGCGCGAGTGGCTCACGGGCTCCTTCTCCGTCGCCGACATCTTGATGGCCGACGTGCTGCGCCTCGTCGATCATTTTGACGGGCTCACGGAGCATCCGGCCTGCCGCGCCTACGTCGCGCGCGCCACCGCCCGCCCGGCCTTCGCCAAGGCCCACGCCGACCAGATGGCGCATTTCGCTGCGGCGGACGCGGCGCGCTCGTAGCTCGTAGGGCGGATTAGCGAAGCGTAATCCGCCACTTCCCTATCCGATCAGGCAGACCTTGGTGGATTACGCTGTCGCTAATCCACCCTACGCATCGAACGTGATGCTCCGCACATAACTAACCCGACGGTGGCCGTAGGCTCACAGCCATCAAATCAACCCTGCGGAAGGTGACACATGGCCCGCATCGCATATCTCAGAGACCAGCTTGCCCGCGCCGAACGGCTGGCAAAGGCGATCCTCGACCGGCAAACCGCGGAACAGCTTCAGGCGTTTGCAGCCGAATGCCGCGAGGAGCTGCAGGTGCTGTCGCGCAGGGCTGCGGCGTAGGGCTGCTCGGTTACACGAGCTTCATCGGTGTTTCGGCGACCACGCGAAGGTCGATGCGGCTGATCAGTTGAGACCGAAGGGCCTCCGCGTCACCAATCGCGCTCTCCGTCTGCCGCAACGTGCTGACGTTCGAGCCAAGCGAGACGATCCCGCCGAGCACCAGCGCGATCGATCCTAGCGCGGCGGTCTGGCCCATCCCGAGCAAGCCGAGGATCGTGATCAGCAACAGCGCAGCCCCGCCACCGATCGCGAGCTTGGATGCCAGGATGTACTTCCGGCATCGCTCCGCGATCTCGGCCAAAGCCTCGATTCGCACTTCGATGTCTGAGATCTCGTCGGTCGGATCGTCTTCGGTCATTCGATTTGGATCGAGGATGCCAAGTCAGAAACAGAATCTGTAGCCCGCATGAGCGAAGTGACATGCGGGAGTTGGATGGAAAACCCGGATGTCGCTACGCTCATCCGGGCTACAAGTCCGCTTACAACGGCAAATTGTCGTGCTTCTTCGCCGGTGTTTCCACCTTCTTGTCCTTGAGCATCGACAGCGCGCGCGCGATCCGCTTGCGGGTCGAGTGCGGCATGATGACGTCGTCGATGTAGCCGCGCTCGGCGGCGATGAAGGGGGAGAGGAAGCGGTCTTCGTATTCCTTGGTGCGCGCGGCGATCTTGTCGGGGTCGCCGATGTCGGCGCGGAAGATGATTTCGACCGCGCCCTTGGCGCCCATCACCGCGATCTGGGCGGTCGGCCAGGCGTAATTCATGTCGGCGCCGATCTCCTTGGACGCCATGACGTCGAAGGCGCCGCCATAGGCCTTCCGGGTGATGATGGTGACCAGCGGCACGGTGCACTGCGAATACGCGAACAGCAGTTTCGCGCCGTGCTTGATCAGGCCGCCATATTCCTGCGCGGTGCCCGGCAGGAAGCCCGGCACGTCGACGAAGGTGACGATCGGGATGTTGAAGGCATCGCAGAAGCGAACGAAGCGTGCCGCCTTGCGCGAAGCGTCGGAGTCGAGCACGCCGGCCAGCACCATCGGCTGGTTGGCGACGAAGCCCACCGTGCGGCCGGCGATACGGCCGAAGCCGGTGACGATGTTCTTGGCAAAGGCATCCGCGATTTCGAAGAAGTCGCCCTCGTCCACGACCTTCAGGATCAGCTCCTTCATGTCGTAGGGCTTGTTCGGATTGTCGGGGATCAGCGTGTCGAGCGACATGTCGACGCGGCCGATGTCGTCGAAGCTCGGCCATTCCGGCACGCCGTCGGTGTTGTTCGACGGCAGGAAGTCGATCAGGCGCCGCATCTGCAGAAGCGTCTCGACGTCGTTCTCGAAGGCGCCGTCGGCGATCGAGGAGCGCGTGGCGTGCACCGAGGCGCCGCCGAGCTCTTCCGCCGTCACGACCTCGTTGGTGACGGTCTTCACCACGTCGGGGCCGGTGACGAACATGTAGCTGGTGTTCTTCACCATGAAGATGAAGTCGGTCATCGCAGGCGAATAGACGTCGCCGCCGGCGCAGGGGCCCATGATCACCGAGATCTGCGGGATCACGCCCGAGGCGAGCACGTTGCGGCGGAACACGTAGGAATAGCCGGCGAGCGCTGCGACGCCTTCCTGGATGCGGGCACCACCCGCGTCATAGAGGCCGATGATGGGCGCCCGCGCCTTCATCGCCATGTCCTGAAGCTTTGTGATCTTCAGCGCGTGTGTTTCCGACAGCGAGCCGCCGAACACGGTGAAGTCCTTGGCAAAGACAAACGTCTTGCGGCCGTTGACGGTGCCCCAGCCGGTGACGACGCCGTCGCCGGGCACCTTGTTCTTCTCCATGCTGAATTCGGTGGAGCGGTGCTCGACGAACATGTCGAATTCCTCGAACGATCCCTTGTCGAGCAAGAGCTCGATGCGCTCGCGCGCGGTCAGCTTGCCGCGGGCGTGCTGCGCCTCGATGCGCTTCTCCCCGCCGCCGAGCTTTGCGCCGGCGCGACGGTCTTCAAGGGCGTCCAGGATATTCTTCATTTGCTCCCGCCAGTTCTTAGCCTAAATGCGATTGCCGGGGGTTCTAACACGGCATTTTGCGGGCCGGGAAGCGGCTTTCGGTCCCGCAGGGCTGCCTTGCCGCAGCGGGAAAGCGCAAGGAATTTCAAAGTTTTGCCTGGGAGACGAGCATGACCGAAGGAGCGGCCGAGACCGGCGCGGCGACGGGCGGCGTCAACATCTTGCTGCGGCTGGAGGGCCTGACCCTGTTTGTGGGGATGGTGATGCTCTACTGGGCCTGGGACGGCTCATGGCTGGTGTTCGCACTGCTGTTCTTCGTCCCCGATCTCAGCTTCCTGGCATACCTGTCGGACGCCAAACTCGGCGCGATGGTCTACAACGCCGCCCACAGCTACATGGCGCCGGTCGCGCTGCTGACGCTCGGCTTCGGCCTCGCCTCGCCGCTCACCCTGTCCATCGCCTTGATCTGGCTCGCCCATATCGGCATCGACCGGGCGCTGGGCTACGGCCTGAAATATTCGGCCGGGTTCGGCTTTACCCATCTCGGCCGGATCGGCCGGCAGAAGGATACCTGACCCCACGCGCTGCCCGTAAATTTGGCGGCCCGCTCCGGTTGACCGGACCTGCCGATTCAGGCTTGCTCACGTTTACGATCAGGCGCCGAATGTTGCGTGAGCTCAGTCGGTACGGCGGCGGTCATCATTTCCGGCTGCAAGCATCACCCCATGTCCGCGACGGTCGTTCCCCTGCCGCCGAACTCGTCGTCCGAAACCACCGACTTCCTGCGGCGCATGGCCAGCATGGTGTCGGGGCGGAACGGCGAGATGCTGCTGCGCGCCGCCGCGCTGATCGAGTCGCTGACGCAACGGGCGATGTCGGCGGAACGCCTCTATCACCGGGAGCACGAAGAGAACACGCGCAACAGCGAGCTGCGCGAGGCCGGTGAGATGGCGTCCGACGCCATGGTCAAGCAAATTGACGCGCTGCGCAGCCAGCTTGCCGAGGTCACCGCGGCCGCAGCGGCCGAGCGCGCGGCATTCGATGCCGAGCGCGGCAAGCTGCTCGGCCTGATGCAGCACGCCGAGAGCCATATCGGCCAGCTCACAAGCGAGCTGGAAACGCTGCACGCCTCCGTCGACAGCTTCAACGAGACCGCAATCTCCGTGCCGATCGAGGTGCTGCGGCTGGCGCGCACCCAGTTCGATTTCCTCTCCGCCGGCTTTGCCCGCAAGGGCGACGTGATCTCGCAGGCGATGAGCGAGATTGGCGGTTTTGCGATCGACCAGGCGCTGACGGTGAAGAAGCCTGATCCCACCTGAGGCCCGCGCAATCACATTCACGATTGGGCGTCGTGCCCGGGCTTGTCCCGGGCATCCACGTGCTTGAAGCCGATGAGAAAGGTCGTGGATGGCCGGGACAAGCCCGGCCATGACGCGGGAGCGATCCGCCCGCATCAAATTGCCATCGCGCTAGACGCTTGCGTCGAGCTCGATCCGCATGTCGGCGGTAATCCAACGACTGCCGCCGAGTCGCGCAAGGCCGTGGAGGGATTTTTGCAAGCGCTGTTCAAGCTGGGGTAGCGCTGGGAAGCAGTTGGCCTTGAGAGCCGGCGTCGGCGCCACATACTCCGTCATTGCGAGCGAAGCGAAGCAATCCAGAATCTCGCCGCGGAGGCAGTCTGGATTGCTTCGTCGCAAGGGCTCCTCGCAATGACGGAGGCTACGGCTCGCCCGGCTTGAACGGCTCCTGCTTGTCCGGCGGCACGGTCTCCTCCGCCATTGCCAGCAACATCGCGACCATCACGTAATTGCCGGCGACCGCGGTGAGGTCGACGATCTGCTGGTCGTTGAAGACCTTCTTCGCGCGCGCATAGGTTTCGTCGCCGACCTTCCTGGCCGTGGTGAGCTCGGTGACGAAATCGTAGACCACGGCCTCGTCCTCGGCCATCTTCGACGGCCGCTTGTTGGCCTTCAGCTCCGCGATGATGTCGGGCGACAGACCCGCCTTCGCCGCGAGCGGCGCATGGGCGTACCACTCCACCTGGGAGCGCCATTGCCGCCCGATGATCAGGATCGCGAACTCGTTGAGTTTTGTCGGGACCGAGGTTTCCCAGCGCAGATAGTGGAACAGGTCGAACAGGCGCTGGCCGAGCACCGGGCTGCGGATCATCGGATTGTAGGGACCGCCGATGCCGACGCTCGAGACCTTCATGATCTGCTCGCCGAGCGGTTTCTGCTTGGCGTCGAGTTGGTCCATCGTGAGCTGCGGAAAGCGCGGCTCCTTGCTGGTGGCGGGACCGGCAAACATCGTGGCGGCGAGCCAGCCGCCTGCGGCGGCGAGTGTGAGCGACGACAGCCAGAGTGGCGTTGAGTTCATGTTGTCCCTCCCGGTTTTTCTTGACCGGAGGATGCTAGTCGAGCAACGCCAGCGCGGTAGCGCTAGATGGCGCCGATCTCGGCAAGGCAGGCTTGCGTCAGGGGCATGCGCTCGCCGACCAGACGCGGCTCCTTGCAGTCCATATTGAGCGCGAACACGGTGTGCGCTTCGCCCTTCTCGGCCCAGCCCACCATCCAGCCCAGCGACGGCTCCCCGCGCTCGGCGCCAAGCAGCCCGGACTTGGCGCGAATGACGCTATCGCCGACCTTGGTCACCGGCAGGATGTCAGCGACGAGATCCTGGCTGCGTTTGGAGATCGGCAGCGCGCGGCGGCGCAGCCTGTCGACGAAATCGACCTGCTCGACCGGATCGACACGCAAGGCGCCGGTGAGCCAGAACTGGTCGATGCCGCCGCCGATGTCGCGATTGCCGTAGTCGAACAGATCGACATACTTTTGCATGCGCTCTTGTCCGATCCGGCGCGCGATCTCCTGATAGACCGGCACCGCGCTGACGAGAATCGCGCTGCGCAGCGTGTGGTCCTTGTTCCAGGCCTCGATCGGACGCTTCACGCCATCCCAGGGAAATACGTCCTTGTCGGGGTCAGTGACCACGCCAGTCTCCAGCGCGATCAGCGAGTTCGGAATCTTGAAGGTCGAAGCCGGCAGCTTGGCTTCGCCCGAGCGTTCCTTGTCGCTCGCCACGATCAGATAGTCCTCGACCTTGTAGCCGACGAACGTCCCGGCCGTGCCGAGGTCGGTGAAGCGCTTTGCGAGGCTGTCACGGATCTCGTTGCGCGGCGGCGCGACATGGGCGAATGCACGCGATGGCAGGATCGCGGTTGCGGCGAGAAGACCGAGAGTCGAACGGCGGGTGAGCAAGAGCATTGTCCGTTGAACGATAAAATGGACCCCGACCATGAAGCCGTTATCGTGGTGAAACGATGACAGTTTATTTCTTGAGCATGATCTCTTCGGAAAACCGCTACACACTTTTCCGGAACATGCTCTACCGCCTGCCCGACAGCCGCAGCACGAACACGAGCACTTCGGCGACGGCCTTGTAGAGGTCGGGTGGGATCTCCTCGCCGAGTTCGACCTTGGACAGCGCACCGGCCAGGATCTCGTTCTCCTCGATCGGGATGTCGTTGGCCTTGGCGATCTCGACGATTTTTTCGCCGATCGTGCCCTTGCCCTTGGCCACGACGACGGGCGCGTTGCTGCCCTTCTCGTAATGGAGCGCAATCGCAAGCTTCGACGGGTCGCTCATGTGGCGCGATCCAGGAAGTGGCCGGCGCGGGCCGGCGCGGGCTGTGGCGGGGTGCCATCGCGGACCAGGATGTCGCCGGGCTTGAGCTCGGCCCTGGTCAGGGCCTGGTTGAGCTCACCGATTCCGGCGCGGAGCTGCTGTGCGGTCGCCGGCCGCTCCGCCCACATCCGCACGAAGGTCTTGTCGCCTTTGAGCGTAATCAAAGCGTGCACGGGGCCGGCCGGCTCGACATTGAGTGTGAAGCGCGCGCGCCAGGCGCGCCTGGCGGGATCGGCGGATTCATTGCCGCCGTCGCGCGAGATCTCGAACTGCGCCATTGCAGTGCCCTGCGGCGTTGCGAACGGAATCTCGAAATTCCACTGCGGCACGGTCGGATCGATCCTGTGACCGCTGGCGTCAGTGCGATCGGGGAGCGAAGCGACCTGGAGCAAGGTCTGGCGCGCGATCGCGGCATCGGTATCGTCGAGCAGGCGGTGCACTGTCGCGGCGAGCGGCGTATCCGGTACGAGTGACGGCGAGGCGATGGATTGCGACGACGGCAGCGCGCCGCGAATCGGCGGTGGCGTTGCGCGCGCGGCGGCTTCGAAAACATGTCCGTCGGGCACAGCCTTGTTCGAGCCCGGCACGTTCCCCATCATGCGCGGCAGGCTTTGTGTGATCTCTTGCAGGAGGCTCGCAGCAAGGCCCGCAGATATGGTTCGCGGCATCGCGGGTTGCGGCGCACCGCCAGCGATGTCAGCCAACACAGAGGCTGCGAGATTGGCGCTGCGCGGCATTTGCGGTGGTTGGGCGATCTCGGGTTCGGTTGCCGGCAATGCGGCCTGTGCAGCCTGCGTCTGCGCGGTCGTGACCTGCGGTGTTGCCCCGGTACCAGCTGGAAGGGTGGCACCTTGCGTCTGTGGCGCCGTATCGAGCGTTGCCAGCGTCTGCCGCAGCACCAGCAGCGCGGCTTTCAAATCCGGCATCGTGCCGGAGGACGGCGTCGCGCCTGCGGCGAGCGAGGCTTCGAAGAGCAGCCCGGACTTCTGGAAAGCGGACTCGATGTCGCCGCCTTCGAGTCCGGTGTTGAGCGGCGTCTGCTGCGCCAGCACGCCCAGCATCGCCTGCTTCAGCCCCGCCGGAAGATCGCCGCCGGTGACGACCGCGGCCAGATTGGCGAACAGCGGCGCCTGGCTCCCCTGCTTTGTGACCGCCTCGGCCGAAGCTGCGGTAACGGCGACCTGCTCCGATGGCGTCAGCACGTTGCGGACCGCGCTCGCTGACGGCACTAGCGACGGGCTGTCCACCAGCGAGGCCGCAGCCGGCGTCAGCGTGACCTGATCGGCGGCCGCCTCGCCTGCGCCGCCCATGACGGCGAGCCGGATGGTGCCGCCGTTCTGCGACACCGCAAGCTGGAGATTTTGGCCCGGTGTCAGCGCCACCTCGGACATCACATCCATCGAGAGGCTGGCGATCGCGATCCGCACCAGATTGTCGGCGAGCACGCTGACGACTCTTGCGTCGACCACGCTGCCGGCCTGCAGCACAAGATCGGGCGTCGCCGCATCAGCAACAGGGCTGGCGGCACTGACGGGAAGGATCGAGCTTATCGGCGTCGGCATCGCGAGGGGCCCAGGAGCACGGGCCACCCTAACGCCTGCGTCGTAAACCTCTCGTTAAGGACCTCCGACTGCGGGTGGCTTCACCGCAGTCAAAACCGCCACGGCAGCCTCGAAATCCCGCAGGCGGGCGGCGCGGCGGCCGGCCGCTTCCTCGTCCACGCCCCATTTCTCGGCGTTCCAGTCCTCATCGACATAGGCTGCCGCCCAGACCTGGTCGGCGTCGCGCACGCCATGGGCAAGCGCCAGCGCCAGCAGCGCCGAGCCGGTCAGGGTGGTGATCACGTGAAGGGCGGCGACCGACCAGGCATCACGGGGCAGCGCGTCGCGCGCGGCTCGGACAGCCTCATCCGGCTGCGTCACATGCATGATGCCTTCGGACAGGATGAAGTGCGCCCCCAGCGTCTCCGCCGCCCAGAACAGCACGGGATCCCAATGCGCGGCCTCGCGGGCGACAAGTCCCTCGGGATGGCCGGCGCGATAGAACAGCAGATCGGACTGGAGGTATTTTGCAAGGTCGTCCGTGACGAGATCGACGCGGTCGACGACACCCTCGACCACGCTGTTGGCGATCCGCGTCAGCGGCATGGTCATGGGCTTGATCGTCTCGTTCTGATCCGCCCATTCCGCAGCCACTGCATCGGCCAGCGCGCGCGAAGGGATGATCACTTGGCGGCCGGACGGCGTGCGGATCGGCTTGCCGTCGAGGGTGATGGCGAAACCGTCCTCAGCCTCGGCCACCCCCGCCTCCTTGTAGAAGCGCTTGCGCAACGGCACGCGCGCGGCCTGGCGGACCAATTCCTGCGGATCAAGCGGGGATCGCCCCGCAGCTTCATCGAACAATTCGCGCATCTGGTTTTCGGCCCTGATCACTCAATGCTAGGCTTGTAAGGTAAGAGTTGCGACCGATAAAGCGAGCGGCAGGTATGAGGGAACTTGCGGGCATTTTGGCTCTGTTCGCCGGGTTTTGGCTGGCCGCTGCGCAGGCCGGCTTTCGGACTCCGGAATCGGTGGTCCGCAACGTCTACGCCCATTACGGCGAGGGCGCGCCGGAGCTCTCAAAAGGCCTCCCGCGGGATGCCGCCACCGCCCGGCAATTCTTCGACCCCTCCTTGCGCAAGGTGTGGTCCGCGCCGCGGGTCGCGCCCTACGATTTCCTGGTGCAGAGCCCGAGCTGGAAGCTCGGCCCCGTCGCGATCGCGGTCATTCGCAGGCAATACGACAAGACCTATGTCGCGGCGAATTTCGACAATCGCGGCCGGCCGGTGACTCTGAACTTTATACTGGTCAGCGGGCCCGAGGGCTGGTTGATCACAGATGTCGAGAGCCCGCACGATAGCCTGCGGATGTTTCTGGAGCAGTTTCGGAATTGAGGGAGCTCCCGTCATTGCGAGCGTAGCGAAGCAATCCAGAGTCTCACCGAGGAGACAGTCTGGATTGCTTCGTCGCAAGAGCTCCTCGCAATGACGGCCTACTCTTCAGGCGCGTTCTCGATCGGATCAAATCTGGTTGCATCGAGCCCGAGCAAATTCCACGACTGCTGCATGTGCTGCGGCAAGGGCGCGGTGGCATCGATGAAACCGCCGCGTGGATGCGGGATGACGATGCGGCGCGCGAGCAAATGCAGCCGGTTTTGCAGGCCGCCCGGCAATTGCCAGTTCTCGATGTTGAAATATTTGGGATCGCCGACGATGGGGTGGCCGATATGTTCCATGTGGGCGCGCAGCTGGTGGGTGCGCCCGGTCACCGGCTTCAGCGACACCCAGGTCAGCTTGTTGCCGGCGGTTTCGACAACTGCATAGTAGGTCACCGCGTGGCTTGCGCCCTCGTCGCCATGCTGGGCGATGCGCATGATGGTGTCGTCCTCGCTCTCCTCTTTCGCCAGGAAGGTCGAGATGCGGCCCTGCTTCGGCTTCGGTAGGCCCGGCACCAGCGCCCAATAGGTTTTTCGCGCTGACCGCGAACGGAAAGCGCCGGTGAGATGCGAGGCGGCAAAGCGGGTCTTGGCGACCAGGAGACAGCCCGACGTCTCCCTGTCGATGCGGTGCACGAGGCGCGGCTTCTGGCCCTTGGAATCGCGCATCACCTCCAGCATCTGGTCGATGTGTCGCGTCATCCCCGAGCCGCCCTGCACGGCAAGTCCCGCCGGCTTGTTCAGCACGAGAACGTCGTCGTCCTCGTAAATCGTCATTTCCTTCAGCGCGGCAAGCGTCTTTTGCGCCGCCTCCGACTGCGGGTTGGGTGCCTTCGGCGTGTCGAGCTTCAGCGGCGGAATGCGCACGCTCTGGCCCTCCTCCAGCCGGTCCTTGCTGTCGACGCGCTTGCCGTCGACGCGCAGCTCGCCTTTACGAACGACGCGCTGGATGTGGGAGAACGACAGGCCGGGAAAGTGCGCTTCAAGGAAGCGGTCGACGCGCATATTATTCTCGTCGGCCGTCACCTTGACGGTCTGCACCTTGGTCGGCAGCAATGCCTCGACGGGAGGCTTTGCCGGCGCAGCCTTTTCCGGTTCGGCTTTGGGCGCGCGCCGCTCGACGCGCTCGCTCGCAAAGCGCGGCGGCTTCGCGCCCGGCTTGCCGCCCGGCCGCAGCCCAGCAGGTTTCGCGCTGCGCGCCTTGAACGGGCGCGCCTCCTTGCGCTCATCGCGCTCGCGGGGTTTTGGGTTCATTCTCTTGATGCGGCGGCTCATGCGATTTTTCCAAACGTTCGTATCGACTGTGTATCGGCGCGCCGGGGCAGTGACGCGACTTCCGCGCCAATCTGCTTCTCCGCCAGCCGCAGGTCATATTGCTGTTGCAGGTTCATTGCGGCGGCGCCTGGCACGAGCGAAGTCATACCAACTCGACTCGGAGTGTACGGCCAACCGCACTTGCGGCGCGTTGCAGTGTATCCAGCGTCACCGAGGGGGTCGCGGGGTCAAGGAGCCGATCGAGCTGACGACGACTGGTCTTCATGCGTTCGGCCATCGCCGTCTTCGTGATTCCCTGCGTCTTCATCGCCTCCGTCAATTGCTCAGCGATGAGCTCCTTGAGAGCACGCTCCTCACAAGTCCCAAGTATACCTTGCTCGGTAAGAAACTCGTCGAACGTTTCTTTGCTCACGTGCGCTTTGCTTTTCGTCATCACGTCACCTCTCGCCTGCGCTTCAGCGCAAGGTCAATATCCTGCTTTGGCGCCTTCTGCGTTTTCTTGATAAAGCCGTGAAGCAGGATCATCTGACCGTCTTCCAGACAGAAGATCACTCGCGCAATCCGGTTGCTGCCGAGATCACTTCAAACTTCCCACAATTCCTCCCCAGCGGGGCGCAATGCGGGCGTCCGATCGGACAACCGAATTCGACCTTCTGAATATCCTTCTCGAGAGTTCTTCGATCTTCAGAAGGCAAATCCAATATCCACTCGCGAACAGGATTCCGACCTGTCGAGCTAACGTAGAATCTCGCTGGAAGCTTCTTTCGTGCGATCGATCATTCGGCTGCGCTTGTGTGTCATTTTTGACACGTAAATGCAAGCGCCTTCTGGGGCCGCAGAACCTACTTCCCACCCCGCTCCTTCCGCAACTTCGCCCAATAATCCAGTCGCTTCCTGATCTCCCGCTCGAACCCGCGGTCGGGCGGGTCGTAGAAGGTCTGGCGGCCCAGGGCTTCCGGGAAGTAATCCTGGCCGGAGAAGGCGTCGGGGGCGTCATGGTCGTATTCGTAGGATGCGCCGTAGCCTTCCGACTTCATCAGCTTGGTCGGCGAGTTCAGGATATGTTTCGGCGGCAGCAGCGAGCCGGCCTGCTTTGCGACCTGCATCGCCTTGCCGAAGGCGGTGTAGACGGCATTCGATTTCGGCGCGGTGGCGAGATAGACCACGGCTTGCGCGATCGCGAGCTCGCCCTCGGGATGACCGAGGAAGTCGAAGGTGTCCTTGGCTGCGTTGGCGATGACCAGCGCCTGCGGATCGGCAAGCCCGATATCCTCGACCGCCATGCGCACGACGCGGCGGGCCAGAAACAGCGGGTCCTCGCCGGCGTCGAGCATGCGCGCGAGATAATACAGCGCGGCGTCGGGATCGGAGCCCCGCACCGACTTATGCAGCGCCGAGATCAAATTGTAATGGCCGTCGGCCGACTTGTCGTAGATGGGCGCGCGACGCTGCAATATTTCCTGCAACTGCGCGGCGTCGAAAATCTCGTCCTTGCGCGCGGCGCGCCAGACTTCCTCGGCGAGCGTCAGCGATGCGCGGCCGTCGCCATCGGCCATGCGCACCAGGACGGCGCGCGCTTCCTCGTCGAGCGGCAGCTTGCGGCCCTCGACCTCCTCGGCATGCCCAAACAGCTTTTCGATCGCGGCCGCGTCGAGCGAGCGAAACACCAGCACGCGCGCCCGGGACAGAAGCGCCGCGTTGAGCTCGAAGGAGGGATTTTCGGTGGTGGCGCCGACCATCACCACCGTGCCGTCTTCCATGACGGGCAGAAACGAATCCTGCTGGGCGCGGTTGAAGCGATGCACCTCGTCGACGAACAGCAGCGTGCCCTTGCCCATCTCGCGGCGTGCACGCGCGGCCTCAAAGGCCTTCTTCAAATCGGCGACCCCTGAGAACACCGCGGAGATCTGCTCGAAATGCAAATCGGTGGCGTCGGCGAGCAACCGCGCCACCGTGGTCTTGCCGGTGCCGGGCGGGCCCCAGAACACCAGCGAGCCCAGCGTGCGCGTCTCCAGCATGCGCGTCAGCGCGCCGTCCGGACCCAGGATGTGATCCTGGCCGACGACCTCCGAGAGCGCGCGCGGCCGCAGCCGATCCGGCAGCGGATGCGGAGCCTCGTGATCCAGCCCCGCCGCGGCGAAGAGGGTTGGCGTCTCCTGTGGTCGCTTCGGACTCATCCGCCCAGCGTGACGTTGATCTGCTGGCCGCCACGCACCAGCGTGATGCGCCAGATGCGCTGGCGCTCGGCCGCCGCCTTTTCGAGGTCGCTGGTCTTGCTGATCTTTTGGTTGTTGACGGCCAGGATGACATCGCCCTTCTGGAAGCCGACATTCGCGGCCGCGCTGTCGCCGCCGAGATCGGTGACCACGACGCCTTCGGTATCGGCGTCCAGATGCAGCTCGTCGGCGAGCGCCGGGGTAATGGTCGAGACCTTCGCGCCCTGGAGCGGCGAGCGCGCGGTGATGACGAGCTCGTTGCGGCCGGCATCGGGCGCGGCGTCCAGCGCCACCGTCAGCTTGACCGGCTTTCCGCCGCGCTGCACGTCGATCTGCGCCGTGCCGCCGAGCGGCCGTGTGGCGAAGCGATAGTCGAAGGCGTTGGGATCATCCACGGTCTGGCCGTCGATCGAGACGATCAGGTCGGAAGATTTCAGCCCGGCCTTGGCCGCCGGTCCGTTCGGAACGACGCTTGCGACCAGCGCACCGGTCGGCGAACGCAGGCCGAGACTCTCGGCGATCTCCGGCGTCACCGCCTGCAATTTCGCCCCTAACCAGGGCCGCTTGACCGCCTTGCCGCCCCCCTTGGCGGAGGCGACGACGACGCGCACCATGTTGGCGGGGATCGCGAAGCCGATGCCCTGCGAGCCGCCGGAGCGCGAATAGATCGCGGTGTTGATGCCCGCGAGCCTGCCGTTCATGTCCACCAACGCGCCGCCGGAATTGCCAGGATTGATCGCCGCGTCGGTCTGGATGAAGAACTGGTAGTCGGTGATACCGACCTGCGTGCGCGCCAAGGCCGAGATGATGCCGTGAGTCACGGTCTGGCCGACGCCGAAGGGATTGCCGATCGCCATCACGACGTCGCCTACCATCAGCTCGTCCGAATTGGTGAATTCGAGAGCCGGAAACTTCTCCTTGGTGTCCTTCAAACGCAGCACGGCCAGATCGCTGCGAGAGTCCTTCAGCACGATCTCGGCCTCGAACTCACGCTTGTCCGACAGCGACACCTTGACCTGGTCGGCGCCTTCGATGACGTGGACGTTGGTGACAACGAGCCCCGACGCATCGACGATCACGCCCGAACCGAGCGAGCGCTGCACCTGCTCCTGCTGCTGGCCGGGCACGCCGAAGAAGCGGCGGAAGATCGGGTCGTCGAGCAGCGGGTTGCGATTCTGCACCACCTTGGCGGCATAGACGTTGACGACCGCCGGCTGCACCCGCTGCACGATCGGCGCATAGGACAGCCGCAGTTCGGCGGGCGAGGACGGCACACGGCGGTCCTGCGCGGCGGCCGGATTGAAGTTGGCCGAAAAGGCTATGCACAGTGCCGTGACGACGGCGGTCCAGGTCGATCGAAACATTCCTACCTCTTGGAAAAGACGCCGGAATATAGGCGCGTTCGCCCCCCAATAGAAGGGCGCCGGGCGGCCTATTCGGCCCCCTTTTTGGTGTGTCCGGTCTGCAAGCTCCGCGTGCGAAATAGCAATTTGCCGGGCCTGCCGATTGGCATGATGTGCGTCATCTTGCATGGTGGTGCAAGGCGGATTCGGTTGCGGCGAATTTACACCAGTGGGAACCGCGCAACCGGCCGCAGCGTCGCGGGGTAGTCATCGATCACACCTAGGCTCTCCGCCAGCGACTTGGGGACGTTCGTCAAACGATGGAGTCATGACGTGAGCAGGACAAGAATTGCAGCCACGGCGATGGGTCTCGCCGCCGCACTGGCAGCCTCGCAGGCCCAGGCCCAATCGGCGAGCAGCAGCGACCAGGAGATCGCGCTCCTGAAGCAGCAGCTGAAGATGCTGGAGCAGAAGCTCGACAAGCTCCAGAGCCAGACCGCCGCGAACACTGCAGCCACGGCGAAGGCCAGGCTTGAGGCGAAGGCGGAGGCGAAAGCCGAAGCGCGGTCCGAAGCGAAGGCCGTCGTCGCCAACACCAACGCGGCGATCCCGCTCAAGGGACCGGCGCCCGCATCCGGCGTCGTCGTGACGATGCCGAACAACCGACCGACCATCTGCACTGCCGATGGGGCTAACTGCGTCGGGATCACAAGCCGCGTGCATTGGGATGTCGGCGGCTATGACTATCGGCCCAACACGGCGGCAACCGTGCCGCAAAAGCTCGACAGCGGCGAGAACGTCCGCCGCGCGCGCATCGG
Source organism: Bradyrhizobium sp. Kon58 (assembly GCF_055807455.1). Lineage (NCBI taxonomy): Bacteria > Pseudomonadati > Pseudomonadota > Alphaproteobacteria > Hyphomicrobiales > Nitrobacteraceae > Bradyrhizobium > Bradyrhizobium sp. Kon58. The sequence goes on from NZ_JBVVOT010000002.1 coordinate 97,927, forward strand.
TGTCGCCGGCAAGTTCTTCCACGACTGGAATTTCGCGCTGGTCTACGACTTCGGCGGCTCCTCCGACGGGTTTGGCGGCGCAGCTCCGGGTTCGCTGCCCGGCGGCGGCGTCTCCGGCGTCGAGAACGCCTATCTCAGCTATACCGGCCTGAAACCGTTCGGGGGCAAGATGGCCATCGAAGGCGGCATCATGGACCTGCCCTACACCCTCGATGAGGCCACGAGCTCCAACGACATCATGTTCATGGAACGCGCCTCGGCGGGGATCGTCGCCACGAGCATCGCTGCGGGCGACTTCCGTTCGGCGGTCGGCACGCGCTGGTACAACGACGTGTTCTGGGCTGGCGCGTATGTCACCGGTCCCGCCACCGGTGCGATCCACTCAGCGTCGAGCGTTGCGCCGAACGGCACCACGGAACAATACGGCGCGGTCGCGCGTGTCGCCGGCCAGGTCGTCAGCGGCAAAGACTACTCAGTCCATCTCGGCGGCAATGCCGAATGGCTGATCCAGCCGACGCGCAATCTGGTGACGGGTGCACAGACGGTGACGCTGAGCGATCGTCCGGAACTGCGCATCGATCCCACGGCGCTGGCTACGACCGGCGCGATCGCCAATGCCTCCGGCGCGCAGGTCTACAGCGTCGAAGCCGCCGCCACCTATGGACCACTGATCCTGCAAGGCGAGTATTTCTGGTACAACATCGATCGCAGCGCCAATACCGGCCTGCTACCGCTGGGTGCGCCGAGCCTCAAATTCCAGGGCGGCTACGCACAGGCCGGTTACGTGCTGACGGGCGAGGGTCGCAGCTATAATGCGGCGAATGCGGCCTATGGCGGCGTCAAGCCGGCGCACCCATTCTCGCTCGAGGGCGGCGGCTGGGGCGCGTGGGAGGTCGCGGGACGCTTCTCCACGATCGACCTCAACGATCAACTCGGGACCGCCACTGGCATCGCAGGCGGCCGGCAGACCGTCTACACGGCAGCGCTGAACTGGTATGTCAACGGCAACGTGCGTTTCATGCTGGACTATCTGCATGGCACGGTGTCGAGGCAGGCCTCGCCGGTCTCGACCGCCGATGTCGGCTCGAAGTTCGATGCGGTCGCGATGCGGACGCAGTTCGCGTTCTAGCTCTCGCCTGTCGTCCCGGGGTACGCGAAAACGCGAACCCGGGACCCAGCATCTGCAACGCTATCTGAAGGAGACACGCCATGAAGGCCGTCGGCTACAAGAAATCGCTTCCGATCGAGGATCAGGAGGCGCTGTTCGATTTCGAGACCGCAAAGCCCGAGCCCGGCGGGCGCGACATCCGCGTCGCCGTGAAGGCGATCTCGGCCAATCCAGTCGATTACAAGGTGCGCAAGCGCGCCGCTCCACCCGAGGGCGAGACGAAGATTCTGGGCTATGACGCGGCCGGCGTGGTCGACGCCGTCGGTCCCGACGTCACGCTGTTCAAGCCGGGCGACGAGGTGTTTTACGCCGGCTCGATCCTGCGCCAGGGCACCAATTCCGAATTCCATCTCGTTGACGAGCGTATCGTCGGCAACAAGCCGAAGAGCCTGTCATTCGCGCAGGCAGCCGCCCTCCCCCTCACCTCCATCACGGCCTGGGAGCTGTTGTTCGACCGGCTCGGTGCGGTGCCCGGCAAGAGTGTCGATCTGCGCACGCTGCTGATTACGGGCGGCGCCGGCGGTGTCGGCTCGATCCTGATCCAGCTCGCCCGCCGCCTCACCGGGCTGACGGTGGTTGCGACCGCGACGCGACCGGAATCACAAAAATGGTGCCTCGATCTCGGCGCGCATGCGGTGATCGACCACGGCCAACCGATGAAGGAGCAGATCGAGAAGCTCAAGCTGCCGCCGGTCGCGCTGGTGGCGAGCCTCACCTTCACCGACCAGCATTACAAGGCGATCGCCGATTTGATGGCGCCGCAGGGGAAGTTCGGCCTGATCGACGATCCCCCGGAATTCACGGTTGCGGCGTTCAAGGGCAAGGCCATCTCGGTGCATTGGGAATCGATGTTCACGCGCTCCTCGTTCCAGACCGCCGACATGATCGCGCAACATCATCTGCTGAACGACGTCGCCGACCTCATCGACAAGGGTGTCTTGCGTACCACGCTGGACCAGACCTTTGGCACGATCAACGCGACCAATCTCAAGCGCGCGCACGCGCTGCTCGAGAGCGGCAAGTCGCGCGGCAAGATCGTGCTGGAGGGGTGGTAGGTCTTAGCTCGAAGCGGGCGCCGCTTTCGTCTCCGGCGGACGCGTCGCCCGCTCGATAAAGCCCTTGGCGAGCGCGTGGTAGATCCCTTCCTCGCAGATCAGCCGCGAGGTGGCATGTGCAATCAGGGCGGCGGCCATTAACGGCACCACCATGGCGTGATTGTCGGTCATCTCGGTCACGATGACGAAGGCGGTGATCGGCGCTTGCACCACCCCTGCAAAATACGACACCATGCCGAGCAACATGATCGCGCCGAGCGGAGCATCGTGGAAGAAGGACGCGATATTGCTGCCGAGGCCGGCACCGACGGCGAGTGACGGCGAAAAGATTCCGCCGGGTATGCCGCTGATCGCCGCGAAGGTGGTGGCGAGAAGCTTGAGAATGCCGAAGTCCTGCGGCAGCGGTGCGCCCTGCTCCAGGGCCGTCTTTACCTGCTGGTAGCCTGTGCCATAGATCGTATCGCCGGAGACAAGGCCGCAGATCGCGACCGCCAATCCGCACGCGAGTGCGAACCACAAAGGGTGGCCCTTGACCGTACGCCCGAGCGGATGGGCGAAGCCGCGCGCCATCACGATGACGATGCGGCTGAAGATTCCGCCGGCCAAACCACCAACCACGCCGCACACCGGAACCGCCAGCCAGTCGGCACCGGGAGCCAGCGACATCGCGCTGCTGCCGAAATAGGCGTAATTGCCCATCAGCGCGAGCGAGGTCAGGCCGGCCGCGATCACCGCCGCGATGATGAGACTGCTGGTACGTGTCTCGAAAGCACGGCTCATCTCCTCTATGCCGAAGACGATCCCTGCCAGCGGCGTGTTGAAGGCGGCCGCGACGCCGGCGGCCGCGCCGGCCAGGATCAATCCGGGCTGGCGGCGTGGCGAGACGCGTCCGAGCGCGAACATGATGGAAGCGCCGACTTGAACGCTCGGTCCTTCCCGGCCGACGGAGCCACCGCACAGCAGACCGAACAAGGTGAGGATCACCTTTCCGATCGCGATCCGGATCGAGACCAGGCTCTCGCGCGCCGTCTGGTCGGTCAGATGCCGTGCGGCGATCGCCTGAGGAATGCCGCTGCCCTGTGCGTTCGGGAACAGCCGGGTGGTCAGATAGGCCGAGAGCATGAAGCCGAGAGGTGTCACCGCGAGCACGGCGTAGCGCGACTGGGCCAAGAGCAGCGCAAAGGCGTGCTGGGCGAGATCGGCGAGTTGCGCCAGCGCCACCGCCGCGGCGCCAACCCCGATCCCACCAAGCACAAAGATCGCCCGCCGCTGCCATCGCGCGGATGTCAGCCTGAACAGGCGTTTATGGCGGGTCGAGAGGGGCCAGAGCATAAAGCCGAGGTTTAGCCGGTCCCGCCGCGAATTGAAGAGGCAAGCGAGCAGACCAGCTAGACTGGAACCACGCCCTCGACGAACATCAGCCGTCGCTCCAGTGCCGTCTGCCGCAGCTTTAGCGCCTCGGCGTACTCGGCCGAGGCATACCATTCCTGCGCCCGCGCCATCGATGGGAACTCCACGACGATGATGGTCTTGGGCGGCGGGCCGCCCTCCACCACCTCCGCGGCGCCGCCGCGGACGAGATAGCGGCCGCCATATTGCGCGATGGATGCGGCAGCCAGCGTCCGATAGGCCTCCATCGCGGCTCTGTCGCGTACCTCGACCTCGGAAATCACATAGGCCGACATGCGAAGGCCTCAGGCAATCGTGTTGACGATGCCGCCTTCCGCGCGCAGCGCCGCACCGTTGGTCGCGGACGCTTCCTTCGAGGCGACATAGACCACCATGTTGGCGATCTCGTCGACACTGGCAAAGCGCTGGAGCAGCGAGCTTGGGCGATGCTGCTTGACGAAATTGGCCGCGGCCTCATCCAGCGACTGGCCGTTCTGCTTGGCGAGATCCTTCACGAAGGTCTCGACGCCTTCCGACATGGTCGGGCCTGGCAGCACGGAATTGACGGTGACGCCGGTGCCGCGGGTGAGCTGCGCCAGGCCGCGCGCGACCGAGAGCTGGGCCGTCTTGCTCATGCCGTAGTGGATCATCTCGACGGGAATGTTGAGGCCGGACTCGGAGGAGATGAAGACGATTCGGCCCCAGTTACGCTTGAGCATGCCCTTCATATACGCGCGCGAGAGACGCACGCCGCTCATCACGTTGACCTCGAAGAAGCGGCTCCAGTCCTCGTCCGGAATGTCGAAAAAGTCTTTCGGCTCGAAGATGCCGGCATTGTTGATGAGGATGTCGACGTCTGGCAGCGCCGCGGCCAATGCCTTGCAGCCGGCAGCGGTCGAGACGTCGGCGGCAATGCCGCGAACCTTGGCGCCCGCCCCCTCCAGCTTACGCACGGCCGCATCGACCTTGTCCTGGCCGCGTCCGTTGATCACGACGCTCGCACCCGAGCCGGCAAGGCCCTTGGCGATGGCGTGGCCGATGCCGGCGGTCGAGCCGGTCACGAGGGCGGTCTTTCCGGAAAGGTCGATGTTCATGCGATGTCTCCATTGAAGCTGACGGAGATATCGTGCGCTGCGAACGCAGCTTCAACCGCCTCTCACCGACGCGTGAGGTTCGGTCACTACAACGCATAGGATGGGCAAAGCGAATGGTGCCGCCATTTCGGCGCGATACGCGGATCGACCCGCTACTCCACAATGCCCTTAAGGATTGCAACGTCTCTCTTCCCGTCCAGGACCTGCTCGAACTCTTGTGCGAAGGCCTCCACAGCCGGATATTCGGCTCGGAACCGGACGGTCGCCGAATTCTGAAGGTCGACATCAGGCGTTTTCCAAACTTCGGAAGAGACATCCACATGCACGAGCAACGTTCCGCGGCTATCGTATGGTTTGATGCTGATCCTGAGATGGCATTGGTCGAGGCTTTTCGGATTTCCACTGCGCCAAAAGCCGCCCTCAAGAATTGGCAGATCATTCGCAGGTAGCGGAAATTTTCGGAGCGCAACCAGGAACGTTTCCTTGACGTGGATCCGATCAAACCAGGCCGCGCCTTCTGCAGAAAATTGACCTGACTTTACGGTTACCCTGATCTGCCCGGTATATTCCTCGTCCATCCAGTAGACGGCTTGCAGTTCGGCAGCACTCATTTGGAAGCTCCACCCTTCACTGGTTGAAACTCGGCGCTCCAATAAGAAAAAAGCGGCACCCAAGGGCGCCGCTTTTGAAAACTGAAGTGCCGATCGGCTTACGCCGCCTCGGCTTCCTTTTCCTGCACCGGACCGGAGTCTTGGCCCTTGGCATCGACGTCGCGATCGACGAACTCGATCACGGCCATCGGCGCATTGTCGCCGTAGCGGAAGCCGGCCTTGATGATGCGGGTGTAGCCACCCTGGCGATCCTTGTAGCGGGGCGCGAGCGTGTCGAACAGCTTCCTGACCTGATCCTTGTCGCGCATCTCGGAGATGGCCTGGCGACGCATGGACAGGCCGCCCTTCTTGCCGAGGGTGATCAGCTTCTCGACGATCGGACGCAATTCCTTCGCCTTCGGCAGCGTGGTGACGATCTGCTCGTGCTTGATCAGCGCGGCGCACATGTTGGCGAACATCGCACGGCGATGCTCGGCGGTGCGGTTGAGCTTGCGATGAACCTTGCCGTGACGCATTTTATCTATTCCTTGAATTTCATTCGTCGCGACGGTTCGTCGGACAGTTGCTCAGGTGGGCTGCCTGCGTTCGCCCGCTAAGGCGCGATGAATTCGCGCCTCAGCCTGTCGTCGTTCGGATCAGTAGTGATCCTCGAAGCGCTTGGCGAGCTCGTCGATGTTCTCCGGCGGCCAGCCCGGCACTTCCATGCCGAGGTGCAGACCCATCTGGGCCAGCACTTCCTTGATCTCGTTCAGCGACTTGCGGCCGAAGTTCGGAGTGCGGAGCATTTCCGCTTCGCTCTTCTGCACGAGGTCGCCGATGTAGACGATGTTGTCGTTCTTCAAGCAGTTGGCCGAACGCACCGACAGCTCGAGCTCGTCCACCTTCTTGAGGAAGGCCGGGTTGAAGGCGAGGTCCGGGATGATCTCCTGGGCGACTTCCTTGCGCGGCTCTTCGAAGTTGACGAACACGTTGAGCTGATCCTGCAGGATGCGCGCAGCGTAGGCGACGGAATCATCAGGCGTCAGCGCGCCGTTGGTCTCGATCGTCATGGTCAGCTTGTCGTAGTCGAGGATCTGGCCCTCGCGGGTGTTCTCGACCTTGTAGGAGACCTTGCGGACCGGCGAGTACAGGCTGTCGACCGGGATCAGGCCGATCGGCGCGTCCTCGGGACGGTTGCGCTCGGCGGGCACGTAGCCCTTGCCGGTTGCGACCGTGAACTCCATGCGGATCTCGGCGCCCTCGTCGAGCGTGCAGATCTGCAGGTCGGGATTGAGCACGACGACGTCGCCCACGGTCTGGATGTCGCCGGCAGTGACGACGCCCGGGCCGGACTTCTTGACGACCATGCGCTTGGGGCCTTCGCCCTGCATCTTGATCGAGATGTCCTTGATGTTGAGCACGATGTCGGTGACGTCCTCACGGACGCCGGCGATCGAGGAGAACTCGTGCAGCACGCCGTCGATGTGCACCGACTGCACCGCCGCGCCCTGGAGCGAGGACAGCAGAATGCGGCGCAGCGCGTTGCCGAGCGTCTGGCCGAAGCCGCGCTCAAGCGGCTCGGCGACGATGGTCGCGAAACGGGTCGGATCGCTGCCGGGCTGTACCTGCAGCTTGTTCGGCCGAATCAGTTCTTGCCAATTTTTCTGGATCGTCACTGTTTCACCCATACAGGCCAGTCAGACTGCTGTCGCAGGCACTGGCGTTGGAGAAAGGCCGCAGATCATTTCCACGGCTTTGCAAAAAGTCATTGCGGGCGCCAATGCGCCCGCAATCTGGTATCAAACGCGCCGACGCTTGCGGGGACGGCAACCGTTGTGCGGGATCGTGGTCACGTCACGGATCGAGGTGACGGTGAAGCCCGCAGCCTGGAGCGCTCGGAGCGCCGATTCGCGGCCCGAACCGGGACCGGCGACTTCGACTTCCAGCGTGCGCATGCCGTGCTCCTGCGCCTTCTTCGACACGTCCTCGGCGGCAACCTGTGCGGCATACGGGGTCGACTTGCGCGAGCCCTTGAAGCCCATCGTGCCGGCGGAGGACCAGGCAATCGTGTTGCCCTGCGCGTCGGTGATGGTGATGGTCGTGTTGTTGAACGACGAGTTCACATGCGCGACGCCAGAGGCGATGTTCTTGCGCTCACGACGACGAACGCGGGTGGCTTCCTTGCCCATAGACTACCTTTCCTGAAGATCTCAAACGCCGCCGTAATGCCAGCGGCTACACCTGTGGAACGAAAGGCGCGTGGCGAACGGGTCATCCCCGGGTCGCCACACGCCGTGATTGGATGCGAAAACTTACTTCTTCTTGCCGGCGATGGCCTTGGCCGGACCCTTGCGCGTACGCGCATTGGTGTGGGTACGTTGGCCACGCACCGGCAGACCGCGACGATGGCGCAGGCCGCGGTAGCAGCCGAGGTCCATCAGACGCTTGATGTTGATGCCGACTTCACGACGCAGATCGCCCTCGACCATATAGTCGCGGTCGATCACTTCGCGGATCTGGAGCACTTCGGCGTCGCTGAGCTGATTGACGCGACGATCCACCGGGATCTTCACCTTGTCCAGAATCTCACCGGCGATCTTCTGGCCGATGCCATGGATGTACTGGAGCGCGATCAGCACGCGCTTGTTGGTCGGGATGTTCACGCCGGCAATACGGGCCACGGCCTTCTCTCCTGTCGCCGATTCCTCGTCAGGAATCGCGCTTTAAGTGCTTGGTTTCTCGGGCAGGTGTTCACAAACGCGAACACGACGCCCACCCCTGGTCTTCCTGGGGCCCGGCATCGTTTGAAACTATCCGACTTGGATGCGGGGCTTATTAGGGGATTCAGGGGGCTTTCGTCAACCGCTGCTAGCGCTTAGCTCGCCTTTTCGTGACCTTTTTTGCGGCCTTTTTGGCACCTTTCTTGACAGCCTTCCTGGCGGTCTTTTTGGCTGCCTTTTTCTTCACGGTTTTCTTGACGGCTTTCTTGGCCGCCTTCTTGGGACCCTTCACGGCCTCCTTGGCCGCTTTCCTGGATTTGGCGGCCTTTTTGGCCGCCTTCGCCGGCTTTTTGGCCGATTTCTTCGCCGCTTTGGCTTTTTTGGACGGGGCCGCCTTGGCCGCGCGCCGGGCGGGGGCCTTGCCGTGCGTCTTGCCATGCGTCTTGGGCTCGACCGCCCCAAGCGCCAGGAGCAGGCGATGGATGGCGCGGGTGACCTCGTCGATGGCCATCATGCCGTCGATGGTCGAGAGCTTCCGCCGCTCGGAATAGTAGTGAATCAGCGGTTCCGTCTGGTTGCGGTAGCTGGCTAACCGCTTGGTCAGGACCTCCGGGGTGTCGTCGAGTCGGACCTCCTCCCCGCGCTCGCGCATCTGGGCGACGCGAGTCTCGACGCGGTTCAGGAGCGCGCTCTCGTTGACGCGGAGCTCGATCACGGCATCGAGCTTGAGGTGCTTGTGCTTGAGCAGCTCATCCAGCGCCTCGGCCTGCGGCACGGTGCGGGGGAAACCGTCGAGGATGAATCCGTTTTTGGCATCCGGCTGATCGATTCGATCGGAGATGATTCCGACCACGACATCGTCGGGCACGAGACCGCCGCTGGCCATGATCTCCTTGGCCTTGAGGCCTACCGGCGTTCCGGCCGCCACCGCCGCACGCAACATCTCGCCGGTCGAGAGTTGGACGATGCCATAGCGCTGCACCAGCAGCTGCGCCTGGGTGCCCTTGCCCGATCCCGGCGGCCCCAGAAGTATAATTCTCATCGGCGTACGCCCCCCGATTGGTGCGCGATACGTCGCGCGCCCGTGTTTTGAAGTCCAGTTACAGTGCAAATCATAATCAGCGCCGCACCGCTACCCATATCATAGGGGAGCAAATGGCCGGACGCCAAGAAGCCTTTGAGATCAGTGATTGCGCTTCAGTGCGAGTGGCTCTGCCGATGCCACCGCATGGCTGGCTGGCCGCTCCCGCAGGTGCCGCGCGTTGCACGCGCGGCGAATCGGCGGCGCAATTGCGCCGCCTGAGAGGACGCCGCGCTTAACGGCGCCGGCCGCGCAGCTTCGACTTCCGGATCAGACCTTCGTACTGATGCGCCAGGAGATAGCCCTGCACCTGCGCCACCGTATCCATGGTGACGCTGACGACGATCAGCAGCGAAGTACCGCCAAAGTAGAACGGCACCGAGGCGTAGGAGATCAGGATTTCCGGAATCAAGCAGACGATCGCCAGATAGACCGCGCCGAGCACGGTGATGCGCGACAGCACGTAGTCGATATATTCCGCGGTGCGCTCGCCCGGACGGATACCCGGAATGAAGCCGCCGTGCTTCTTCAGATTGTCCGCAGTCTCGGTCGGATTGAACACGATCGCGGTATAGAAGAAGGCGAAGAACACGATCAGTGCCAGATACATGATCAAGAACAGCGGACGGCCGTGGCCGAGCTGGGTGTTGATCCACTGGAACCATTCCGGCCCGCTGCCCGCGTTGAAGTTCGCAACCGTGGTCGGCAGCAGCAGCAGCGAGGACGCGAAGATCGGCGGGATCACGCCTGAGGTGTTGAGCTTGAGCGGCAGATGCGAGGACTGCCCCTCGAACATCTTGTTGCCGACCTGGCGCTTCGGATATTGGATCAAGAGCCGGCGCTGGGCGCGCTCCACGAACACGATGAAGGCAATCACGGCCACCGCCATGACGATGACGACGAGAATCAGGCCGGTCGACATCGCACCCTGACGGCCGAGCTCGAGCATGTTGGCGAGCGCCGCGGGCAGCTCGGCGACGATGCCGGAGAGAATGATCAGGGAAATGCCGTTGCCGATGCCGCGCGAGGTGATCTGCTCGCCCAACCACATCAGGAACATGGTGCCGCCGGTCAGCGTGATCGCCGTTGACAGACGGAAGAACATGCCGGGGTCGCTGACGACGTTGCCGGCGCCTTCGAGGCCCACCGCGATGCCGTAGGACTGGAACGCGGCCAGGATCACCGTGAGATAACGGGTGTACTGGTTCAGCAGCTTGCGGCCGGACTCGCCTTCCTTCTTCAGCGCCTCGAGCTGCGGCGAGACGGTGGTCAGGAGCTGGATGATGATGGAGGCCGAGATGTACGGCATGATGTTCAGCGCAAAGATCGCCATGCGGTGAATGCCGCCGCCGGCGAACATGTTGAACATGCCGAGGATGCCGCCCGCCTGGGAGCGGAATACCTGCTCCCAGATGTTGGGATCGATGCCGGGCAGCGGGATGTAGGTCCCGAGCCGATAAACGAGCAGCGCGCCCAGGGTGAACCAGATGCGCTTCTTCAGTTCGTCGGCCTTGGCAAACGCACCGAAATTGAGATTGGCTGCCAGTTGTTCCGCTGCAGAGGCCATCTTGGACTTTCTCCCGCCGCCTTTTGCGCCGTCATGCCCGCGGCCGGGCTACATTATACCGGACACCGGACATTATCTGGGGCTACGGCTTCGATAAGTCCATCGTCCCGCATGCGTAAAGGCCCGCGAGCTGCGGGCCGATGACGCAGTTGTTACGCCGCCTCGCCTTCTTCCTTGGCAGGCGCGAGGATCTTCACCGAGCCGCCGGCCTTCTCGACTGCCGCGATCGCGGTCTTCGAGGCGCCGTGCACTTCGATGTTGAGCTTGGCCTTGAACTCGCCGCGGCCGAGCAGCCGCAGGCCACCCTTGGCGCGGCGCAGCACGCCGGCCTTGACCAGGGATTCGACGTTCACGACGCTGCCGGCGTCGATCTTCTTGGCATCGACCGCGTCCTGGAGCCGGTCGAGATTGATCTCGGCGAACTCGACGCGGAAGATGTTGTTGAAGCCGCGCTTGGGCAGACGGCGATGCAAGGGCATCTGGCCGCCTTCGAAACCCTTGATGCGCACGCCCGAACGCGCGGTCTGGCCCTTGCCACCGCGGCCGGCCTGCTTGCCCTTGCCCGAACCAATGCCGCGGCCGACGCGCATACGCTTCTTGCGCGAGCCGGCATTGTCGGCGATATCGCTGAGCTTCATCGCCCTGCTCCTTGTTTCTTGCGCATGACCTTCACCGAAAACGGGTCTCCGCTTCGGGATCGTGCGCCTTTGCTTACTTCTCGTCGACGATGCGAACGAGATGGTGAACCTTCAAGATCATGCCGCGCACTGCCGGGGTGTCCGGCAGTTCGCTGGTGCGGCCGATCTTGTTGAGCTTGAGCCCGATCAGCGTCGAGCGCTGCGAGTGATGGCGGCGGATCGCGCTGCCGGTCTGCTCGATCTTGATCGTCTTTGCGGTCGTAACGGCACTCTTGGCCATGGGCGTCTACTCCGAAAAGCTTCCGTTATTCGGCAACCGCCTCGGCGTCGCCACCGATACGGCGGGACTGGAGGGTGGACACCTTGATGTTGCGGCGGGCAGCGACCGAACGCGGCGAATCCTGATGCTTCAGCGCATCGAACGTCGCGCGAACCATGTTGTACGGGTTCGACGAGCCGATCGACTTCGCAACCACGTCCTGGACGCCGAGCGTCTCGAACACGGCGCGCATCGGACCGCCGGCGATGATCCCGGTACCGGCCGGAGCTGCGCGCAGGTAAACACGGCCCGCGCCATGACGGCCGGCGATGTCGTGATGCAGCGTGCGGCCCTCGCGCAACGACACGCGGGTCAGGTTGCGCTTGGCGGATTCGGTTGCCTTGCGGATCGCCTCGGGCACTTCGCGCGCCTTGCCGTGACCGAAGCCGGCGCGGCCCTTCTGGTCGCCGATCACGACCAGCGCTGCGAAACCGAAGCGCTTGCCGCCCTTGACGACCTTGGCGACGCGATTGATGTGGACGAGCTTGTCGACGAACTCGCTGTCGCGCTCTTCCCTGCGTTCACGTCCGCCGCCGCGTTGATCGCGTCCACCACGTTGTTCGCGTTCTGCCATGGTTTTTCCAGTCCTTCAGAGGCTTACGCCTCAATCCTCAAATTCTGTTAGAAGCTCAGCCCGCTCTCACGCGCCGCGTCGGCAAGAGCCTTGACGCGCCCGTGATAGAGATAGCTGCCGCGATCGAACACGACTTCCTTGACACCCTTCTCGGCGGCGCGCTCGGCTAGCAGCTTGCCGACCGCCTTCGCCGCATCGATGTCGGCGCCGGTCTTGCCGCCATCGCGCATCGACTTCTCGAGCGACGAGGCAGAGGCCAGCGTCTCGCCCTTCAGGTCGTCGATGACCTGGGCGTAGATGTGCTTGGACGAGCGGAACACCGACAGGCGCGGACGGCCGCCACCCGAGCGGCGCAGCTTCAGACGTACACTGCGCTTGCGCCGGGCATTCGTAACCTTGGCTTTCGACATGACCGGCTCCGTTACTTCTTCTTGCCTTCCTTGCGGAAGATGAATTCGCCAACATACTTCACGCCCTTGCCCTTGTAGGGCTCCGGCGGACGATAGGAGCGAATCTCGGCGGCGACCTGGCCGACGCGCTGAATGTCGCTGCCGGTCACCGTGATCTCCGTCGGCTTCGGCACGGTGATCGTGATCCCTTCCGGGATCGCGTAGACCACATCGTGGCTGTAGCCGAGCGCGAGCTGCAGGTTCTTGCCCTGCAGCGCGGCGCGGTAACCGACGCCGGTGATTTCGAGCTTCTTCTCGAAACCCTTGGTGACGCCTTCGACCAGATTCGCGACCTGGGCGCGAGCGGTCCCGTACAGGGCCCGCGCGCGGTTGGTCTCGACCCGGGGGTTCACCTTGACCTGGCCGTTGTCGAGCTTCACCTCGACGTCGTTATGGACGACGAACTGAAGCTGGCCCTTCGGCCCCTTCATCTTGACGGTCTGCCCGTCGACGGTCGCGGTCACACCCGACGGCACCGCTACCGGCCTTTTGCCAACACGTGACATGGATCAAAAATCCTTCTCAGAACACCGTGAAGAGAACTTCGCCGCCCACGTTCGCTTCACGCGCACTGTGGTCAGCCATGATTCCCTTCGGCGTCGACAACACCGAAATGCCGAGTCCGTTATTGACCCGCGGCAGGTTCTTCACCGAGGCGTAAACGCGACGCCCGGGCTTGGAGACACGCTCGATCTCGCGGATAACGGGCTCGCCGTCGAAATACTTCAGCTCGATCTCGATCTCGCTGCGGCCCGAGGAGTGCTCGAGCGTGGCGTAACCGCGGATGTAACCTTCGCTCTTCAGCACCTCGAGCACGTTCTCGCGCATCTTCGAGCCAGGCGTGGAGACCTTGTTCTTGGAGCGCATCTGCGCGTTGCGGATGCGGGTGATCAGATCGCTGATTGGATCGTGCGTAGACATCTAAACGACCCTCCTTACCAGCTGGACTTCACGAGGCCCGGGACCATGCCCTTGGAGCCAAGGTCCCGCATTGCGATGCGGGACAGTTTGGTCAAGCGATAGTTCGAGCGCGAACGGCCCGACAGCTCGCAACGCAGACGGATGCGGGTCGCCGACGAGTTGCGCGGCATTTCCGCCAGCTTCAGGGTCGCGGCGAACCGCTCCTCCATCGGCAACGTCTTGTCGGCGATGATCGCCTTCAACCGCTCGCGCTTCGGGGCGGCGTTCTTCGTCATCCGCTTGCGCCGGTTGTTCTTCTCGACTGAACTCTTCTTTGCCATGTTTGGCTCCTGGGTATCCGCGTTTGAGAGGCTTTAGGTCAGCGTCTCACTGCCGGAACGGGAAATTGAAAGCGGTCAACAAGGCCCTCGCCTCGTCGTCGGTCTTGGCCGTGGTGCAGACGGTGATGTCCATACCGCGGGATTCCGTGACCTTGTCGAAGTCGATCTCGGGGAAAATGATGTGTTCCTTGAGGCCGAGCGAGTAGTTGCCGCGGCCGTCGAAGCTCTTCGGGTTCAAGCCGCGGAAGTCGCGGACGCGCGGCAGCGCGACCGTCACCAGCCGATCGATGAACTCGTACATGCGGGCCTTGCGCAGCGTGACCTTGCAGCCGATCGGCTGGTTCTCACGCAACTTGAAGGTCGCGATGGCGACGCGCGAATAGGTCACGATCGCCTTCTGGCCGGCGATCTGGGTCAATTCCGCAGCGGCGTTCTCCGCCTTCTTGCGGTCGTTGACGGAATCGCCAACGCCCATGTTCAGCACGACCTTGTCCAGGCGCGGAACCTGCATGACGTTCTCATAACCGAACTTCTCGGTCATTTCCGTCCGGATCTTCGCGTCGTATTCCGCGCGCAGGCGCGGCGTGTAAGCGGCCTCAGCCATCGATCTCAGCTCCCGAGCTCTTGGCGATGCGGACCTTCTTGCCGTCCGCCAGAATCTTGAATCCGACGCGGGTCGGCTTCCCGTCCTTGCCGACATACGCGATGTTGGACAGTTGGATCGGCGACTCTTTCGAGATGATGCCGCCCTCCTGGGCCTGCGTCTGCTTCTGGTGACGCTTGACCATGTTGATGCCGCGCACCAGCGCCGTACCGGCGTCGGGACGCACTTCGAACACCTCGCCGGTGCGGCCCTTGTCGCGGCCGGTCAGCACGACGACCTTGTCGCCCTTGCGGATCTTCGCAGCCATCACAGCACCTCCGGCGCGAGCGAGATGATCTTCATGTGGTTCTTGGCGCGCAGCTCGCGCGGCACGGGCCCGAAGATACGGGTACCGACCGGTTCGGACTGATTGTTGATCAGAACGGCGGCGTTGCGGTCGAAGCGGATGACCGAACCGTCGGCGCGGCGGATGTCCTTGCGGACGCGCACCACGACGGCCTTCATCACGTCGCCCTTTTTCACCTTGCCACGCGGAATTGCTTCCTTGATCGAGACAACGATGATGTCGCCGATCGTGGCGTAGCGGCGCTTGGAGCCCCCGAGCACCTTGATACACATGACACGGCGTGCGCCAGAATTATCGGCCACGTCGAGGTTGGTCTGCATCTGAATCATTGATGCACCTCGTCCTCTTCTCTTTGCGCCAGCCCAGCCGGCGCTCAACATTTACCTGAAGTCAGTCGGCTAAAGCCAACAGATCAGGCGCTTTTCTTGTGTTCGCCCCGGATCACGACCCAGCGCTTCAACTTCGAAATCGGCTTCGATTCCTCGATCCACACCATGTCGCCCGGCTTAAACTCGCTGCTCTCGTCGTGCGCGTGGTAGTTTTTCGAACGGCGGATCGTCTTCTTGTAGATCGGGTGCGTGAAGCGGCGATCGACGCGCACCACGATGGTCTTGGCTTGCTTGTCGCTGACGACCACGCCCTGCAAAGTACGTTTCGGCATCTTCGTAAGCCTCTTACTTCTTCTTCGCGCGCGTCTGCGCGGCGACGGTCTTGATCCGGGCGATGTCACGGCGGGCCTCGCGCAGGCGCGAGGTGTTCTCGAGATGCCCGGTGGCGCGCTGGAAGCGCAGGTTGAAGCGCTCCTTTTTCAGGTTCAGGATGGCGTCATCCTGCTGATCGGGGCTCAATGCGCGGATGTCTTCGATTTTCATCTGGGCCATGGCCATTACTCCGCAATGCGCTCGACGAAGCGCGTCTTGATCGGCAGCTTGGCTGCCGCCAGGGTCAGCGCTTCACGCGCCGTCTGGGTGTTGACGCCGTCGATCTCGAACAGCACCCGGCCCGGCTTGACGCGCGCGACCCACAATTCCGGCGCACCCTTGCCGGAACCCATGCGGACTTCGGCAGGCTTCTTCGACACGGGAACGTCGGGGAATATGCGGATCCAGACGCGGCCGGCGCGCTTCATGTGGCGGGTCAGCGCGCGGCGAGCGGCTTCGATCTGGCGCGCAGTGACGCGCTCAGGCTCGGTCGCTTTCAGACCGAACTGGCCGAAGGCCAACGTCGCGCCCGAAGACGCAACGCCGTGGATACGGCCCTTATGCGCTTTCCGGAACTTCGTTTTCTTAGGTTGCATCATGGCTTCAAGCCCTCAAATTCTCTGTGCTGGCGTCAGGCTGCAGCGTTGTCACGGCGCTGCCGGCCGCCGCGATCGCCGCCGCCACCAGTCTCACCTTCGGCCATTCTCTTGTCCTGGGCCATCGGATCGTGCTCGAGGATCTCGCCCTTGAAGATCCAGACCTTGACACCGCAGGTGCCGAAGGTCGTGAACGCGGTCGCAACGCCGTAGTCGATGTCTGCGCGCAGCGTATGCAGCGGCACGCGACCTTCGCGGTACCACTCCATGCGCGCGATTTCCGCACCGCCCAGACGTCCCGAGCAGTTGATGCGGATGCCTTCCGCGCCGAGACGCATCGCCGACTGCACGGCGCGCTTCATGGCGCGGCGGAACGCCACGCGGCGCTCCAGCTGCTGCGCGATCGACTCGGCCACCAGCGTCGCATCGAGCTCCGGCTTGCGGATTTCGACGATGTTGATGACGACGTCGGACGCGGTGATGTCCGCGACCTTCTTGCGCAGCTTGTCGATGTCGGCACCCTTTTTGCCGATCACCACGCCCGGGCGAGCCGAGTGGATGGTGACGCGGCACTTCTTGTGCGGACGCTCGATCACGATGCGGGCGACGGCCGCCTGCTTGAGCTCCTTGTGCAGGATCTCGCGGATCTTGACGTCCTCGTGCAGCAGCTTGCCGTATTCCTGCTTGCCCGCGTACCAGCGGGAATCCCAGGTCCGGTTGATGCCGAGACGCAGACCGATCGGATTGATCTTTTGACCCATCGTGTTCTCCTGCGTCCCTTAAGCCGCTGCTGCGGCTTCGACCTGACGAACGATGATCGTCAGCTGTGAAAATGGTTTGTAGACACGGCCCGAACGGCCACGGCCGCGGGCGGCAAAGCGCTTCATCACGAGGCCGTTGCCGACGAAGGCCTGCGCCACGACGAGATCGTCGACGTCGAGGTCATGGTTGTTCTCGGCGTTGGCAATAGCCGATTCCAGGCACTTCTTCACGTCAACCGCGATCCGCTTCCGCGAAAACTGCAGGTCGGCGAGCGCAGCAGCCGCCTTCCGGCCGCGAATGAGCTGGGCGACCAGGTTGAGCTTCTGCGGGCTCACCCGCAGCATCCGGGCGACCGCCTTGGCCTCGTTCTCGGCGAGGCTCCGTTCGCGCTTAGGTTTGCTCATCGTTTAATCCTCAAGCCTTCTTGGCTTTCTTGTCCCCGGAGTGGCCATGGAAGGTCCGGGTTGGCGAGAACTCGCCGAACTTGTGACCGACCATTTCCTCGTTGACGGCCACCGGCACGTGCTTCTGACCGTTGTAGACGCCGAAGGTCAGGCCGACGAACTGCGGCAGGATCGTCGAGCGACGGCTCCAGATCTTGATGACGTCGTGACGGCCGGACGAGCGCGCGGCATCTGCCTTCTTGAGCAGAGAACCCTCAACGAACGGGCCTTTCCAGACTGAACGAACCATGTCCGGCGTTCCTTACTTCTTCCGCTTGTGGCGGCTTAGGAGAATGAATTTGTTGGTCGACTTGTTGGAGCGGGTCTTCTTGCCCTTGGTCGGCTTGCCCCACGGAGTAACCGGATGGCGACCGCCCGAGGTACGACCTTCACCACCGCCGTGCGGATGGTCGATCGGGTTCATCGAAACGCCGCGGTTGTGCGGCTTGCGGCCCAGCCAACGGTTGCGGCCGGCCTTGCCGATCGACGTGTTCATGTGATCCGGGTTCGACACCGCGCCGATCGTGGCGCGGCAACGGCCGTGCACCAGGCGCTGTTCGCCCGAGTTCAGGCGGACGATCACGTAGTCCTGGTCGCGACCGACGAGCTGGGCGTAGGTGCCCGCGGAACGAGCGAGCTGGCCGCCCTTCCCGATCTTGACCTCGATATTGTGGATGATCGTGCCGACCGGCATGTTGCCGAGCGGCATGACATTGCCCGGCTTCACGTCGACGTAGTTGCCGGCAACGACGGAATCACCGACGGCCAGGCGCTGCGGCGCCAGGATATAGGCCTGGGTGCCGTCTTCGTACTTGACCAGCGCGATGAACGCGGTGCGGTTCGGATCATATTCCAGCCGCTCGACCGTCGCGGGCGTATCGACCTTGTCGCGCTTGAAATCGACGGTACGCAACGTCCGCTTGTGGCCACCACCGCGGAAGCGCACGGTGATGCGACCGGTGTTGTTGCGGCCGCCAGAGGAGTGCTTGCCTTCGGTAAGCGCCTTGACCGGCTTGCCCTTGTAGAGGGCCGAACGATCGACCATGACCAGCTGGCGCTGGCCCGGCGTCGTGGGATTGAATGTCTTCAGTGCCATCGTCGTACGACCTTACAGACCGGTGGTCACGTCGATCCGGTGACCCTCTTCGAGAGTCACGATCGCGCGCTTGGAGTTCGACTGCGAGCCGAGATTGCCGCGGAAGATCTTGGTCTTGCCCTTGCGGACCAGCGTGTTGACACTCTTGACCTTGACGTCGAACAGCTTCTCGATCGCTTCCTTGATCTGCGGCTTGGTCGCCTTCGCGGCCACCTTGAACAGCACCTTGTTGTGCTCCGAGGCGATCGTGGCCTTTTCGGTCACGACCGGCGACAGGATCACGTCGTAGTGGCGAGGCTCGATGTTCTTCGTCATTTGAAGCGCGCCTCCAGCGCATCGATGGCGGCCTTGGTCAGAACAAGCTTCCGACGGCGCAGGATGTCATAGACGTTGATGCCCTGGATCGGCAGCACGTCCATGTTCGGGATGTTGCGGGCTGCAGCGGCGAAGCCGTTGTTGAGCTCGGCGCCGTCGATGATCAGCGCATTGGTCAAACCCAGACCGGAGAAATGACCGAGCAGCGCCTTGGTCTTTGCGGCTTCCAGCGCGGCCTTGTCGATCACGATGAGATCGCCGTCCTTGGCCTTGGCCGAGAGCGCATGCTTGAGGGCGAGCGCACGGACCTTCTTCGGCAGGTCGGTGGCGTGCGAACGCACCACCGGACCGAAGGCACGGCCACCGCCGCGGAACTGCGGCACGCGGGCCGAGCCGTGACGAGCACCACCGGTGCCCTTCTGCTTGTACATTTTCTTGCCGGTGCGCCAGATCTCGGCGCGGCCCTTGGCCTTGTGCGTACCGGCCTGGCGCTTGTTGAGCTGCCACTGCACGCAACGTGCAATGATGTCCTGGCGCGGCTCGAGGCCGAAAATGGTGTCGGAAAGCTGGACCGAGCCGGCTTCCTTACCTTCGAGGGTGGTGACCTTCAATTCCATCTCACGCCTCCTGCGCAGCCGGAGCAGCGTCCGCTTCGCCAGCAACCTTGAACTTGCCGGGCTTCGGAGCTTCCTTAGGCAGCGGCTTCTTGACGGCGTCGCGCACGCGGATCCAGCCGCCCTTGGAACCGGGAACGGCTCCTTCGACGAGGATCAGACCGCGCTCGACATCGAGCTGGACGACCCGAAGGTTGAGCGTGGTGATGCGGTCGACACCCATGTGACCGGGCATCTTCTTGTTCTTCCAGGTCTTGCCCGGGTCCTGACGGCCACCGGTCGAACCGATCGAACGGTGCGAGACCGAGACGCCGTGGGTGGCGCGCAGACCGCCGAAGTTCCAGCGCTTCATACCGCCGGCAAAACCCTTACCGACCGAAGTACCGGTGACGTCGACGAACTGACCGACGACAAAGTGGTCGGCCAGGATCTCGGCACCGACGGGGATCATCTGATCCGCGGAGACGCGGAATTCCTCGACCTGCCGCTTCGGCTCGACCTTGGCGACCGCGAACTGGCCGCGCTCCGCCTTGGGCATGTACACGGTCTTGCGGCTGCCAGAACCAAGCTGGAGCGCGACATAACCGTTTTTCTCTTCGGTGCGGTGGCCTACGACCTGGCAATTGCCGAGCTTCAGCACGGTCACGGGGATATGTTCGCCGGCCTCTGTAAAGACCCGCGTCATCCCGACCTTTTGTGCGATCACTCCGGAGCGCATCGGCGTGCTTCCTGTTCTTTCTGTCCGCTAGTGGCGAACGTGATCCAAAAATCTTAGAGCTTGATCTCGACGTCGACACCGGCGGCCAAGTCGAGCTTCATCAAAGCATCGACGGTCTGCGGGGTCGGATCGACGATGTCGAGCAGGCGCTTGTGAGTGCGCATCTCGAACTGCTCGCGGCTCTTCTTGTCGACGTGCGGCGAACGGTTGACGGTGAACTTCTCGATGCGGGTGGGCAGCGGAATGGGTCCGCGGACCTGCGCGCCGGTGCGCTTCGCCGTGTTCACGATCTCGCGGGTCGACGTATCGAGGATACGATGGTCGAACGCCTTGAGACGGATACGAATGTTTTGGCCGTTCATTGCCGTGGTCTTTCTTCAGTGGGGTGGCGAATAGCGAATAGCGAATTTCACATTCGCTATTCGCCGATCCCTATTCTCGTAATTACTCGATGATCGAGGCGACGACGCCGGCGCCGACGGTACGGCCACCTTCGCGGATCGCGAAGCGGAGCTTCTCTTCCATCGCGATCGGCACAATCAGGTGCACTTCCATCGCGATGTTGTCGCCCGGCATCACCATCTCGGTGCCTTCCGGCAGATGCACGACACCGGTCACGTCGGTGGTGCGGAAGTAGAACTGCGGACGGTAGTTGGTGAAGAACGGGGTGTGGCGGCCGCCCTCTTCCTTGGTGAGGATGTAAGCCTCAGCCTTGAACTTGGTGTGCGGCTTGACCGAACCCGGCTTGCACAGCACCTGGCCGCGCTCGACGTCCTCGCGCTTGGTACCGCGAAGCAGCGCACCGATGTTGTCGCCGGCCTGGCCCTGATCGAGCAGCTTGCGGAACATTTCGACGCCGGTGACCGTGGTCTTCTGCGTGGCGCGCAGACCGACGATCTCGATTTCCTCGCCGACCTTGACGATACCGCGCTCGACACGGCCGGTCACGACGGTGCCGCGGCCCGAGATCGAGAACACGTCTTCAACCGGCATCAGGAACGGAAGGTCGACCGGACGCTCCGGCTGCGGAATGTAAGCGTCGACCTGCTTCATCAGCTCGAGGATCGCGTCATGGCCGAGCGTCTTGTCGGAATCCTCGAGGGCGGCGAGCGCCGAGCCCTTGATGATCGGGATGGTGTCGCCCGGGAATTCGTACTTCGAGAGCAGCTCGCGAACCTCGAGCTCGACGAGCTCGAGCAGTTCCGGATCGTCGACCATGTCGCACTTGTTGAGGAACACGACGAGCGCGGGAACGCCGACCTGGCGGGCGAGCAGGATGTGCTCGCGGGTCTGCGGCATCGGACCGTCGGCGGCCGACACGACCAGGATCGCACCGTCCATCTGGGCGGCGCCGGTGATCATGTTCTTCACGTAGTCGGCGTGGCCGGGGCAGTCGACGTGCGCGTAGTGGCGGTTCTTGGTCTCGTATTCGACGTGCGCCGTCGAGATCGTGATGCCGCGCGCCTTCTCTTCCGGCGCCTTGTCGATCTGGTCGTACGCCGTGAACGTCGCGCCGCCGGCTTCGGCGAGGACCTTGGTGATCGCCGCGGTCAGCGACGTCTTGCCATGGTCGACGTGACCGATGGTGCCGATGTTGCAGTGCGGCTTGTTACGTTCAAACTTTGCTTTGGCCATTTGACTCTCCGTTCAATCGTCAGTTCGAGACCGACGACAATCAGGCAAACTTCTTCTGGACTTCTGCCGACACGTTGGCCGGCGCTTCTGCGTAGTGGTCGAACTGCATGGTGAAAGTTGCGCGACCCTGGCTCATCGAGCGCAGGTTATTCACGTAACCGAACATGTTCATGAGCGGCACCATCGCGTTGATGACGTTGGCGTTGCCGCGCATGTCCTGACCTTGGATCTGACCGCGCCGGGAATTCAGGTCGCCGATGACGGAGCCGGTGTAATCTTCCGGGGTCACCACTTCGACCTTCATGATCGGCTCGAGCAGGACGGACTTGCCCTTCTGCAAGGCTTCGCGGAATGCAGCACGCGATGCGATTTCGAAGGCGAGCGCCGACGAGTCGACGTCGTGATACTTGCCGTCGACGAGCTGAACCTTGACGTCGACCACGGGGAAGCCCGCGACGACACCAGAGCCCATCACGCTGTTGAGGCCCTTTTCGACGCCGGGGATGTATTCCTTCGGAACCGCACCGCCGACGATCTTGGACTCGAACTCGTAGCCCTTGCCGGGCTCGTTCGGCTCGACCACGATCGACACTTCCGCGAACTGACCGGTACCGCCGGTCTGCTTCTTGTGGGTGTACTTGACCTCGGCCCGCTTGGTGACGCGCTCACGGAACGCCACCTGCGGGGCGCCGATGTTGGCATCGACCTTGTAGGTGCGGCGGAGAATGTCGACCTTGATGTCGAGATGGAGTTCGCCCATTCCCTTGAGGATGGTCTGGCCGGACTCCTGGTCGGTCGACACGCGGAAGGACGGATCCTCCGCAGCGAGCTTCGCCAGCGCCACGCCGAGCTTTTCCTGGTCGGCCTTGGACTTGGGTTCGATCGCGATCTCGATGACCGGCTCGGGGAATTCCATCTTCTCGAGGATCACCGCCTTGTCGGGATCGCACAACGTGTCACCGGTGCGCGCTTCCTTCAGGCCAGCCAGTGCGACGATGTCGCCGGCATAGGCTTCCTTGATGTCTTCGCGGTTGTTCGCATGCATCAGCAACATGCGGCCGATGCGCTCCTTGCGGTCGCGCGTCGAATTGATGACGCCGGTGCCCGACAGCAGCGTGCCGGAATAGATGCGGCAGAAGGTGATGGTGCCGACGAACGGGTCGTCCATGATCTTGAAGGCCAACAGAGCCAGCGGCTCCTTGTCGTCCGGCAGGCGAACGACCTCGTTGCCGTCTTCGTCGACGCCCTTGATGGCGGGCACGTCAACCGGCGACGGCAGATAATCCACGACCGCGTCGAGCAAAGGCTGCACGCCCTTGTTCTTGAACGCCGAGCCGCACAATACCGGGAAGAACGCGCCAGTCAGCACGGCCTTGCGGATCAAGCGCTTCAACGTCGCCTCGTCGGGCTCCTTGCCGTCGAGGTAAGCGGCGAGAACTTCGTCGTCGAGCTCGACGGCGGCTTCCAACAGCTTCTCGCGATATTCCTTGGCCTTCTCGACCATGTCCTCGGGAATATCGATGTCGACGAACTTGGCGTCGAGCTTCTCTTCTTCCCAGACCACGCCCTTCATACGAACGAGATCGACCAGACCCTTGAAGTTGTTCTCGGAACCGATCGGAAGCTGGATCGCGATCGGCTTCGCGCCGAGGCGGTCGACGATATCCTGCATGCACTTGTAGAAGTCGGCGCCGGTCTTATCCATCTTATTGGCGAAGACGATGCGCGGAACTTTGTACTTGTCGCCCTGGCGCCAGACCGTTTCGGTCTGGGGCTCGACGCCCTGGTTCGAGTCGAGCACGCACACCGCGCCGTCGAGCACGCGCAAGCTGCGCTCGACTTCGATGGTGAAGTCGACGTGGCCGGGAGTGTCGATGATGTTGAGACGCTTGCCTTCCCAGAACGCGGTGGTCGCGGCCGACGTAATCGTAATGCCGCGCTCCTGCTCCTGCTCCATCCAGTCCATCGTCGCGGCACCTTCGTGCACTTCGCCGATCTTGTGGCTCTTGCCGGTGTAATAGAGGATGCGCTCGGTGGTCGTGGTCTTGCCGGCATCGATATGCGCCATGATACCGAAGTTACGGTAGTTCTCTATGGCATGAACGCGGGGCATGGAGTGTTCCTTAGATTCCGTGTGTCGCCGTTACCAGCGATAGTGCGAGAAGGCGCGGTTGGCTTCCGCCATCCGGTGCACGTCTTCGCGCTTCTTGACGGCGTTACCCCGGTTGTTCGACGCGTCCAGGAGCTCCGCAGAGAGCCGCTCGGTCATCGTCTTCTCGTTGCGATCGCGCGCAGCCGAGATCAGCCAGCGAATGCCCAGCGCCTGACGGCGCACCGAGCGAACTTCGACCGGAACCTGATAGGTCGCGCCGCCGACGCGGCGGGAGCGCACTTCGATCGTCGGCATGACGTTCTCGAGTGCCTGCTCGAACACGCCGAGCGGGTTCTGCTTGGTCTTGCTTTCGATGAGGCCGAACGCGCCGTAGACGATGCCTTCGGCGACCGACTTCTTTCCGGCGTACATCACCGAATTCATGAACTTCGTGACGATGATGTTCCCGAACTTCGGATCGGGAAGGACTTCGCGCTTTTCGGCAGAATGGCGACGAGACATGGACCTGGTTCCCGCTTACTTCGGACGCTTGGCGCCGTACTTCGAACGGCGCTGCTTACGGTTCTTGACGCCCTGGGTATCCAGAACGCCGCGGAGGATGTGGTAGCGCACGCCGGGCAAGTCCTTGACGCGACCGCCGCGGATCATGACCACCGAGTGCTCCTGGAGGTTATGGCCCTCACCGGGGATGTAGCCGATCACCTCGAAGCCGTTGGTCAGGCGCACCTTGGCAACCTTACGAAGCGCCGAGTTCGGCTTCTTCGGGGTCGTGGTGTAAACGCGCGTGCAAACACCGCGCTTCTGCGGCGACTGCTGCAGTGCCGGCACCTTCTTGCGCGACTTCTGCACTTCCCGCGGTTGAGCGATCAGCTGGTTGATCGTCGGCATCCTGGCATTACCCTTTGTGTTCTGCCGCGGCCCGTCGCCGGGTCCGCAAATTCTTTCGAGCTACCCGCCCGACGAGGCCGTCTTGCGCGGAACAATCCGCACAAAGCGAAATCGCGCCAACCACCCATCAACGGGCGGAAAGCGCTTCGACGCCACAGAGGACCGCAGTAGTTGAACCGGTCAGCTTGAAGCTGCGGTCCGCGCACCGAGGTCATGCATCCGAATTCGATCTCGAGAGAACATGCTCACGAGACCTAAAATCGCACTGGCATTGCCTAGCTATGATCGACAGCGTTTGAGCGGCATTCGTCGAGGTTGGTGCCTGTCTTGGCGATCCCAGGGGATCAAACAGGTGGCCCGTTCCGACGTTGGCGATGCTCACCGCCTGTCGTTAAGTGAGGGGGTTCTATAAGTGGGAGTCGGTCAAGTCAAGGCGAAACGTCAGTCAGAAGCGCTTCCCGCGCCTGCCGAAATCGCTTCACGGGCCGCTCGCTGCACCTTCGCGATATGGAAACGAAGAGCGCGTTCCGCCGCCTCGAATCCAGTTTATACCCGGGTTAAATATACTTTTGTAACCTTTGGCTAAGGCTTTCTTTCCAGTTGGAGCGCCAATGTGCCGCCTTGGGCAGAGATTAGCACCATGCGGTACACCGACATTGCCATTATCGGCGGGGGATTGTCCGGCTCGACCGCCGCCGCGATGCTCGGCCGTAGCGGCATTTCGACCATCCTGATCGATCCGCATGAGAGCTATTCGGCCGACTTTCGAGTCGAAAAACTCAGTGGTCACGTGCAGGTCGGGCGATTCCTGCAGACGGGAATCGCCGAATCGGTGCTGCGCCGCGCGACCTTTGTGGGCGAGAACTGGATCGCGCGCTTCGGCCGCCTTCTCGACAAGGCGCCGAGCCGACAGTTCAACATCCTCTACGATTCCCTCGTCAACGCTGTCCGCGACGAAATTCCTGTCGGCGTCGAGCGCATCTGCGCCAAGGCCATCTTGGTCGAGACGAGTGCGGAGCGGCAGAGGGTCACTCTCTCCAACGACGAGATGGTCTCCGCCCGGCTGGTCGTGCTCGCCAACGGCCTCAACGTCGGCCTGCGCCACCAACTGGGAATCACGCGAAAAGTCGTCAGTGCCTGCCATTCGATTTCGATCGGGTTCGACGTGGTGCCCGCGGGACGGGACTCGTTCGACTTCCCGGCGCTGACCTATTTCTCGGAACGGCCGAGCGACCGCATCCCCTATCTCACGCTTTTTCCGATCGGGACGCGGATGCGCGCCAATCTGTTCGTCTACCGCAGCTTCGACGATCCCTGGCTGCTTGAGCTGCGCCGCGCGCCCGCCGAGACGTTGAACGCCGCGCTGCCACGGCTCAAGCGCATCACCGGACCATTCGACATTCCCGGTGAGCTGAAAATCCGCCCGGTCGATCTCTATGTGAACGATGCAAGCGGCCAACCCGGCCTCGTGCTGGTGGGCGATGCCTTCTCGACCTCCTGCCCGGCCGCCGGCACAGGGTGCGACAAGGTCTTCACCGACGTCGAGCGGCTCTGCAACCTCTACATCCCGCGATGGCTGGCCTCCGACGGGATGGATACAAGCAAGATTGCCACCTTCTACGCAGATCCGGTCAAGCGGGCGTGCGACGATTGGTCGGCGGCGAAGGCATTCGACTTCCGCTCAGTCTCCATTGCGACCAACCCCTATTGGACGGCGCAGCGCTGGGCACGCTTCATTGCCTGGTCGGTTCAGGGGCTATTGCGGCCGCTTGGAGGAGCCTTCGATCTGGAGCCGAACTTCCTCGGTCACTCCTCCTCATCGTCCTCGTCGACGTCGTCTTCATCCTCGTCATCGTCGCTGTCCTCGTCGACGTGAGCTGGCGCGCCATGCGGTTGGTGGATCTGGTCGTTCCACAGCTTGCGATAGGTGCCGTTCTTGGCGAGCAGTTCGGCATGAGAGCCGCGCTCGATCGCCCTGCCCCCTGAAATCACGATGATCTCGTCCATCTCAACCACCGAGGTCAGGCGGTGGGTCGACCAGATCATGGTGCGGCCCTTGGCAACCTTCAGCAGCGTGCGGTTGATCGCAGCTTCCGTGGTCTGGTCGAGCGCCGAAGTGGCTTCGTCCAGCAGCAGCACGGAGGGATTACGGATGACCGCGCGCGCGATCGCGATGCGCTGGCGCTGGCCGCCCGACAAGGTATCGCCGCGCTCGCCCACCGGCGTGTCGTATCTTTGCGGCAGGCTCATGATGTAACGGTGGATCTCGGCCTTCTTGGCCGCCTCCTCCACCTCCTCGTCGGTCGCGCCCTCCTTGCCGAGCCGGATGTTCTCCCGGATCGACATGTTGAACAGCATGTTCTCCTGGAACACCACCGCCATGCTCCGGCGCAGCGAATCCAGCGTCACCTTGCGGACGTCGACGCCGTCGATGGCGACGCGCCCCTCGTCCGGCACATAGAGCCGCAGGATCAGATTCAGCAGCGTGCTCTTGCCGGAGCCCGAGGGACCGACGATGGCAATGCGCTTGCCGACACTGAGCTTGAGACTGAGATTGTCCAGCACCGGCGTCTGGCTGCGTTCGTACTGGAAGGTCACGTGGTCGAAGGTGATGTCGTTGGTGATGCGCGGCAGATCGGGCGCGCCGGCACGATCGGCGCTGCGCGTGGGCTCGTCGAGCAGCTCCTGCATGTGACGAATCGCGGCTGCCGAGGAGATCGACACCGGGATGAAATGCATCACATGGGCGATATTGTAGGACACCTCCCAGAACGCGCTCTCGAAGGTGACGAAGGTGCCGATCGTGATCTGACCCTTGGTCGCCAGATACGCGCCGATCGCGAGCACGACGAGATGCAGGAGCAGCACCGAGATGGTGACCGTCCGCTCCACCATGGTCGACAGGAACGCCGCCGAGGCCATCTTGTTTCGCGTCTCGTCGTTGCGGAATTTGAAGAACCCGAACATCCTGCGTTGCAGGCTGAACGCCTTGATCACGGCCTGCGCCGCCACGTTCTCCTGCACCATGCCGAGCAGCGCGGACTCGTTGAGCTTCTGCTCGTAATTCGCCTGAACAGCCTTTGGTGTGAGCATGCGGGGACCGATCAGCGTGATCGGAAACACCAGCAGCGCAACCGCGGCGAGCTGCCAGTTCAGGAACACCATCAGGATGATGCCCGCGATCAACTCCAGGAACGGCAATGCCGCGCTGTTGGCGAAGGTCTTGACCGAGCCCTCGAAGGCCGCGAGGTCGACGGAGAAGCGCGACAGGATCTCGCCGCGCTTGGTGCGACCGAAATAGGCCGCCGGCAGGTCCTGGACGTGCTCGAACAGCCGTTTGCGGACGTCGGAGATGATGCACGCCGCGAGCCTCGCATCCCAGCGTTCGTACCAGACCGCGACGATCGAGGTGAAGATGCCCGCGACCGCGAGCACGCCGAGGATCTTGTACAGCGCCTGGAAATCCTCCTCGCCGAGCGCGTCGTCGATCAGGTACTTCAGGCTGAGCGGCATGATGACGTTGAAGAGCGTCTCGACGAAGACGCCGAACGCCACGAAGGACAGCATCTGCTTGTAGTTGACCAGGAAGGGTTTGACGAAGCCCAGGATGGTCGCGAGCGCGCCGGCGGCTTCGCGCGCGGTAAAGACGACGAGGTCCTCGTCCTCATCATCGTCATCGAGCTCCAGCCCGCCATCCTCCTCGTCTTCATCGTCCTCGTCGTCTTCGAGGTCCGGCTTGACGGTGGGGACGAGCTTGTCGTCAAGCTCGGCCGCCTTTTCCGCGGCGAGCTTCTGTTTGTCGGGCGGGAGGGGCTTGGACGCCATGAAACCAACCGATGCTGACGGCCGGCATGACCGTAGAGAAAGAAGGAAATAGCGGAAACCGCTATTGCATCGATTCTATGCGATCAGGATGAATTCGGCAAAACAATTGGCGAAGGCGTCCGTTTCAGGCGGCTAGTCGTCTTCCCCGTCCTCGACCTTGTCGAAAAAGGAATAGCGCAGGGAATCGGCGTCGGCGTACCACTGGCCCGGCCCCTTGTTGGCGGCGAGCGTCGTCTCCCAGAGCGCGTCGGTGCAGTCCTTGCGGTGCATCGACAGCTCGAAGCCGTTGCCGAAGAACAGTTCGGACCATTCCCACCAGGTGCCGAGCTTCTTGACGCCACGCAGGAGGTCGTAGCGGTCGATCAGTGCCGGCGCCATGTCCGAGGTGACCGACCCGAACACGAGCCCGGTCTTGACCACACGGTTCAGCTCCCTGATCGCACGGACCACCTGTCTCGGGGAAACATGGCAGAGGCTGGTCTCGAACACGAAGTCAAATGCACCGTCCTTGAACGGCATGTCGGTGATCGAACCGAGCTTGTTGTACCTCTTCAGCGCCTTCGGCGTTCTGGCGTGAATGGTGCGGTTGTTCTCGATGCCCCAGGCATCGATGCCGCGATCGCGCAGCGCGCCGACAAGCTCGCCGCTGGCCGAGCCCGCGATCAAGAGCTTCGTGCCTTTGGCCTTGCCCCAGACAATGCCGATCAGTTTTGTGAGATAGTCGGGATCCGTGAAGTGTTGCCACACTTCGCTGTAGGGACCCTGGCCGCGATAATTGTCGAAATAGTCGCGATCGATCTTGTCCGAGAGCGGCTTGTCGTCCTGCGAACGCTCGCGACGCAGGCGCATCATCTCGGTCAAGATGATGTCGGTCGCCGCGTCCGAGGAATCGAGCAGGCCGTTCAGCGTCGAGTCGAACAGATAGTCGCCGACCACCACGATTCCGGGATGTTCCTTCGGCTCCGGCCGGTGATTGGTCATGACATCGCGCACGGGCAAGCCGCCCGGAATCGCGTTCACCGATGACAGCCAGCGGTGGATCTTGCCTTCCATGAAATGCGCGCGCGCATCGCCGAGCGATGCCGGCAGCGATTTCAGTGCGGCATCGATCAGCTCCCGGTCGGAGAGATTCGCAAAGGCCAGCGCGTCGGAGCCGGGAATCAGCCAGTTCAGCACGCCGTGCTTGCCCACATCATGGCGCGCGCCCTCGTTGTAGACACAGCAACCGCCAAAGGCTTCCGACATGAACCAGGCGCCGGCGATCTTGTCGCCCCAGAACGGCGTGTCGAACAGGATCGAGACACGCAGATAGTGCGCGGGACGGTCGAAGTACGAGACGTGCTTGACCATCGACTTGCGGAGCTGTTCGCCCTCCCAGCCGACGGTCCCGAGCCAGGAATGCGGCAAGCAGACCAGCACAAGGTCGAAGTCGCGCGTCTCCGGCCCCTTGCCGTTCATCATCTTGAGCTGATAGCGGCCGGTCGGCGCCTTGCCGACCGTGAGGACGCGGTGATTGAGCTGGATGTCGGCATTGACCTCGGACTGGAGGCACTCGATGAGCTGCTCGTTGCCGTTCTGGATGGAATAGAGGCCAATATAGCCGTCGACATCCATCAGGTAGTTCTTGAGCGCGTTGAGCCCGTTGGTGTTGTGGCTCTCGGTCGCGAGGTCCGAGCGCGCCATCACCTTGAAGAATCGCTTTGCGGTGTCGTCCTCGACCTCCTCGTCGAGCACCTGTTCGGCGGTCTTGTAGGCCCAGGGGTTCTCGTTGTCGTGCGCGCCGACGCCCTCGTAATACTCGATCGGCGTCATCGTCTCGGCGCAGCGCTTACGGAACGCCTCGATCGCGGCTGCGGTCTTGGCACCGTATTTGCGGCGCATGCCCGCGACGTCGTTGAGGAGCTCGCCGCCGAACTGCACCTGCTCGGCATCCATCGGAATGGTCTGCAAGCCGAAATGCTGGATCAACTCGCGCAACGGATCCGGCCCGGTCATCGAGTAGTCGTAGATCTCGGCAACGCCGGCCTCGTACATCGCGGGCGCGGAATCGAATTTGCGCGTGACGATCTTGCCGCCGAGCCGGTCGGATGCCTCGTAGATGGTGACGCGGCAGAGGTCGCCGAGCTTGCGCTTCAGATACCAAGCGCTCATCAGCCCGCCGGGGCCGCCGCCTACGATTGCGAGATCAAGCATGAGAATTCCGTGGTCTCCGGCCCGCCCCCTTCACGGGACCACCGGTCTAAGCTCCCCTAGCAGAAGCGCTTTTGCGCCTGAAGGAAAGATGAACAAAGGTTGATCCTGCACCGCAACAGGGAAACAAAGCAGCAAAAAGGCCGGCTTTCGCCGGCCTTTTCAGTGTCCTCGGTATTCCTACGGATGAACGATCATTCCGCAGGTGGCAGCGCCATCGGCTCCACTTCCGGCGCCGGCGGCACGACCGCCGCCTGCTTCTCGCGCTCGTCGAGGATCATCTTGTCGCGCTTCACGGCGACTTCGCGGATCTTCGCCATGGAGGCGCCGGTGCCTGCCGGAATCAGCCGGCCGACGATGACGTTCTCCTTGAGGCCTTCCAGCGGATCGACCTTGCCGTTGACCGCCGCTTCCGTGAGGACGCGGGTGGTCTCCTGGAACGAGGCCGCCGAGAAGAAGGAGCGGGTCTGAAGGCTCGCCTTGGTGATGCCGAGCAGAACCGGCGTTCCCGTGGCGATCTTCTTGCCCTCTTCCTTGGCCTTCGCGTTGATCTGGTCGAACTCGATCTTGTCGATCTGCTCGCCCGAGATCATGTCCGTGTCGCCCTGGTCGGTGACTTCCACCTTCTGGAGCATCTGACGGACGATCACCTCGATGTGCTTGTCGTTGATGAGCACGCCCTGGAGCCGGTAGACCTCCTGGATCTCGTTGACCAGATAGGCCGCGAGTTCCTCGATGCCCTTGACCGCCAGAATGTCGTGCGGCGCCGGGTTGCCTTCCACGATGAAGTCGCCCTTTTCGACGACGTCGCCGTCCTGAAGGTGGATGTGCTTGCCCTTCGGGATCAGGTACTCGCGCGCTTCGTCGGTCTTGTCCATCGGCTCGATCGAGATGCGACGCTTGTTCTTGTAGTCGCGCCCAAACCGGATGGTGCCCGCGATTTCGGCGATGATCGCCGCATCCTTCGGACGCCGAGCCTCGAACAATTCCGCCACCCGCGGCAGACCGCCGGTGATGTCGCGCGTCTTGGCGCTTTCGGTCGAGACACGGGCGAGAATGTCGCCGGCCTGGACCTTGGCGCCGACATCGACCGACAGAATGCCGTCGACCGACAGCATGTAGCGAGCATCGCCGCCACGGGCGAGCTTGAGCACCTTGCCGTCCTTGCCCTTGATCACGATGGCGGGACGCAGGTCCCCGCCGCCGCGCATCGAGCGCCAGTCGATGACCACGCGCTTGGCAATACCGGTGGCCTCGTCGAGCGTTTCCGAGATCGACTGTCCCTCGACCAGATCCTCGAAGCCGATGGTGCCTTCGACCTCGGTGAGGAGCGGACGGGTGTAGGGATCCCATTCGACGATACGCTGGCCGCGCTTGACCATGTCGCCCTCGTCGACGTGCAGGCGCGAACCGTACTGAATACGGTGCGTCGCACGCTCTGTGCCGTCGGCATCGACGATCGCGATCACCATGTTGCGAACCATCGCGACCAGGTGGCCGTCGCTGTTGCGGGCGATGGCCTTGTTCCTGATCACGATCTTGCCGTCGAAATTGGATTCGACGAAAGATTGCTCGTTCAGCTGCGCCGCACCGCCGATGTGGAAGGTGCGCATGGTGAGCTGGGTGCCAGGCTCGCCAATCGACTGCGCCGCGATGACGCCGACCGCTTCGCCGTGGTTGACCGGCGTGCCGCGAGCGAGATCGCGGCCGTAGCACTTGCCGCAGATGCCGTTGACGAGCTCGCAGGTCAGCGCCGAGCGGATCTTCACCTCCTGGACGCCGCCCTGATGGATGGCATCCAGATGGCTCTCTTCCATCAGCGTACCGCGCTTGAAGATCACCTTGCCCGTGCTGTCACGCACGTCTTCGCAGGCCGTGCGTCCGAGGATGCGCGAGCCGAGCGAAGCGACCACGGTGCCGGCATCGACGATGGCGCGCATCTTGATGCCGAGCTTGGTGCCGCAATCGTCCTGCGTGATGATGCAATCCTGCGCGACGTCGACGAGACGACGGGTCAGGTAGCCGGAGTTCGCGGTCTTCAACGCGGTGTCCGCGAGGCCCTTGCGGGCGCCGTGGGTCGAGTTGAAGTACTCGAGCACCGAGAGGCCTTCCTTGAAGTTCGAGATGATCGGCGTCTCGATGATCTCGCCCGACGGCTTGGCCATCAGGCCGCGCATGCCGGCGAGCTGGCGCATCTGGGCCGGCGAACCGCGGGCACCGGAGTGAGCCATCATGTAGATCGAGTTGATGTCGGCATCCGCCCCGCTCGCCGTCTTCTTGGTCGAGGAGATCTCCTTCATCATCGCCTTGGCGATTTCTTCCGTGGCCTTCGACCAGGCGTCGACGACCTTGTTGTACTTCTCGCCATGGGTGATCAGGCCGTCGTTGTACTGCTGCTCGAAATCCTTCGCCAGCGTACGGGTGGTCTCGACGATCTTCCACTTGGAGTGCGGCACGACCATGTCGTCCTTGCCGAACGAGATGCCGGCCTTGAACGCGTTGTAGAAGCCGAGCGCCATGATGCGGTCGCAGAAGATCACCGTCTCCTTCTGACCGCAGTGGCGGTAGACCTGGTCGATGACGCCGGAGATCTCGCGCTTGGTCATCAGCTTGTTGATGATCTCGTAGGGAACACGCGGGTTCTTCGGCAGCAGATTGCCCAGCATGACGCGGCCAGCGGTGGTCTCGATCCAACGCTTGGAGATCTTGCCGGTATCGTCGATGCCTTCCCACCGGTACTTGATCTTGGTGTGGAGGTGGATGACCTTCGCGTGCAGCGCGTGCTCGAGCTCCGCCATCTCGCCGAAGATCTTGCCCTCGCCGGGCAGGCCTTCGCGCATGATGGAGACGTAGTAGAGACCGAGCACGATGTCCTGCGACGGCACGATGATCGGCTGGCCGTTCGCCGGATGCAGGATGTTGTTGGTCGACATCATCAGGACGCGCGCTTCCAGCTGCGCTTCCAGCGACAGCGGGACGTGCACGGCCATCTGGTCGCCGTCGAAGTCGGCGTTGAACGCGGCGCAGACCAGCGGGTGGAGCTGGATCGCCTTGCCCTCGATCAGCACGGGCTCGAACGCCTGGATGCCGAGGCGATGCAGCGTCGGTGCGCGGTTGAGCAGCACCGGATGCTCGCGGATGACCTCGTCCAGGATGTCCCAGACCTCGGGCCGCTCCTTCTCGACCAGCTTCTTCGCCTGCTTCACGGTGGTGGACAGGCCCTTGGCGTCAAGCCGCGAGTAGATGAACGGCTTGAACAGCTCGAGCGCCATCTTCTTCGGCAGGCCGCACTGATGCAGGCGCAGCTCGGGACCGACCACGATCACCGAACGGCCCGAATAGTCGACGCGCTTGCCGAGCAGGTTCTGACGGAACCGGCCCTGCTTGCCCTTGAGCATGTCGGCGAGCGACTTCAGCGGACGCTTGTTGGCACCGGTGATGACGCGGCCACGGCGGCCGTTGTCGAACAGCGCGTCGACCGCCTCCTGAAGCATGCGCTTCTCGTTGCGGATGATGATGTCCGGCGCGCGCAGCTCCATCAGCCGCTTCAAGCGGTTGTTGCGGTTGATGACGCGGCGGTAGAGGTCGTTGAGGTCCGAGGTCGCGAAGCGGCCGCCGTCCAGCGGCACCAGCGGACGCAGGTCCGGCGGAATCACCGGGACCACGGTCATGATCATCCATTCCGGCTTGTTGCCGGAGTGGCGGAACGCTTCCACGATCTTCAGGCGCTTGGCGAGCTTCTTGTGCTTGATGTCGGAGTCGGTCTCCTGCATCTCCGCGCGCAAGGTCAGCTCGAGCTTCTCGAGATCCATGCCCTTGAGCAGCTCGCGGATCGCTTCCGCGCCGATCATGGCGGTGAAGGAATCCTGGCCATACTCGTCCTGCGCCTTCAGATACTCGTCTTCCGACAAGAGCTGACGGTCCTTCAGCGCGGTGAGGCCCGGCTCGAGCACGACGTAATATTCGAAGTAGAGGATCCGCTCGAGATCCTTCAACGTCATGTCGAGCAGGAGGCCGATGCGCGAGGGCAGCGACTTCAGGAACCAGATGTGGGCGACGGGGGCCGCGAGCTCGATATGGCCCATGCGCTCGCGCCGGACGCGCGACAGCGTGACCTCGACCGAGCACTTCTCGCAGATGATGCCCTTGTACTTCATGCGCTTGTACTTGCCGCACAAGCACTCGTAGTCCTTGATCGGCCCGAAGATGCGGGCGCAGAACAGGCCGTCGCGCTCGGGCTTGAAGGTACGGTAGTTGATGGTTTCCGGCTTCTTGATCTCGCCGTACGACCAGGACAGAATCTTCTCGGGGCTCGCGATCGAGATCCGGATCTGGTCGAAGACCTGAGCCGGCGTCGTCGGATTAAAGAGATTCATAATTTCTTGGTTCATCGTCTTCTCCTCGCGTGCCGGTCGCCTCCGGCAGCAAATTCGAAAATCACTATGCGGGGCGCCCTGCCCTCGCGATTCGAGGACTGGGCGCCGATGCCCGGCCATTCAGGCCGGGCATGAGGGTCGTATTACTCGGCCGCTTCCGCCGTCCCCGGTCCGACCTTGGAATTGTGCAAGTCGACGTTGAGGCCGAGCGAGCGCATTTCCTTGACCAGCACGTTGAACGATTCCGGAATACCGGCCTCGAAGGTGTCGTCGCCACGCACGATCGCCTCGTACACCTTGGTACGGCCGGCGACGTCGTCCGACTTCACGGTCAGCATCTCCTGGAGCGTGTACGCCGCGCCGTAAGCCTCGAGCGCCCACACTTCCATTTCGCCGAAACGCTGGCCGCCGAACTGCGCCTTGCCGCCCAGCGGCTGCTGGGTAACGAGCGAGTACGGACCGATCGAACGCGCGTGGATCTTGTCGTCGACGAGATGGTGCAGCTTGAGCATGTAGATGTAGCCCACCGTCACCTTGCGATCGAAGGCATCGCCGGTGCGGCCGTCATAGACGGTCGACTGGCCCGAAGCGTCCAGACCGGCAAGCTTCAGCATCTCCTCGATGTCGGCTTCCTTGGCGCCGTCGAACACCGGCGTCGCGATCGGAACGCCGCGGCTCAGATTGTGGCCGAGCTCGATCAACTCGTTGTCGTTGAGCGACTTGATCGTCTCGTCCTCGCCGTAGACCTTCTTCAAGGTTTCCTTCAGCGGCCGGATGTCCTGCTTCGACAAATAGGCATCGACCGTCTGGCCGATACGCTTGCCGAGGCCGGCACAGGCCCAGCCGAGATGGGTCTCGAGGATCTGTCCGACGTTCATGCGCGAGGGCACGCCGAGCGGATTGAGCACGATGTCGGCATGCGTACCGTCTTCGAGGAACGGCATGTCCTCGATCGGCACGATCTTCGACACCACGCCCTTGTTGCCGTGGCGGCCGGCCATCTTGTCGCCGGGCTGGATCTTGCGCTTCACCGCGACGAAGACCTTGACCATCTTCATCACGCCGGGCGGCAATTCGTCACCGCGCTGAAGCTTTTCGACCTTGTCGAGGAAGCGCTGTTCCAGCCCCTTCTTCGACTCGTCGTACTGCTTCCGCATGGCCTCGATCTCGGCCATCAGCTTGTCGTTCGGCGAAGCGAACAGCCACCACTGCGACTTCGGGTACTCCTCGAGCACCGCACGGGTGATCTTGGTGTCCTTCTTGAAGCCCTTCGGACCGGCGATGCCCTGCCGTCCTTCGAGCAGCTCGGCAAGGCGGTTGTAGACGTTGCGGTCCAGGATCGCCTGCTCGTCGTCGCGGTCCTTGGCCAGACGCTCGATCTCTTCCCGCTCGATCGCCAGCGCACGCTCGTCCTTGTCGACGCCGTGCCGGTTGAACACGCGCACTTCGACGATGGTGCCCTGCACGCCCGGAGGAACGCGCAGCGAGGTGTCGCGGACGTCGGAAGCCTTCTCGCCGAAGATGGCGCGCAGGAGCTTTTCCTCCGGCGTCATCGGGCTTTCGCCCTTCGGCGTGATCTTGCCGACCAGGATGTCGCCGGCGCGCACTTCCGCGCCGATGTATACGATGCCGGCTTCGTCGAGGTTCTTCAGCGCTTCTTCCGAGACGTTCGGAATGTCGCGGGTGATTTCCTCGGGCCCGAGCTTGGTGTCGCGGGCCATCACCTCGAATTCTTCGATATGAATTGAGGTAAACACGTCTTCCTTCACGATCCGCTCGGAGAGCAGGATCGAGTCTTCGAAGTTGTAGCCGTTCCACGGCATGAACGCGACGAGCACGTTCCGGCCGAGCGCGAGCTCGCCGAGATCGGTCGACGGACCGTCGGCGATGATGTCGCCCTTCTTGACGATGTCGCCGACCTTCACCAGCGGACGCTGGTTGATGCAGGTCGACTGGTTGGAGCGCTGGTACTTCATCAGCCGGTAGATATCGACGCCCGACTTGGTCGGATCGAGATCTTCCGTGGCGCGGATCACGACGCGGGTTGCGTCGATCTGGTCGATCACGCCCGAACGGCGCGCCGCGATCGCAGCACCCGAGTCACGCGCAACCACGCCTTCCATGCCGGTGCCGACGAACGGCGCTTCGGCGCGAACCAGCGGCACCGCCTGGCGCTGCATGTTCGAGCCCATCAGCGCGCGGTTAGCGTCGTCGTTCTCGAGGAACGGGATCAGCGCGGCCGCGACCGAAACGAGCTGCTTCGGCGACACGTCCATGTAGTCGACCTTGTCCGGGGTCACCGGCAAGACTTCGCCGGCGTGACGGCAGACCACGAGATCTTCGGTGAAGCGGCCCTTCGGATCGAGCGGCACGTTGGCCTGCGCGACCGTGTAGCGGCCCTCTTCCATTGCCGAGAGGTACACGACCTCGTCGGTGACACGGCCGTCCTTAACCTTGCGGTAAGGCGTCTCGACGAAGCCGTACTTGTTCACGCGCGCGAAGGTCGCGAGCGAGTTGATCAGGCCGATGTTCGGACCTTCCGGCGTCTCGATCGGGCAGATGCGGCCGTAATGCGTCGGATGCACGTCGCGCACCTCGAAGCCGGCGCGCTCGCGGGTCAGACCGCCCGGTCCAAGTGCCGACAGGCGGCGCTTGTGGGTGATCTCCGACAGCGGGTTGGTCTGGTCCATGAACTGCGAGAGCTGCGAGGAGCCGAAGAACTCGCGCACGGCGGCGGCCGCCGGCTTGGCGTTGATCAGGTCCTGCGGCATGACCGTGTCGATGTCGACCGAAGACATGCGCTCCTTGATCGCGCGCTCCATGCGGAGCAAGCCGATGCGATACTGGTTCTCCATGAGCTCGCCGACCGAACGCACACGGCGGTTGCCGAGATGGTCGATGTCGTCGATCTCGCCCTTGCCGTCGCGCAAATCCACCAGCGTCTTGATGACGGAGAGGATGTCTTCCTTGCGCAGCGTGCGCTGGGTGTCGGGCGCATCGAGGTCGAGGCGCATGTTCATCTTGACGCGGCCGACCGCGGAGAGGTCGTAGCGCTCGGCGTCGAAGAACAGCGACTGGAACATCGCCTGCGCCGAATCCAGCGTCGGCGGCTCGCCCGGACGCATCACGCGGTAGATGTCGAACAGCGCGTCCTCACGCGTCATGTTCTTGTCGGCCGAGAGCGTATTGCGGATGTAGGCGCCGACATTGACGTGGTCGATGTCGAGCAGCGGCAGCTCCTTGTAGCCCTGCTCGTTGAGAGCCTTCATCGACTTGTCGGTGATCTCTTCACCGGCTTCCGCGTGGATCTCGCCGGTCTTGGGATTGACGAGGTCCTCGGCGATGTAGTTGCCGACGAGCTCCGCGTCCGACAGGCGCAGCGCCTTCAGCCCCTTCTCCTGCATCTGACGCGCACCGCGCACGGTGAGCTTCTTGCCGGCTTCGAGCACGACCTTGCCGGTATCGGCGTCGATCAGGTCGTTGATGGTCGAGTAGCCGCGGAAACGATTGGCGTCGAACGGAACGCGCCAGCCTTCCTTGATCCGCTTGTACTGGATCTTCTTGTAGAAGGTGCTGAGGATCGCCTCGCCGTCGAGGCCGAGCGCGAACATCAGCGACGTCACCGGAAGCTTGCGGCGACGGTCGATACGCGCATAGACGATGTCCTTGGCGTCGAACTCGATGTCGAGCCAGGAGCCGCGATACGGGATCACGCGGGCGGCGAACAGCAGCTTGCCCGACGAGTGGGTCTTGCCCTTGTCGTGGTCGAAGAACACGCCCGGCGAACGGTGCATCTGCGAGACGATGACGCGCTCGGTGCCGTTGACGATGAAGGTGCCGTTCATCGTCATGAGCGGGATGTCGCCCATGTAGACGTCCTGCTCCTTGATGTCCTTGACCGACTTCGCGCCGGTTTCCTCGTCGATATCGAACACGATGAGGCGCAGCGTCACCTTGAGGGGGGCCGCGAAGGTCATGCCACGCTGGCGGCACTCGTCGACGTCGTATTTCGGCGGCTCGAACTCGTAACGGACGAATTCCAGCATCGAGGTGCCCGAGAAGTCCGAGATCGGGAACACCGAGCGGAATACCGCCTGCAAGCCCTCGTCCGACCGCCCGCCCTGGGGCTCGTCGACCATCAGGAACTGGTCATAGGACGCCTTCTGAACCTCGATGAGGTTCGGCATCTCGGCCACTTCCTTGATGTGTCCGAAGAACTTGCGAACGCGTTTGCGACCGGTGAATGTCTGCTGCGCCATCGTGGCCTCTCATTTTCGTCGCCCGATTTGGGCGCGCCCTCCGGAACGCGGCGACCGCCGCTCCCCGGGTTGAATTTTTCGAACCCGTCTTGGGGGCCGGAGACTCAGTTTCAGGCAGGAATGTCCTGAATCTGTTCTTCAGACCTTCAAAACGCAAAACGACGCGCGGGGCGCAGGAGCGCGCCCGCCCGTCACAACCAACCTCTTCACGGACTGCAAAAGCCCGAAATAGCTTGCTCTCCCAACGGCTTACAGGGAATGCGGCATCCCTGCCCACCGCGCTTTCGTGCTGCCGACCCGATATGGGGCGACATTAGTGCAGATTCGAGGGACAAACCCTCAAATCCCCACACTTTTTCGTGTTCGGCCTGCGTCGGGTCGTTCCGTCGCACGCCTTTTGCATCTGGCCCACCCCTTCAGGGAGTGGACCGAGATCCCGGTTGCGATGATGCTGACCGGGATCTCGTGCCAGTAAGCGCTGCTTACTTGAGCTCGACCTTCGCGCCAGCCTTCTCGAGCTGGGCCTTGAGCTTCTCGGCTTCGTCCTTGTTCACGCCTTCCTTGACAGGCTTCGGCGCGCCCTCGACGAGGTCCTTTGCTTCCTTCAGGCCCAGGCCGGTGATGGCGCGGACTTCCTTGATGACCTCGATCTTCTTGTCGCCGGCGGCGGCAAGAACGACCGTGAACTCGGTCTTCTCTTCGGCCGGAGCAGCGGCAGCGCCACCACCAGCCGGGCCGGCCACGGCGACAGCCGCGGCAGCCGAAACGCCCCACTTCTCTTCGAGGAGCTTCGCGAGTTCGGCAGCTTCGAGCACGGTGAGGCTCGAGAGGTCGTCAACGATCTTCTGCAGGTCAGCCATTGTTCAGTTTCCTTGAATGTAAGTCTGGTTCGGGTTTGAGTTTTGCGAAGGGCGTCAGGCCGCTTCGCTCTTTGAGGCATAAGCCTGGATGACGCGCGCGAGCTTGCCCGCGGGCGCGTTGGCGAGCTGAGCGATCTTGGTCGCCGGGGCCACAAGCAGGCCGACGATCTTGGCGCGCAGTTCGTCAAGCGACGGCAGCGAGGCAAGTGCCTTCACACCGTCGACATTCAGGACGGTCGTTCCCATCGAGCCACCAATGATGACGAACTTTTCGTTCGCCTTGGCGAATTCGACGGCGACCTTTGGCGCCGCTACCGGATCGTCCGAAGTGGCGATCACGGTCGGTCCCTTCAGCATGGGGCCGATGGCAACGACGTCAGTGCCTTCAAGAGCAATTTTGGCGAGACGGTTCTTCGAGACCTTCACCGAGGCGCCAGCCTGCTTCATCTGCGAGCGCAGTTTCTGCATCTGGGCAACGGTCAGGCCGGAATATTGGGCAACGACCGCGACGCTCGTGGTCTTGAAGACCCCATTGAGCTGTTCGACCGCTTCCTTTTTTGCCGCTCGTTCCACAGCAAGCTCTTTCCGGTTGGCGGCCATCGCGAAAGCGGGACCGCCGGGTTGCACCCATCGTCCCGCCCAAACCTGAACCTCAGGGCCAAACCCATCGGACACGCCGGGCAAGACGACAATTCAAAGCCTGCCCTCCGGGAGCTCGTTGGAGCCCACGGCGTGTCGAGGTCCGAACCAAACCCATTCCGCAACCGACCCTAAGGCGGTCACGACGTGAAATTCGGTCTTCACCCGTCTATGCAGGCCATGCGATTAAGCCGTTGAGAAATCGAAATTCCCCGCGGGCGCCTGCAGTCTTGGACAGGACAAGGTCAGCCGGCGAACCGCCCGACCTCTGCCCGCATCCCACACCCGACGGGTTTCCCTCCTTTTCCGGCAAATCCTCACGGACGCCCTGAAAAGGAATGATCTCCATCGCTTGTTTTCGGAATGCGTGCACGAACGCGCCAGCCGAGGCCGGCACGTCCGGAAGCGGTTCTTTAACCGCTCGGGGCCTGCTTGCCAAGAGCAAAATTCACACCAGTTCCAATCCGTTGCCGCAGGCGCTTGACCCGGGCCGACAAGGGCCGATTCAGGCTCATTTGACCCCGTAAGGCAGTGGCTTGCCTTCGAAAAACGCGGTCAGGTTCGCCAGCACGCAGCTCTGCATTGCGACGTGCGATTCGAGGGTGTGGCCGCCGATATGGGGGGCGAACACGACGTTGGGCAGCGCCGTCAGCGCGTCCGGGGCGTGCGGTTCCTTGTCGTAGACGTCAAGACCGGCTCCGGCGATGGTCCTCTCGGTGAGCGCCGCCACCAGGGCTTTCTCGTCGATCACCGAGCCGCGGGAGATGTTGACGACATAGCCGTCCGCCCCGAGGCGCTTGAGGATGTCGGCGCTGACGGCATGCTGGGTCTC
This sequence comes from Bradyrhizobium sp. Kon58, assembly GCF_055807455.1. Lineage (NCBI taxonomy): Bacteria > Pseudomonadati > Pseudomonadota > Alphaproteobacteria > Hyphomicrobiales > Nitrobacteraceae > Bradyrhizobium > Bradyrhizobium sp. Kon58. The sequence continues at coordinate 139,624 of NZ_JBVVOT010000002.1, forward strand.
GGCTCCTGCCCGCACCGCAATCATCAGCACGCTGCACCAGTCGGCCAGCGCCTCCAGCGTCGGGAAATATTGATAGGGCAGATCGTATTTGCTGCGGTTGAAATAGCCGATTTCGCTCTCGAAGGATGCGCAGCGCGCTGCGATCTTGCGGCCGATCTCGCCCATGCCGTAGACGCCGATGCGGCGGCCCGGCATCCCGGCCTGCGGGCGCATCATCGGCGAGGGCTTTGACGCCGCCCAATCGCCGCTGCGGACGTACTGGTCGGCAACCAGGATTCGCCGCGTCGTCCCGAGCATCAGGGTCATCGCGATGTCGGCGACCGAGGCCGCATTGGCGCCCGGGCTATGTCCGACCGCGATGTTGCGGGCAGCAGCGGCCTTCAGGTCAACACCGTCATAGCCAGTGCCGTAGCAGACGATGGCGCCGAGCTTCGGAAACAGGTCCATCGCCTCCGCGCCCAGCGGCGTGCCGCCGGCGGTGAGCACCGCGCGGATGCCGCCGAGCTCATCGGCCGAAAACATCTCCCGCGCCGGCTTGCCGCCGGTGTCGAGCAGCTCGAACCGCTCGGCGAAGCGCGCCATCATCGTCTTGGGAAAGCGCGAGTAGATCAGGACCTTGTCAGTCATTGTTCTTGTTTCCGGTGAACGCCGTCAAACGACGAGGGGCGGAATCGGTTGCCCAATTCCGCCCCTCGCCTCATGTCATTTCCAAACCTTAGCCGAGAATGGTGCCCGGCTCGACCTTCACGCCGGGACCCATCGACGAGGACACCGCAACGCGCTGGATGTAGGTGCCCTTGGAACCGGCCGGCTTGGCCTTGGAGACAGCGTCAGCGAGAGCCTTGATGTTCTCGACCAGTTTTTCCTCGGTGAACGAGGCCTTGCCGACGCCAGCCTGCAGGATGCCGGCCTTTTCGACGCGGAACTCGACCGAACCGCCCTTGGCGCCCTTCACAGCGCCGGTGACGTCCATGGTCACGGTGCCGATCTTCGGGTTCGGCATCAGGCCGCGCGGGCCGAGCACCTTACCAAGGCGGCCGACCAGCGGCATCATGTCGGGGGTTGCGATACAGCGGTCGAAATCGATCGTACCGTTCTGCACCTTCTCGACCAGGTCCTCGGCGCCGACGACATCGGCACCCGCAGCCTTGGCCTCGTCGGCCTTGGCGCCGCGGGCGAACACGCCGACGCGGAGCGTACGGCCGGTGCCGTTCGGCAAGGTCACGACACCGCGGACCATCTGGTCGGCGTGACGCGGATCGACGCCGAGATTGATCGCGACCTCGATGGTCTCGTCGAACTTCGCTTTCGCGCGTTCCTTGACCATCTTGATGGCGTCCGCGAGCGGGTAAAGCTTTTCGCGATCAATACCTTCGCGGGCTTTGTTCAAACGCTTTCCGATTGCCATGAGCCCTTACCCCGCCACTTCCAGACCCATCGAACGGGCAGAGCCCTCGACCATCTTCATGGCCGACTCGATCGAGTCGCAATTGAGATCCTTCATCTTCTTCTCGGCGATCTCGCGCACCTGCGCTTTGGTCACCGCGCCAGCCTTGTCACGGCCCGGCGCCTTGGAGCCGGACTGGATCTTGGCAGCCTGCTTGAGGAAGAAGGACATCGGCGGCGTCTTCATCTCGAACGTGAACGAACGATCGGCGTAGATCGTGATCACGACGGGAATGGGGGTATTCTTCTCTTCCTTCTGGGTCTGGGCGTTGAACGCCTTGCAGAACTCCATGATGTTGAGACCGCGCTGACCGAGCGCGGGACCGATCGGGGGCGAAGGATTCGCCGCACCGGCCGGGACCTGAAGCTTCAGGTATCCGGTCACTTTCTTTGCCATGTATCACTCCTGTTGGGCCGGCCTGGGCCGGCGGTTTCAGGTTCGTGGTCTGGGTCGGATGCGGCTGGCAACCGCCCTCTCCCTCCCACGGCCTCTTGTTGCGCGAGACCGAAGCCTCACGCCTACTCGATCAGACCTTCTCGACCTGACCGAATTCCAGTTCGACCGGCGTGGCGCGGCCAAAGATCGACACCGCGACCTTCACGCGCGAGCGCGCCTCGTCGATTTCCTCGACCACACCCGAGAACGAGGCAAACGGGCCGTCGGCCACGCGCACGTTCTCGCCGATTTCGAACGACACCGACGCCTTCGGCCGCTCCACGCCCTCCTGCACCTGGTGCAGAATGCGCATGGCCTCGGCTTCCGAGATCGGCATCGGCTTGTTTTCCGCGCCGAGGAAGCCGGTCACCTTCGGCGTATTCTTGATCAGATGAAACGCCTCGTCGGTCAGCTTCATCTTCACCAGCACGTAGCCCGGGAAGAACTTGCGCTCGGCGTCGATCTTGCGGCCGCGGCGCACTTCCGTGACCTTCTCGGTCGGAACCAGCACCAGCTCGAACAGCTCCTCGAGCCCACGCTGCTTGGCCTGCTCGCGGATCGATTCGGCGACCTTCTTCTCGAAGTTCGAATAGGCGTGGACGATGTACCAGCGCTTGTCAGACAATTGAGCCGTTGCTGTTGCCATCAGTGAATGCCCAGAAGGAAGGTGATGAGGACGCGGATGATCTGGTCGGCGGCGAAGAAGAAGATCGAGGCCACGGCGACCATGACGAACACCATGATGGTGGTGATCGTGGTCTCGCGGCGGGTCGGCCAGGTGACCTTGGCGGTCTCCGAGCGGACTTCCTGCAAGAACTTGAACGGGCTGACTGCCATCGTTTGATGTCCAACGTCCGTCGACAGACGCGAATGAATTTCAGGGATCCGAACAGCCGCCGTTGGCCCAGCCCTCTGTCGAAGGATGAGCCGGAAATCGGGCTCGATTGTTCGGGGATTTCAAAGCCGCGCCGGAAATCCGCGTCTAACGGGCCGGCTGCGAGTGCGCGGTATCTACTGCGGATGGGACCAAAGGTCAAGATAGAGAGGGCCCGCGCGGGTAAACCGACCTCCGCGGGCGACCGATTAGAGATCAGGCCGATCAAGGGCTTATCTGCCGCCTGCAAAGCGCCGCCCCAGGGCCTCAGCCGGTTCCTCGCAGAACGAGACCACCGGGGCCCCCCTCACCTGCAGCCCCTTTGGCGACCCCTCAAGGTCAGTCGGCCCGGTCGATCGTCGAAATGCCCGGCAACGGCACAACGAACTTTCCGCCCTCTGCGAAATAGCCGGCATGCTTGGCCCGGATCGGATCCACATAGCGCCAGGCGAAGACGACGACGAACGCCGGCTTGCGCTCGTAAAGGGCGGCGGGCGGCAGGATCGGGATGTCGTACCCGGGGCCGGCCATCACGTTCCCCTTCTTGGGGTCGTCGTCCACCAGGAAGTCGATCTTGTTCTCCAGGCCGAACTGCGGCAGCAGGGTCGTGGTCCCGACCGAGACGCCGTAGCCGGCCACGAGCTGGCCGCGCGCATGGGCGGCATCGGCCATCGCGACCAGCTCGTCGCGGATGGCGGCGATCCTCTTCGCATACGGCACATAGTAGGCCGGCCGGTCGACGCCGAGCCGGTCTTCCTCTGCAATGAAGCGCGCGACTTCCGCGGACGGCTTCTTCGCGCCGCCGGCACGCTGCACCGTCACCCGGATCGAGCCGCCCTTGGTCTCGATGTGCTGGACGTCGATCACTTCCATGCCGAGGCGCGCGAAGAAGCGCGTCAGCGGCTTGATGTTAAAATACGACAGATGCTCGTGATAGACGGTGTCGAGAAGGTTCTTCTCGGTGACGTCGACGCCATACTGCGTTTCGAAAACGAACAGCCCGTCCGGCGCAAGCACGTCGCGAACCCCGATCACCAGTGGGTCGAGATCGTCGACATTGGCGATCATGTTGTTGGCGATCACGACCCTGGCCGCGCCGTGGCTTTGCAGGATGCGACGACCGATGGCATCGGTGAAGAAATCGCCGATGGTCTCGATTCCCGCTTCCGTCGCACGCCGCGCGATGTCGACGGCGGGATCGACACCCAGCACCCGCATGCCGCGCTCCCTGAAGAAACCGAGCAGCGATCCGTCGTTGCTGCCGAGCTCGACGACCAGCGAGCCCGGCGCGATGGCGAATCGGCTGACGACGTCGTTGGCATAGCCCGCGAAGTGCTCCCGCAGGCCAAGCGAGAGCGAGGTGGTATAAACGTAGTTTCGGTATTGGATCTCTGGATTGCCGACGTGGAGAATCTGCAGATGGCCGCAGTCCGCGCACAGGTGCAGCGCCATCGGCACCGCGGCCCGAAAGACGGGATCGTCGACGCTTGCATCCGGCACCTGGAAGTTCGGCGTGCCAATGGGCATGCCTGCCATCGGGACGACAAGCTCTTGCTTGTCCGAATGACAGAGGCGGCAGGTATGACGGACGTAGAACAGGTTTTTCATCGTAGGACCGTAAAACGGAGACATGCGAGCGGGCGAGGCAAGCTCATCCCGTGGTGATCAGATCGAGGGCACCGCCTCAGGAGGCCGGATATTCCGCGCGACCGATGATGAGGTCGATCGCGGCCATCATCCAGAACTGATGCGTGGTCTCGACAATGTTGTAGCTGCGGCTGTCGACGTAATAATTGACGTCGCCGAGATTGCGCAGCGGGTTCCCCGCGTTCATGCCCGACAGCGTGATCACATCGAGATTCATCGCCCGCGCCTGCGCGACCGCATTGAGAATGTTCTTCGAGCGTCCCGACGAGCTGATCGCGACGAGGCAATCGCCGGCGCGGGCGCTCAACCTCACAGCATGCGCAATCCAGTCCTCGAAACCGTAATCATTGGCAAGGCACGACATCATGCTCGCATCGCTGAAGCAGAGTGCGGGCACCGATGCGTTCTTCGCCAGATCGATTGCGAGATGGGAGGCGATGCCGGCCGAGCCTCCATTGCCGATGAAGATGACGCGGCCGCCCTGCTCGCGCGCGCGCAACCAGGCCGTGCGGGTGGCGGAAATCCTGGCGAAAACCCCGTCGTCAATTGCCGTCGCACGATGGAGGCGCCCTACGTAGTCGTCAAGGAAAGCCTTGTGATCGGGATCGACGGACTCGGCAGGCATGGGCTCGCGGCTCGACGGCGACATGACGCCCTGATACCGGCTATCACCAGCGATTGCAAAGGTATATTACCTTCGAAGTCGACCAGCAGCCGATTCGGTTTCCACCTTCACTCAACATTGGCGGGCCTGTTTCGCTGGGCATTCGCATCACGGATGTTCCTATGAAATGCATCGTTACCGGTGGCGCCGGCTTCATCGGCAGTCACCTCGTCGACCGCCTCCTCGACGATGGCCACGAGGTCATCGCGCTCGATAATTTCGTGATCGGACGCCCTGAAAATCTGGCCTCGCGCGTCGATTCTGATCGACTGAAGATCGTGCGGGCCGACGTCACCGAGCTCGAATCGATCAAGCCGCATTTCGACGGCATCGACTGGGTATTCCATCTCGCAGCGCTGGCCGACATCGTTCCCTCGATCGAGTCCCCGATCCCGTATCACCGCGCAAACGTCGACGGCACCGTCAACGTTCTCGAGGCTGCACGGCAGGCGGGCGTCAGCCGCTTCATTTATGCCGCGTCGTCGTCCTGCTACGGAATTCCCGACGTCTACCCGACGCCGGAGAGCGCCGAGATCCGGCCGATGTATCCCTATGCCCTCACCAAGAATCTCGGCGAGCAGTGCGTCATGCACTGGTGCCAGGTCTACAAGCTGCCCGCGGTCGCGCTGCGCCTGTTCAACGTGTACGGGCCGCGCCATCGCACCACGGGCACCTATGGCGCCGTGTTCGGCGTGTTCATGGCGCAGAAGCTCGCCGGCAAGCCCTTCACGGTGGTCGGCGACGGCGAGCAGACCCGCGACTTCACCTTCGTCAGCGATGTCGCCGACGCTTTCGTGACCGCCGCGCGCTCCGATGTTTCGAACGAGATTTTCAACGTCGGCTCCGACAATACCTACAGTGTCAACCGGCTAGTCGAGCTTCTCGGCGGCGACAAGGTCCACATTCCCAAACGTCCCGGCGAGCCCGACTGCACCTATGCCGACATCACCAAGATCAAGCGGATCCTGAAATGGACGCCGAAGGTAAAATTTGAGGACGGGGTCGCGACGATGCTGAAGTCGATGGATCAGTACAAGGACGCCCCCTTATGGACAGTGGACAAGATCGCGGACGCCACGAAGGACTGGTTCAAATATCTCGGGGACAACAACGACGCGGCGTCCGGCGCGCCGCAGAAGGAAAGCCAGTGAACAGGTTAGCCGGGTATCGTTGCCGCGAATCGATCAATTCCGGGCCGCCCGGCTGAGGCCGGCTGGCGCTTTGGGTTATTCACATGGGCAATATTCCGACCGACACTCCCGCGTTGAACGACCAACTGGCGGCGCACGAAAAGATCAAGACAATCGAGGAACTGGGCGAGATCGCGCGGTCCGCGCAAGCGCGGGGCCGGAAGGTTGCACTCTGCCACGGCGTCTTCGACCTCGTGCATCTCGGCCATATCAGACACATCCAGGCGGCGCGCAACGAGGGCGACGTCGTCATGGTGACGATCACCGCCGACCGTTACGTCAACAAGGGACCCGGTCGGCCGATCTTCCCCGAAAACATGCGGGCCGAGATGCTGGCCTCGCTCGCGACCGTGGATTGGGTCGGCATCAATCATACCTCCAGCGCCGAGCCGATCCTGGATACGGTGCGGCCGGACATCTATGTGAAGGGGTCCGACTACGAAAACCCCGAAGACGACGTGACCGGCAAGATCCGGAGCGAGCGCGACGTCGTCGAGCGTCACGGCGGACGCATCGTGTTCACCCGTGACGTGACATTCAGCTCCTCGTCGCTGGTGAACCGGTATTTCGACATCTACGATCCGCCGCTCCGCGACTACCTGCAAAAGGTCCGTGAAGGTGGCGGCGCCGATCGCCTGCTGAAGCTGATCGACAAGGTGCAGGACATGCACGTCGTGCTGGTCGGCGACACCATCATCGACGAATACCAGTACGTCACGGCGCTCGGAAAAGCCTCGAAGGAAAACATCGTCGCCACGCTGTTCAAGAGCGGCGAGCAATTTGCCGGCGGCGTCATCGCCGCAGCGAACCATGTCGCGAGCTTCTGCAAGTCGGTGGAGGTCGTCACGACGCTGGGTGGCAACGACTACCCCGAGGAGTTCATTCGGGCGCATGTCCGCCCGAACGTCACGTTGACGCCGATCCGCCTTCAGGGCCGTCCGACGACCCGCAAATCGCGGTACGTCGAGCTGGGATATCTGCACAAGCTCTTCGAAGTCTACACCATGGACGACACGCCGCTCGACGAGGCCGATCGGAAGGAAATCGACCGTATCACGACGGAGCGTGTGCGTAGCGCGGACGTGGTGATCGCCACTGATTTCGGTCACGGCATGATCGCGTCGAGCACGATCGACACCCTGATCGCCAACTCCAGATTCCTGGCGGTCAATGCCCAGAGCAACAGCGGCAATCACGGCTACAACCTGATCACGAGGTATCCGCGGGCCGACTACATCTGCATCGACGCGCCAGAGGCGCGTCTGGCTGCAACCGACAAGTTCAGCGACATCGCGTCCGTGATCGAGACCGGCCTGCATGGCAAGATCGACTGCGACAACATGATTATCACGCACGGCTCCTTCGGCTGTTACCCCTTCTCGTCGAAAACCGGCGTCACGCGCGTCCCCGCCTTCACCAAGACCGTCGTCGACACCGTCGGCGCGGGGGACGCCTTCCTGACGATCACCGCGCCGCTGGTCGCCGCCGGCGGCAATATCGAGGACGTCGCTTTCATCGGCAACGCGGCCGGCGCGATCAAGGTCGGGATTGTCGGCCACCGCAGCTCGGTCGAAAAGGTGCCGCTGGTCAAGTTCGTCACCGCGTTGCTGAAGTAGCGCGACGGCAGATACTGGAGAACGACAGTGATTGGTCAAAAATGGAATGTGATGGTCACCGGTGGTGCCGGCTATGTCGGCAGCGTGCTGGTTCCCCAGTTGCTCGCTGCGGGCCACAAGGTCACCGTGCTCGACCTGTTCATGTATGGCGAGGACGTGTTCGATGCCGTCCGCAGCAATCCCGATTTGCGCCTGATCAAGGGCGACATCCGTGACGAAGCCGCGATCAACGAGGCCCTGCGCGGCAACAACGCCGTGATTCACCTCGCCTGCATCTCCAACGACCCGTCATTCGAGCTGGACCCGGGGCTCGGCAAGTCCATCAATTACGATTGCTTCCGGCCGATGGTACGCGCCGCCAAGAAGGCGGGCATCAAGCGCTTCATCTATGCCTCCTCGTCCAGCGTCTACGGCATCAAGGACGAAGCCGAGGTGACCGAGGACCTATCCTGCGAGCCGCTCACGGACTACTCGAAGTTCAAGGCGATGTGCGAGACCGACCTTGCCGACGAGGCCGCGTCCGGTTTCGTCACCTGCACGGTTCGTCCCGCCACCGTCTGCGGCTACGCACCGCGGCAGCGGCTCGACGTCGTCGTCAACATCCTGACAAATCTCGCGGTCAACACCGGCCGCATCCGCGTGTTCGGCGGAACGCAGCGCCGGCCCAATTTGCACATCGAGGACATGTCAGCGGCCTATCTGTTCCTGCTCCAGCAGGATGACGCAAAGATCGACGGCAAGACCTACAATATCGGCTACGAAAACCATTCGCTGATGAAGATCGCCGACATCGTCAAGTCGGTGGTCGGCAGCAATGTCGACGTCGTCGTCGAGCCGACCGACGATCTCCGCTCCTACCACGTCTCGTCGGAGAAGATCCGCCGCGAGCTCGGCTTTGCGCCGACCCACACGATCGAGCAGGCCGTGTCCGGCCTCGTCAACGCCTTCAAGGGCGGCCGCCTGCCGAACTCGCTCAACGACCCCCGGTACTTCAACATCAAGATGATGCAGAACATCAGCCTGAAGTGAGCGGCGTGCGGATCGGCATCGATTTCGACAACACGATCATCTGCTACGACAAGGTCTTTGCTGCCGTCGCACGTGAGCGTGGGCTGGTGCCGGAAGGGTGGGAGGGGCTTAAGACCGACCTACGGGATCATCTCCGGTCCCGCGCGGGCGGCGAGCTCGCCTGGCAAGGACTGCAAGGCTTCGTCTACGGCAAGGGAATTGGCGGCGCCGAAATCTATCCGGGAGTGCGGGAATTCCTGGCGGCGTGCAAGGAGGCCGGCGCGAAGGTCTGCATCGTCAGCCACAAGACCCGATTCGGTCATCAGGACCCCGACCGCACCGACCTGCGTGACGCCGCGCGCAGCTGGCTGCGGGGGGCCAACCTGGTCGACGCTGCGGATGCGGCGCTGGCTATCGGCGATGTCTATTTCGAGGACACACTGCCCGCCAAGGTCGAGAGGCTCGTGAGCCTGAAGCTCGACGTCTTCATCGATGACCTCATCGACGTCTTCGAGCAACCGCATTTTCCGAAGGCCACGCGATCGATCTTGTTCACGCAGTCGCGGCCGCCCCACCCCGAACACTGCAAGCCGATCGCGACATGGGCCGATATCCGCCGTGAGGTGTTTGCGGCATGAGCGAGACCGACATCACCGCGCCGGATGCGATGGCGATCGGCAGCCGCCTGGCCGATGCGCGTGTTGCGTCCGCCCAGCCGGCACGATCCGGCGGCAACAACAGGGTGTTTCGGCTGGAGATGGTGGATGGACCGCCCCTCGCCCTCAAGCATTATCCGTCCGACGGACGCGATCGCCTGGGACAGGAGTATGATGCACTCTCGTTCCTGGCGCGCCACGGCATCACGTCGACACCGCAGCCAGTCGCGAAGGACGCAGATGCATTCTGCGCGCTGTACCAATGGTTCGACGGCGAGGCCGCGGCGCTGCGTCCCCAGGGCGACGACGCCGACCAACTCGCCGATTTCCTCATAGAGCTGCAGAAGCTGCGCAAAGCCGAAGGCGCGCAAATTTTGCGCAACGCCTCAGCCAGCATCTTCTCGCCCGAGGCGGCCATCGCCCAGTACGAACAGCGCCTGGACGCTTTGAGGCGAGCCTCGGATGATCATCCCGACCTGCGCGCGTTCATGGAAGGCAGCCTGGTTCCCAGCGTTGACGTCGCGATTCGGCAGCTCCGTCGGCGCTACGCGGAACTCGGCTGGGATCCAACGGCGGACCTTGCGCCCATCCATCGCGCGCTAAGTCCGTCCGATTTCGGACTGCACAACGCGTTGCGCGCCGAAGACGGGCGCTTGCGATTCATCGACTTCGAATATTTTGGCTGGGACGACCCGGTCAAGCTCGTGTCCGACACCGCCATTCACCCCGGCAGTGACCTGCCGGAAGCGAGCGCGAATCGCTTGATCGAACGGCTGTCGCGCGCCTTCGAGTCGAGCGATGACGCGTTTGCGATCCGCCGTGACGTACTGTATCCTGTGTTCAAGGGAATCTGGTGCCTGATTGTCCTGAACGCCTATTTGCCGGACAGCCGCTCCCGGCGCGCAATCGCTGCGCAAGGTGGCGATGTTAGGATCCGCCTCGCCGGTCAGCTCGACAAAGCCCGCCGGCTTCACCAGACGATTCGCCCAACCGATTTACCGAAGTGACCCAGATCTCGCCCCACGCTGAAGCCGCCCTCACCTGCACGCTGGACGAGCGTAGCCTTTATCTGCGCCGACTGGTGCTCAGTTCTGTCCGCTCCGCGGGGCGCGGACATGTCGGTCCGGCGTTGTCGCTGATCGAGATGGTCCGCGTGCTCTACGACGACGTGCTGCGGATCGATCCGAACAACCCGCGCGATCCGGCCCGCGACCGCGCGATCCTCAGCAAGGGACACGGGTGTCTGGCGCTCTATGCGCTGCTGGCCGATCGCGGATTCTTTCCGCTGTCGGAGCTGGACGGTTTCTGCGGCCCCGACAGCATTCTGGGCGGACATCCCGAATACGGAATGGTGCCGGGGGTCGAGGCCTCGACGGGTGCGCTCGGACACGGCCTGTCGATCGGTGTCGGCCTCGCGCTCGCCGCGCGCATGCGCGAGCGCAGCTACCGCACCTTCGTCCTGCTCGGCGACGGCGAGATCAACGAGGGATCGGTGTGGGAAGCCGCCATGGGCGCGGCCAAGCACGGGCTCGACAATCTGGTCGCGCTGATCGACTACAACAAGCTGCAGAGCTACGGGCCCACCGATTACGTCCTGCCGCTGGAGCCGCTCGCAGACAAATGGCGCAGCTTCGGCTTTGCCGTCCAGGAGCTCAACGGCCACGACGTCGGCGCCCTGCGCAACGTCCTGAAGCAGGTCCCAGCCGTTCCGGGAAAACCCACCGCGATCATCTGCCATACCGTCAAGGGCAAGGGTCTGCCGGCCGCGGAATCCAACGCCGATTGGCATCACAAGAACAAGCTCACCGACAGCGAGCTCGACGCCATCCGCGTCGCCGTCGGGGATTTTTGATCGGGTCCTCATGCGCAACACCGCGATGAACATGGTCCACAAGCTCGCCGCGCGCGACGAGCGTGTGCTCTACATCGGCTCCGATCCCGGCGCAGGTACCTTGCGCGCGATGAGCAAGGAGTTTCCCAAGCGCCACCTGATCGAAGGCATTTCGGAAGCGCACATCATCGGCATGTCGGCCGGTCTCGCGATGGAAGGCTTCGTGCCCTACGTCAACACCATAGCCACATTCCTCACCCGCCGCTGCTACGAGCAAGTCGCGGTCGATCTGTGCCTGCACAATCTGCCGGTGCGGCTGATCGCCAATGGCGGCGGGCTCGTCTACGCGCCGCTCGGCCCCACCCACCAGGCGATCGAGGACATCGCCATCATGCGGGCGCTGCCGAACATGACGGTGGTCTGCCCGTGCGACGCCGACGAGGCGGCGCGGCTGATGGAGCAAACGCTCGACTGGACCGGGCCGATCTACATCCGGCTCGGCAAAGGTGGCGACGCCGTGGTCTCGAAGGCCGAGCACGGCTTCGAGATCGGCAAGGCCATCCTGATGCGGCCGCCCGGCGACGTCGTCATGGTCACGACAGGCATCATGCTCCAGCGCGCACTCGCTGCGGCCGACTTGCTGGCCGCGCAAGGCATTCGCGCCGGCATCCTGCACATGCACACCGTCAAGCCGCTCGATACCGAGGCGCTGCTGCAAGCGATCCGGGGCACCAGGCTGGTAGCGACGCTGGAGGAGCACGTGCCCTCGGGCGGCCTTGGCAGCGCGGTCGCGGAGGCGCTGATCGACAAGCTCGGCTCTGGCCTGCCCGCGATGCTGCGGTTGTCGCTGCCGGACCGGTTCATGCACAATTACGGATCGCAGGACTCGCTGCTGAAGAAGCACGGACTTTTCGCCGACGCCATTGCGACCTCGATCGCGCGCGCGCTCCCCGCCTCGCTCATCTCCTCTCCGCAACTTCATTCCACCTGACGGGCCCCATGCACGACGTTCGATATTCCTATCTGCTCGAGCAATTCTCCGACCCGGCACCGATCCTGGCCGAGATCGGCCGACTGGTTGCGACGGGTGACTTCACCCTGGGCAAGCCGGTCGCGGAATTCGAACGGCGCTTTGCCGAGCTGATCGGCGTGCGTCACGCCATCGGGGTCGGATCGGGCACCGATGCGCTCAAGCTGCCGCTCAAGGCGCTCGGCATCGGCCATGGCGACGAGGTCATCACGGCCGCCAACACCTTCATCGCCACGGTCGGCGCCATCGCCGAGACCGGCGCGACGCCGGTGCTGGTCGACTGCGACGACTCCTTCTGCATGAACGTCGACTACGTCGAAGCCGCGATCACCGAGAAGACCAAGGCGATCATGCCGGTTCAGTTGACCGGCGAGGTCACCGACATGGGCAAGCTGATGGCGATCGCCCAGCGTCACAACATCCCCGTGGTCGAGGATTCCTGCCAGGGCATCCTGTCGGAGTTCGCGGGAAAACGGTCCGGCACCCACGGTATCGCGGCCGGCTTCTCCCTGCATCCGCTCAAGAACCTCAACGTCTGGGGCGATGCCGGCGTCGTCGTCACCAACGACGACGGGATGAACGAGCGGCTTCGCCTGATCCGCAACCACGGCATGAAGAATCGCGACGAGATCGCGATCCTCGGCTGCAATTCGCGTCTGGACTCCCTCCAGGCGGTCGTCGGCAACTGGCTGATCGGCCAGACCAGCGAGATCACGCGCCGCCGGATCGAGAACGCGGCCTATTACGATTCCGGCCTTGCCGGCCTGCCCGGCCTGCGGATTCCGCCGCGCCGGCCCAACGTGAAGCACGTCTACCATCTCTACATGGTGTTCGCCGAGCGCCGCGACGAGCTCTACAAATACTGCCTGGACAACGGCATCGAAGCGAAGATCCACTATCCCATCCCGCTGTACCAGCAGGAAGGCCTCAAGCACCTTGGCTACGCGCCGGGCACCTTCCCGGTCACCGACCGCCACGCCCAGGAAGTCATCAGCTTCCCCGTCGACCAGCATCTGACGCGCGCCCAGCAGGACCGCGTCATCGAGATCGTTCGGAAGTTCTGCCATGGACGCTGACACCGGCCGCCGGCGCATCGGTTACGTCAATCTTCCCGCGCAATTCGAGGAAGAGCGCGTTGAGATCATGCAGGCGGTCGAGGGCGTGTTCCGGCGCGGCGATTTCATCGGCGGCGCGGCCGTTGCGAAGCTCGAAGAGGAGCTCGCCAACTATCTCGGCTCGCCGCATGTGGTGACGCTGAATTCCGGCACCGATGCACTGATCCTGTCGTTGCGGGCGCTCAACATCGGTCCCGGGGACGAGGTGATCACCCCGCCGAATTCGTTCGTGGCGTCGACCGCCGCCATCATCGCCGTCGGCGCCACGCCAGTATTTGCGGACGTGCTGCCGGACCAGAATATCGATCCGGCCGCGGTCGAGGCCGCCGTCACCCCGCGGACCAGGGCGATCATGCCGGTGCACCTGACCGGGCGCATGGCCGACATGAACCCGCTGATGGCGATCGCCGCCAAGCATGCTCTCGCCGTGATCGAGGACAGCGCGCAGGCCGTCGGCTCGACCTATGACGGGCGGATGAGCGGAACCATCGGAACGTTCGGCTGCTTCTCCGCCCACCCGCTGAAGAACCTCAATGCCGCGGGCGACGCCGGCTTCGTCGTCACCGCCGACGCCGAGCTTGCCGCGAGAATTCGCCGCCTGCGCAATCACGGTCTGATCAATCGCAGTGACGTTCAGGAATGGGGCATCGTGTCACGCCTCGATACGGTCCAGGCCGAGGTGCTCCGGATTCGCTTGCGTCACCTGCCCTCCGTCATCGAACGCCGGCGCCGCAACGCCGCGCAATACCGCGCCGAACTCGCCGGCCTTCCCCTGTTCATCCCGGTTTGCCGCAACATCGAGTTCAACACCTTCCACACCTTCGTCGTGCAGACGGACCGTCGCGACGACCTCCAGAAATATCTTGCCGACAAGGGCATCGAGACCGCGATCCACTATCCGGTACCGATCCACCTCCAGGAGGCGGCGGCGCATCTGGGTCACGGTCGCGGCGCGTTCCCGGTGACCGAGCGGCAGGCGGATCAGATCCTCACGCTTCCCATCAACCAGTTCCTCTCTGCGTCGGATATCAGCTATGTTTGCGCGACGGCCCGGGAGTATTTTGCATGACGGACACGGCTTTCCTCGAGGCCGATGAGCAGGCACTGGCGCAACGCTTCATCGACGACGGCTTCGTCACCACGCCGGCCGACGATCGCGCCGGGCTCGACCGGATCCAGCGGCGCGCCGCCGAGCTCGCGGCGGATTATCTGAAGCTGCCACACGGCAACGACCCCTACGCAATGCTCGACACCATCCACACGCGGGTGAGCGTCGATGATCTCAACGGCCTGCGGCTGCACGTCTTCAACGGCCTCAACGCCGAGCCCTGGTTCCGGCCGACTTATTTCCGTCTGGCGCGCTCGACGATCGAGACCATCGTCGGCAACGAGCTCTGCATGCAGCGCCGCGTCAATCTCAGCATCCAGCTGCCGGGCGACGATTCGTCGCTCCTCGCCACCCATTCCGACGTCTGGTCGGGCGACTCGCCGTTCGAGGTCGTGGTGTGGGTACCGCTGGTCGACGTCCACCGCACCAAATCGATGTATCTGCTGCCGCCATCCCTGAACGGCGACATGCAGGACCGGATGGCCAGCCTGCGCAGCGCCGAGGAACTCTACCAGAGCATCAAGCCGCACGCGACGTTCATCGAGATTCCCTACGGTCACGTGATGCTGTTCAACCAGACCCTGATGCACGGCAATCGCGTCAACGAGGAAGCCGGCTCGCGCTGGAGCATGAACTGCCGCTTCAAGAGCATCATGTCGCCCTACGCGGACAAGCGATTCGGCGAATTCTTCGAACCGATCCTGCTGCGTCCGGCGACACGCGTCGGCATGCAATACAAGCTCCCGGGAGGCTTCCATGGCTGAGCGAGCCGGCCATCGCGGCTATATCGGCGCCCGGCCGCTGAACGGCAGCCGCACCCCGCAGCACGTCCAGAACATCGTGATCCGCGACTATGCGCGGCGGAAGAATCTGCATTATCTGCTCAGCGCCGCCGAGCACACCATGCCCGGCAGCTACATGGTGCTCGAGGACATCCTGGACGAGCTGCCGCGATTGCGCGGCCTGATTCTCTACAGCATCTTCATGCTGCCGCCCGACGAGGCACGGCGGCGGGAGATCTATGACCGCGTGCTGAGCGAGGGCTGCGACCTGCACGCGGCCGTCGAGGAGATCACGCTGTCCTCGCGCGACGACATCCAGGCCGTCGAGGACATCCTGCTCGTCAACAAATTCGCGACCATCCTGTGACGACGCCGCGGACCGGTTGAGGACAATGACCGAGATCAACCTGCTCCAGCCGATGCACGCATCGACCAAGCGGAACTATGTTCAGCGGGTCGTCGAGCACGACAAGGCGGAATCCGCCACTGTCGCGCGGCAATGGGGACACGACTACTGGGACGGCGATCGCCGCTATGGCTACGGCGGTTACCGCTACGACGGACGCTGGCGCCCGCTCGCGCAGACCCTGATCGACCGCTATGGCATCAAATCCGGGATGAGCGTGCTCGATGTCGGCTGCGGCAAGGGCTATCTGCTCTACGAATTCACCCAGCTCGTACCCGGCCTCACCATCGCCGGCATCGACATCTCGGATTATGGCATCGCCAACGCCAAGGAGGAGGTGCGACCGCAATTGAAGGTCGGCAGCGCCGTCGAGCTCCCCTACCCCGACCACAGCTTCGATCTCGTGGTGTCGCTCGGCGTGCTCCACAATCTTCCGCTCGAGGACGTCTTCCGCGCCGTGTCGGAGATCGAGCGCGTGGGACGCGGCGCCTCGAAATATCTGATGGTGGAATCGTTCCGCGACGAGCGCGAGAAGGCGAACCTGCTGTACTGGCAGCTCACCTGCCTGAGTTTCCATGGTCCGGAGACGTGGGCCTGGATCTACGACAAATGCGGCTACCGGGGCGACCATGGGTTCATCTTCTTCGAATGAAGCAACGGGCCTGCGCCGACCGGCCTCGTTGCGGGCGCAAAATCCCGAAGTGTATTATTCGGACGACGCCATCGTCACGGCGGACGACGCCACGATCGCGGAGCTGAAGCGCATCGCCGCAGGCAATCCGCGTCTGCGCAGCCGGCTGTGCACGCATCCCGACCCTTCGTCCGGCCTGCACGAGATGCTGATCGTGCATCACCGCGAGGCCTATGTGCGGCCTCACAGGCATTTTGGCAAACCTGAATCGTTTCACCTGATCGAAGGCACTGCGCAGGTCGTGATCTTCGAGGACGACGGCCGCATTCGCGACGTGCTCGAGATGGCGCCGTACGGCCGGGGCGCGCTTTGCTATTACCGGATGCCCGAGCAGGTTTTTCACTCGATCCTGATCACCTCGGAGTGGCTGGTGTTTCACGAAACCACCGCCGGTCCGTTCGATCCCTCCCGCACGGCGTTTCCCGACTGGGCACCGGATGGCGGCGATGCCGCGGAAGTGCAGGTCTATGTCACTAGGACCGGTGCGCTCGCCGCGGAGCATCTGGCCCATCGCCATGCCTCACGAGCCATTCCAGCAGAGGTTCCTATTCGATGACTGATCATTGCCGCCTCTGCCATTCGACCAATTTGCGCCCGGTCATCGACCTCGGACAGATGCCGATTGCGCATCGGCTTCGGCACAGCCGCGACGAACAGGACGAACGGTATCCGTTCGAGGTGTTCGCCTGCGGCGAATGCGGCCTACCCCAGATCGTCAAGCCGATCGATCCCGACATTCTGTACCGGCAGTTCAACTACAATTTCAGCAGTTGGAAGCCGGAGCCGCACCAGGTCGACGAACTCGATACCATCGCCAAATTCTCGGCCCACCAATCCGTGTTCGAGATCGGATGCAACGATGGCCTGTTCATGGACAAGCTTCGCGAACGCGGTGCGAAGGTTTTGGTGGGCGTCGAGCCCAACCCGGTGTCGGGCAAGATCGCCCGCGAGCGTGGCGTCAAGGTCTATGCCGACATGATCAGCCCGGCGCTGTGTCACGACGCGGTTGCCAAGGCCGGCAAGTTCGACCTCGTCGTCTCGCGACAGGTGCTGGAGCACATCGTCGATTTCGAGAACTTTTTCGACTGCGTGAAAATCGCGCTGCGCGACGACGGGCTGCTGTTCATCGACGTGCCTGATTTCGCACCCGGCTCGACGGCGGGTGATCTCTCGGTCCTGTGGGAGGAGCACGTCAGCTACTTCACCGAGCCGACGCTGCTCGCGCTGCTGGCGCGCCACGGCTTCGACGCGGTCTCGGTGAAGAAATACAATTTCAGCGGCGGCAGCCTCGCGATCGCAGCGCGACGCGCCGCGCACGACGTGACGGCCCCATCCGCGCCGTCCGGCGCCGGCGAGAAATTCGGCCGGCGCGCCAGGGAGTACGGCGCGCGTCTTCGCCCGATCCTCGCCAAGGCCCGCGCCAATGGCGCCGAGATCGCCATCTACGGCGCCGGCTGCCGCGCCTGCACCTTCACCAATGCCCATGAACTCGCGGATCTCGTCGACCTCTCGGTCGACGACCAGAAGGAGCGCCAGGGCTTGTTCCTGCCAGGCACCGGCATTCCGATCCGCCCGCCGGAGGACCTCACCGGCAAGTCGGATCCGCTCGTTTGTCTTCTGGCGGTGAACCAGGAGAACGAAGACAAGGTCAGCAGCCGGCTGCGCGAAAACGTGAAGCGTCCGCTCCACATCGTTTCAATCTTCGCGCCATCGGACATCTGGAGCGAGCTCGATCGCCTCGAGGCCGCCGCAGGGTCGCGGCATGGCTGAGGACAAGCTCTTCAACTATTACGAACGTCAGGACGTCCTGCCGACGTTCGGGAATTTCAAATCCGCCGCCGAACTCGAAGCCTATGCCGGCCTGCGGCGCGAGTTGTTTTCCGACAAGCTGGTGCTGCCGCCGCGGTTGTTCCGCGACGCGGACGTGCTCGAATTCGGCCCTGATTCCGGCGAGAACGCATTGGTGTTTGCCGGCTGGGGCGCGAACATGACTCTCGCCGAGCCGAACCGGCATGCGCACGCGAAAATCCAGGCTTACTTCGCGCATTTCAGCCAGGCCCAACGTCTCCGCGAACTCGTGTCGTCCGATGTCGAAGGCTTTCGCAGCGATCGTCGTTTCGACATCATCGATGCCGAAGGGTTCATCTACACGGTGCAGCCGAGCGAAAATTGGCTCGGCATCTTTCACCGGCTGCTCAATCCGGACGGATACGCCGTCGTTTCCTACTACGAGCGCTACGGCGGCTTCTTCGAGCTCGCGCTCAAGGCGATTCATGCGGCCGGCAAGGCACTGACGGGCCGTCCCGGACTCGAAACGGCGAAGCTGCTGTTCGATGCGAAATGGAACAGCATCCCGCACACGCGCAGCTTCGAATCCTGGCTGATGGACGTGCTCGAAAATCCTTTCGTCCGGCACCGCTACTTCCTCGACGCGGGCGCCTTGTGCACGGCGGCGCACGAGCAGGGATTCGATATCCATTCGGCTTGGCCCGCTTATCGCGACAGCCTGGACGTCTACTGGCACAAGAAGGTCCTGTCCGACGACGAGAAGCTGCGGCGCGCGACACGCCACCTCGGCCGCAGCCGTCTGAGCTTTCTCGGCGGACGGAAGCTCTATCTGGCCGGCAAGACCGAAGCGGTCGACGCGATTTCGGCTTCGATCGAGACACTGGTTCTCGATGTCGATGCGATGATCGACGATCCCTTCGGCGACAGCCTGCCCCGTGCGATCGCGAGCCTCGCGTCACTGCGCGAGGCGATACCGGCGACAGACATTCTTGCCGACGATGCGTCCGACATCGACGCCATCATTGCGACCCTCGACAGTTTCCATCGTATCTTTGTCGCGATCGAACGAAGGGACGTGTCCACAGTCACCGCCCTCACCCAATCCGATCAGGCGTTCATCAACACCTGGGGACAGCCGGCGCATTTCCTCGTTCTCCGGAAACGCTTCGAGGGGTCCTAGCAAGTGAGGCCAGGCATTGGCATCATCGGAACGGGCATGGTCGGTCAGATGTGCCACCTCGCCAATTTCGCCGCCAACCCCACCTGCCGCGTTGTCGCGATTGCGGATCTCAGGCCTGATCTCGCCGCCGCAGCGGCGGAGAAATTCGACATCGCCCGGGTTTACGGTACGCACCGGGAATTGCTGGCGGACAGCGAGGTGTCCGCCGTCGTCGTCGTGACGAAGCGGCGCGCCACCGGCCCGATCGTGCTGGATGCGTTGAACAGCGGTCGCCATGTGCTCTCGGAAAAGCCGATGGCCTACACCACGGCTCAGGCCGTTTCACTGGCCGAGGCGGCGCGACGGCAAGACCTCGTCTACAGCATCGGCTACATGAAGCGGCACGACGCCGGAGTGGCGCGCGCGATTGCCGAGTTGGCGCGCCTGC
Source organism: Bradyrhizobium sp. Kon58 (assembly GCF_055807455.1). Classification (NCBI taxonomy): domain Bacteria; kingdom Pseudomonadati; phylum Pseudomonadota; class Alphaproteobacteria; order Hyphomicrobiales; family Nitrobacteraceae; genus Bradyrhizobium; species Bradyrhizobium sp. Kon58. The sequence goes on from NZ_JBVVOT010000002.1 coordinate 159,519, forward strand.
GAGCAGATCAGTCGCTTGGACGCATTGTCGGCGCGCGAGGCTGGTGCTTCGGCGGCAGCACTGGCCGGTCGCAGGACAATTTCGTCATGACCGGCGAAGTGCGGCCGGACGGGCTCGAGCTCTGGCAGGACGGCCCCGACTGGATGCCGGGCGCGATGCGACCCGGCTACGACAATTTTCTGAACGTGTTCAGCCATATCATCAACCTCGCGCGCTACATGCTCGGACCGTCGCCGACGGTCGCCGAAAGCACCGTCGAGACCTCCGGCGCGGCGACCGCGACACTCGACTTCGACGGCCTCGCCTGCGCGCTGCAACTCGCGAACGGATCCGAAGGTCTCTGGCGCGAGGGGCTGAGCATCGAATTCGAACGGGGCGCACTGACCATCGAATTGCCCCCGCCTTTTGCCGAGCAGGAGGCGGAGGTCATCCTCGATCAGCAAGGACAACGCACGCGATTGTCGCGCGACACGAGCTGGGCCTTTCGGCGTCAAGCCGATGCATTCGTCGCCGATATCGCGGAACAGAAGACGCCGCTGGCGTCCGGCGAGGATTCCGTGGCCGACATCGCCCTTGCGGAGGCGATCTGGCAACGGCAGGTCAGCGGCTAGGGCTCACGCCAGCAATATCCGGGCGATGGCTGATCGCCCACGTTCTAGCTAAGTGTTTGATTTCGCTGGCAGGAGTGGCAGGGCTCGAACCTGCGACCCCCGGTTTTGGAGACCGGTGCTCTACCAATTGAGCTACACTCCTACGGACCCTGCGTTGCCGCCCGGATCAGGCCGCTTTGAAGCACAGGGGGCGGCCGGATTGCAAGGCCGGATTGCAAGGGTGAAGCGCGCTGGCTTCGCTTGTTAGTGCCGCGCCTTCTGGGCCACAGTCCGCTCCGAACAATAATAAGCACCGGGAGTACCCATGACTGCCCAAGCCTCTGCGACTGCCCAAGCGTCCGCGACGGCCGACCACCGCCCCTCGACCTCGCCGAAGACCCCGCCTCTCCCGGCATCCCGCCCCGAGACGCTGGGGCTGTCGCGCCCTCGCCTCCAGGCCATGTCGGACGCCTTCAAGCGCGAGATCGACAAGGGAACCGTTCCGGGCGTCACCGTGCTGGTGGCACGGCACGGCCAGGTCGGCTGGTTCGAGGCGCTCGGCAGGCAGAGCCCGACGGGCGCGGCGCCGATGGCGCATGATTCGATCTTCCGCATCTTCTCGATGACCAAGCCGATCGTGTCGGTCGGCATCATGACGCTGGTCGAGGACGGCCATCTGATTCTTGGCGACCCCGTCGCGAAATTCATTCCGGAGTTCGCCGACCAAAAGGTCGGCGTGGTCAGCGGCGGCAAACTGGAACTGGTTCCGCCGAAGCGCCCGATGACGGTGCAGGACCTGCTCCGCCACACCTCTGGCTTGACCTACGAGCACCAGGGCGACGGCCCCGTGCACAAGATCTACCAGGACTCGCGGGTGCGCAGCCGCAAGATCACCAATGCCGAGCACGCCGCCCTGGTGGCGAGCTTCCCGCTGGTCTGCCATCCCGGCGACGAGTTCAACTACAGCCGCTCCACCGACATCCTCGGTCGCATCATCGAGGTGGTCAGCGGCAAGTCGCTCGGCGCGTACCTCGCTGAGCGCATTCTTACGCCCTTGCAGATGGCCGAGACTGGCTTTGCGACAGCCGAGGCCAATGTCGGCCGGCTCGCCGAGCCGTTCGCGGCCGATCCCTGGACCGGCGACAAGGTCGCGCTGTTCAACATGCTCGAGCAGCCAATCATGGAGTCCGGCGGCGGCGGCCTCGTCTCGACCACCATGGACTATGCCCGTTTCGCGCTGATGCTACGCAATGGCGGCACGCTCGACGGCAACAGGATCATCGGCCGCAAGACGCTGGAGCTGATGGCCTCCGATCATCTCGGACCTCACGTCGTGACCAACGGCACGCTGCTGTCGCCCGGCCATGGTTTCGGGCTCGGCTTCGCGGTGCGCCGCGAGGCCGGCATCGCGCCCTTCCCCGGCAGCGTCGGCCAGTTTTTCTGGAGCGGCATCGCGGGGACGTTCTTCTGGATCGATCCGAAGGAGGATCTGTTCGTCGTGTTCATGAGCCAGGGCCCGGGGCAGCGCGATTTTACGCGAACGCTGGTGCGGGATCTGGTGTACGCGGCGGTCGATTAAGGGCTTCGCCTGGGTCGCAGCGTCGCACCTCCACACTCTCTGTCATGCCCCGCGAAGGCGGGGCATCTAGTACTCCGTGGCGGATGTGGTGAGAGCGAGCTCTCCAACGAAGGCCGCGGAGTACTGGATCGTCCGCCTTCGCGGACGATGACACCTACTGGGGCTTCAACTGATCGTGGCGCCGCCGTCGATCACCATGGTCTGGCCGGTCATGAAGTCGCCGGCCTTCGAGCCCAGGAACACCGCAGCGCCCGCGATTTCGTCGGGGATGCCGATGCGCAGCAGCGGCGAACGCGCGGTCGAGGCTTTCAGGTTCTCCGGATTGTCCCACAATGCTTTCGCGAAATCGGTCTTGATCAGGCCGGGCGCGATGCAGTTCACGCGGATGTTGTGCGGGCCGTATTCGCAGGCCAGGTTGCGCGCGAGCTGCATGTCGGCGGCTTTCGAGATCGCGTAGGCGCCGAGGATGGTCGAGCCTTTCAGTCCGCCGATCGAGGACACGATGATGATCGAGCCGTCCTTGCGCTCGATCATCTGCGGCACCACCATCGAGATCAGCCAGTTGTTGGCGACGATGTTGTTGTCCAGAATTTTCCTGAACTGATCGTCGGAGATGCCGGCGAGCGGGCCGTAATACGGGTTCGACGCGGCGTTGCAGACCAGCACGTCGATCTTGCCGAAGGCGCGGTTGCTCTCGTCGATCAGGTTTTGCAGGTTTTCCTTCGAGGAGATGTTGGCGGCGATCGCCAGCGCCGTGCCCTTGCCGAACTTGTCGTTGATGCTCTTGGTGACCTGGTCGCAAACATCGGCCTTGCGCGAGGAGATCACCACCTTGGCGCCGTGCTCGGCCATGCGCTCGGCGATCGCAAGCCCGATGCCGCGCGTCGAGCCGGTGATGACGGCGACTTTCCCCTTCATGTCGAACAAGGTCATGTTTCTCTCCCAGAGTACGTTTTGATTGCTTGAAACTTACGCCGCATCCGCGCGACGGGGCAATTGCTCAGGCAAGCTTCTTGACTTCCGGTCCCGCGGGTTGATGCATCGCCGCATGCGCGTCGTCCGCGATCCACGGCTGCTGGTTCACCATTGGCAGCCGCCAGACACTGCGTTCTGGGCTTGCGAAATAGTCGAGACGCGTCACCGAACAATTGTCGATATCGAACGTGAGCCCCCGCTCCGGCTGATTGTCGAGCGCCAGCCCCAGCGCCGCCTTGATGGTGCCGCCATGCGCGACGGCGATCACGTCCTGCCCGGCGGCCTCATTGTTGATCCGCTCGATAGTGCGGCGGGCACGGTTGTAGAGGTCCATGAAGCTTTCGCCGCCGGGCGCAGGCTCGTTGATGTCGGCAAACCAGCTCGAGCCGACGGGACGGCTGGCGATGAACTCGGCGCGGTTCATGCCCTGCCAGCGGCCGAGATTTTGTTCGGCGAGGTCCGCTTCCCATGTCATCGATGCGGGCCTCGGGAAGCCTGCTGCCCAGATCGCTTCGGCGGTCTGATGCGTGCGCATCAGGTTGCTCGAATACCAGACCGCCTTGCGTGGCAGCACCTTGGCAACAGCATTGAAGACGTAGGTATCGCTGGTGTCGCAGGCGAGATCGGACTGACCGTAGATGTTGCCGCCGTCATTGCGCACGGGCGCGTGACGGACCCACCACCAGCGTGTCGTGACCACTTTGGGCTTGTCTGCACCTGCCATCGAAACCCTTCCATCCCGTTTGATGTCGCTGTACGTCAGTAGCGAACGTGTCTCAAGACACTTTACCGTTTGAAATCTTGTTTGAAATTCCGTCGCGCGGCAAGCGTCGCGTGCGAACCAAAGGGAGAAACCGCATGGGCCGTCTGCAAGGCAAATCCGTCATCATCACCGGTGCGGGCAGCGGCATCGGCCGCGCGGCTGCGCTGCTGTTCACCAGGGAAGGCGCCAGGCTGATCGCTGTCGATCGCAGCGAGGCGGTGAAGGAGACCGTCGACGAGGTGAAGAAGGCCGGCGGTGTCGCGGAGGCCATGATGGCGGACGCGGGCTCCGAACAGGACGTCATGGCCGTGATCGACAAGGCGGTGAAGACGCATGGCCGGCTCGACGTGATCTGGGCCAATGCCGGCGTCTCCGGCGGACTCGTTCCGCTCGGCGAGCAGACCGTCGAGCAATGGCAGGAGGTTTTGCGCATCAATCTGATCGGGCCGTTTCTCGCGGTGAAGCATGCGATGCCGCACATGGTGAAGCAGCAGTCCGGCGCGATCGTGCTGACCGCATCCGTCGCGGGCCTCAAGGCCGGCGCCAGCGGTCACCCCTATGCCGCGAGCAAGGCCGGCGTCATCTCCCTGGTGCAGACCACGGCGTATTCGCTCACCGGCACCGGTGTGCGCATCAACGCGGTGTGCCCGGGCCTGATCGAGACTGGCATGACCAAACCGATCTTCGACCGCGCCAAGGAGCGCGGCACCGCCGACAAGATCGGCCAGCTCAATCCGCTCAAGCGCCCCGGCCAGCCGCACGAGCTCGCCGCGATGGGACTGTTTCTGGCCAGCGACGAGGCGTCGTATGTCAATGGCCAGGCCTTCCCGGTGGACGGCGGACTGACAGCGTCGATGCCGTATACGGGCAAGCCGGTTTAGCAGGCGGGTTCTCGCCTCTGTCTTGCACGGCACCGTCAGATTCTCAGCGTCGTCCCGGCGAAGGCCGGGACCCATACCGCGAGGTCTATCGGCTTGCGCACGGTGCCGATCCCGAACAACTGGTCTTCGCAAAACTGCTCCCTGTGGTTATGGGTCCCGGCCTTCGCCGGGACGACGTTGGGGAGATAGTGCGCGCCTCCTTCAGCACCGTCATTGCGAGCGCAGCGAAGCAATCCAGAGTCTTTCCGCGACGGCAGTCTGGATTGCTTCGCTGCGCTCGCAACGACGGAGCCTGTGGGTGCAGCGTCGCACTTCAATTCGCAATCCCATTTGCAGACACACCTTTGCCCTCTCGCGGCTCATTGCGCCCGAGCTTAGCTTCGTCGTCTTACGCTCAACGAACGGGGGCGCAGGGTTGCGCCCAGCGTTGACCGACAATTGGGGTGTTTTGCCCGACAGGCACCGCAAGGTCTTGTAGCCCGGATGAGCGAAGCGACATCTGGGATTCCGACCACGGGCTGCCCCGGGTCTCGCTTCGCTCACCCGGGCTACGGAACCGACATTGATTTGCCCACAGGAGCATGACGTTGGTATGGTTCGTGCAAGCATCTCAGCTTCCATCCCCCTGACAAGAACGTGACAATGCCAAGCTCAAGACCCGACCGTATTCGCAAGCTGCTCGCCGACCTCGTCGGCTTCGACACGATCAGCGATCGCTCCAACCTGCCCCTGATCGCGCATATCGAGAGTTATCTCGCCGCGCTCGGCGTCAAGGGCGAGCGCATCGTCGACGAGACCGGACAGAAGGCCTCGCTATGGGTCACCATTGGACCCGAGAATCGCCCCGGCCTGGTGCTGTCGGGACATACCGACGTGGTGCCCGTGGTCGGTCAGGACTGGAGCCATGATCCGTTCAAGCTGATCGAGCGCGACGGCAAGCTCTATAGCCGCGGCACCACCGACATGAAGGGCTTTGTCGCGGTGTGCCTCGCCATGGTGCCGGAGATGCTGGAAGCGAAGCTCGCAACACCGATCCATCTCGCCATTTCCTATGACGAGGAGATCGGCTGCGTCGGCGTGCGGCCGATGCTGCGCGAGGTCGCGAAGAAACGGATCAAGCCGCTCGGCGCCTTCATCGGCGAGCCGACCGAGATGAAAGTCATCATCGGACACAAGGGCAAGCACGGCGTGCGCGCAACGTTTAAGGGGCTCGCCCGCCACTCCTCGATCGCGCCTGACGGAGTCAACGCCATCGAATACGCTGCCGAGCTGATCGTCGAGATTCGACGGCGCGCCGTGGCGCTCGCAGCCGTGCGAGCGGCCGACAGCCTCTACGACGTCCCGCACTCGACGCTGCTCACCAGCATCGTGCATGGTGGTGCCGCGCTGAACATCGTGCCGGATAGCTGCACGGTTGATTTCGAATGCCGTGGCATCGGCATCACCGAGTCGCGCGAGGTCACGGATGCGATCGTTGCCTGGGCCAAGGCCGAGATCGAGCCCGCGATGAAAGCCAGACATCCGGAGTGCGGAATCGATTTCGAGGAGATCCTCGACTATCCCGCGCTCGACACGGCGGCCGATGCGACCATCGTCACGCTGGCCAAGAGCCTTGCGGGGCGCAACGATCACGCCAAGGTCGCGTTCGGCACGGAAGCAAGCCTGTTCGCCAGCATGGCCGATATCCCGTCAGTCGTGATCGGCCCCGGCTCGATCGCACAGGCCCACACGCCGGACGAGTTCGTGGAAATGGCGGAGCTGGAGAAATGCGCAGGCTTTGTGGAGAAGCTGATCGCGCATTGCGTGAAGGGGTGAGGTGCCCCCTCGTCATTGCGAGGAGCTCTTGCGACGAAGCAATCCAGACTGCCACCGTGCGAAGATTCTGGATTGCTTCGCTTCGCTCGCAATGACGAGCGTCTGGAGACACCCGTAGCCCGCATGAGCGTAGCGACATGCGGGACCGCTGTCCCGGATATCGCTACGCTCATCCGGGCTACGAACCACCTACAATGGAGCGCCCATGGTTACGGCAAAACTGAGGTTTCTAGACAGCACTGATGCGGATCCGCTCGAGGCGTTTGCGCCAAGCGGGCCATTTGGGATTTTGGTAACGGCTATGGTCGGCCCCGCTGATGGGCGGGGACAAGAGTCGTTCGATTTCATGCTCTGCACACCCGACTGGTACAGCTCCAATATGAAGCAGGACATCACGATCGGACAGCATCATGTGTTCGTAAGGCAATTTAACTATGCTCGACTGCGAGAGTTTGTCGAAGCTTATTGCGCTGAATGCTCGGGAAAGTCCTGGAAGGAAGCGGCAGAAAAAGTGGCCCGCCTCGGGAAGTGGGAATTTGAAGACTACATTCCCCAGAACTGAACACCTTGGCGACGTAACTGGGGTCCCGGCTCTGTCCGGGACACGAGAGCGGCGGATACCCCTCAGCGCTCCTGCAAGGCCAGCCGCACGCCGATCGCGCAGTAGATCGTCCCGACCACCTTGCCCTGCCATTTTACGACGGCTGGATGGCGGCGTAGCAAATTGCCGAGGCGGCCGGCGCCGATGGCGAAGACGACGGTACTAAGCAGGCCGAGCAGCACGAAAACGATGCCGAGGGTCGCGAGCTGAAGTGCGATCGAGCCGTGCTCCGGCTTCACGAACTGCGGCAGGAACGCGAGGAAGAACAGCGCGGTCTTGGGATTGAGCACCTCGGTCAGCACGGCCTGCCGGAACGCCCGCGCAGCGCTGATCGCGGGCGCGCCGCCGTTCACCTCGAGCGGTGTCTTGTCGAGCATGGCGCGAATGCCGAGGTAGATCAGAAAGCCTGCGCCCGCGTATTTGACGACGCTGAACAGGAGCGCCGACGTTGCGATGATCGCAGAGAGACCGACGATTGCCATGGTGGTGTGGACCACGTCACCGGCCGCAATTCCCGCGCCCGTCGCGATGCCGACCCTGGTTCCCGAGCTCGCGGCGCGCGCCATGGTGAGGAGTGTCGCCGGACCGGGAATGAAGACGAAGCCGAGAACGATGAGGATGTAGGTGATGAGCGTGGTGTGGTCGATCATGCCGGTATCTCTCGTCATTCTGTCCCGTGTCCAGACACGAGAGGAACGCAAGCAAAGGCGCTGCCGGATCGGCCGCGCCTTTGGATTCCCTAAACCGCGCCGGCCTTCTGCGCGTATTCCCATGACGCCTTCGACAGCGGCACGGTGCGCTTGGCGGATTCGAGCGCCTTGGCATTCGCCGCGGTGCCGTCGCGGACGCGGCCAGCGATGCCTTGCGTGATGCCGGCGAGGCGGAACAGGTTGTAAGCAAAATACCAGTTGAGGTCAGGCACCGTCATCTTGGTGACGTTGCAATAGATCTGTGCGGCCTCTTCCACGCTCGGGATGTTGAGCGCCTTGAGGTCGGCACCGTCCAGGCCGGGCATCACCCACTGCATCAGCAGATAGGTGAAGTCAGCCATGGGATCGCCGAGCGTCGACAATTCCCAATCGAGCACGGCCTGCACGCGCGGTTCCGTCGCATGGAAAATCATGTTGTCGAGGCGATAGTCGCCGTGGACGATCGAGACGCGGGCCTGCTCCGGCACGGTCTTCGGCAGCCATTCGGCGACCTTCTCGAACTCCGGAATGGTCTGGGTCTCGGACGCGCGGTACTGCTTGGTCCAGCGGTCGATCTGGCGCGCGAAATAATTGCCCGGCTTGCCGAAGTCGCCAAGACCGATCGCGACGGGATCGAACATATGGAGCTTGGCCAGCGTCTCGATCTTGCTGGTGAAGATCTTTCGACGATCATCCGGCGTCTGGCTCGGCAGCGTCGGATCCCAGAACACCCGGCCGTCTTCCATCGACATGATGTAAAACGCTGAACCGATGATGCTGTCGTCCTGGCACAGCGCATAGGCCTTCGCGACCGGAAAGCCCTGCTTTCCCAGCGCCGCGATAACCCGGTATTCGCGATCGACCGCATGCGCCGACGGCAGCAATTTGCCGAACGGCTTTCGGCGCATCACGTAGGAGCGGTTCGGCGTATCGAGCCGGTAGGTCGGGTTGGACTGGCCACCCCTAAACTGGAGCACGACCAGCGGGCCCTCATAGCCTTCGACGTTGTCGCGCATCCAGGCTTCGAGCCGCATCTCGTCGATACGATGACGCTCCTCGACCGGTTTGGTGCCCGAGAATTCTTCGTCTTTCCTGACGCCGTCAGCCACGATGACGCTCCCTCTTCAGTCCGAACATGATCCTAATCGGTAACCCCCAGCGCACTTGCGTCAAGCGGTCATCCGATCACGGATCATGCCCTGTCGTTTCTTCAAATCGGGAGCGCCAGAATGCTCTCCCGCTTAATGACTGGAAGAGTTTGCATACTTCCGAACCTCGAGCCTGGCAATGGCGCGATTGTGCACCTCGTCCGGGCCGTCCGCGAGACGGAGCGTGCGGATGTGAGCGTAGTCCTTGGCAAGGCCGGCTTCGTCCGAGACGCCTGCACCGCCGAAGGCCTGGATCGCCTCGTCGATGATCTTCAGCGCCATGTTGGGAGCTGCGACCTTGATCATGGCGATCTCGGCCTGCGCGGTCTTGTTGCCGACCTTGTCCATCATGTCGGCAGCCTTGAGGCACAACAGCCGCGTCATCTCGATGTTGGTGCGGGCTTCGCCGATGCGCTGCTCCCACACCGAATGCTCGACGATCCGCTTGCCGAAGGCGGTGCGCGAGGTGAGCCGCTTCACCATTTTCTCCAGCGCCTCCTCGGCCTTGCCGATGGTGCGCATGCAGTGATGGATTCGGCCGGGACCGAGACGGCCCTGCGCGATCTCGAAGCCGCGGCCTTCACCGAGCAGGATGTTCTCCTTCGGCACCCGCACGTTCTCGAGCAGGACCTGGGCGTGGCCATGCGGCGCGTCGTCGAAGCCGAACACGGGCAGCATCTTCTCGACCTTGATGCCGGGGGTGTCGAGCGGAACCAGGATCTGCGACTGCTGCTGGTGCTTGGCCGCCTTGAAATCGGTCTTGCCCATCAGGATCGCGATCTTGCAGCGGGGATCGCCGACGCCGGACGACCACCATTTGCGGCCGTTGATGACGTAGTGGTCGCCATCCTTCACGATGCTGGTCTCGATGTTGGTGGCGTCAGACGAGGCCACCGCCGGCTCCGTCATCAGGAAGGCGGAGCGGATCTCGCCGTCCATCAGCGGACGCAGCCATTTGCGCTTCTGCTCCTTGGAGCCGTAGCGCATGAACACTTCCATGTTGCCGGTGTCGGGCGCGGAACAATTGAAGACTTCCGAAGCCCAGGAGATGTGGCCCATCTGCTCCGAAAGCAGCGCGTATTCGAGATTAGTCAGTCCCGCGCCGCGGAATTCGTCGTCCTCATGCTCGTTCGGCGGCATGAACATGTTCCAGAGGCCTTCGGCCTTCGCCTTCTTCTTGAGGTCTTCCAGCACCGGAATCACCTTCCAGCGTTCGCCGCTGCGATCCTGCTCATCATAAACCGGCACCGCCGGGCGCACGTGCTTGGCCATGAAGGACTGCACGCGGTCGAGCCATTCCTTCTGCTTCGGCGACAGATCGAAATCCATGGGACGCTCCTCGTCTTTGCCAACTCGTTTTGGCGAATTTGTTTTGGCGAACTTGTTTTGCGCCGGACTGTCCACCCGCATTGTGCGACCCGCAAGTGCGAATGCGCGGCTTGCGGCTCCGGAACCCATTCGCGCGTTTGCGAATGACTCCTGATTGCGGATTGACTTTCCCGGCCTTCAAACGATAGTTTCATACAACTGTTTGAATTGCAACTCCCTCCCCGAGGGGCTCCCATGGCCAGCGATCATACCCGGACTGCCATTCTCGCCGCCGCCGAACGGCTCTATGCCGATCGCGGGTTCGGCGACGTGACGCTGCGCGACATCGTCGCGGAGGCCAATGTCAACCTCGCGGCGGTGAACTATCATTTCGGCTCGAAGGACGAGTTGATCGCGGAGCTGTTCGTGACACGCTCGATCGCCACCAACCGCGAGCGTCTGCGCGAATTGAAGGCGGCGGAAGAACAAGGCGGCGGCCGCGCGCCGATCGAAGTGATCCTGCACGCCCTGGTCGGCCCGACGCTGCGCGGCTGCCTTGGCCCGGAGAACCAGCGCTCGAGCGCGGCACGCTTCATGATCCGCGCCTCGATCGAATCCGTGCCGCCGATCCGCCGCATCAAGAACCGCGAGATCGACCATTTGCGCAAATTCGCCGGCGCGATGCGAAGATCCCTGCCCGACCGCAGCGACGTCGATATCTACTGGGGCCTGAATTTCGCGCTCGCCATGGCGCACCACACCATCCGCGAGAGCGAGCGGCTGACGAAATTATCCGAAGGCAAATGCGATCTCGACGACGTCGAGGACGTGGTCGCGCGCGTCGTCAGCGTCGCGACGATGGCGCTGACCGCGGGAAAGGTGGAGGCCAGGCCGCCGTCAAAGGTGGCGGCACGCTAACCTCACATCATCGCGATGCAGTCGATCTCGACGTCGAAGGGGCCGAACCATTCCGGCGTGCAGACGAAGATCCGCGCCGGCGGATCGTGCGGGAAATAGCGCGCATAGACCGCGTTGAACGCGGCGAAGTGTTTGGTCGAGGTGCAGTAGACGTTGCACTTCATGACGTTGTCAAGGCTCGCGCCCGCCGTCTGAAGGCACAGCTTCATCTGCTCCATGACGAGCTCGCTCTGCCGTTCGATCGGCACGTCCGCGATCTCGCCCGTGTCGGGGTCGAACGGCGGCAGGCCGGCGACGAAGATCATGTTGCCGGCGCGCGTGACCGGCGAGACCGGCGCCTGCCGGCGGTCGAGGAACGTCGAGATCGGTTCGACGCGGAGCGCTTCGCGTTTCATTTCAAGTTTCACGGGCTGCCACCTTCGATGCAAGCGAGATGACGGCTTGCTACATCATCTTGCAGCCGCCATGCTTCGCTTCCGATCGAAGTGTGCCCGTCGAACCGCCTAGGCGTGCTGCGGCATCTCCTCGGCCTCTTCCTTGGCAAGCAGCAGCAGCATCTCGATGCCCATGTCGCCTTCCTGCGGCGACCGGATGAACTTTATTTCGTCGGCGCTTTGCCGCAACGCGGCAACGATCGCGACGGCCTGGTTGGCCGTTGCCGCCTCGGTCGCCAGAATTGCCTTCTGGTTCTTGGCCTGAAACCCGATCGTGTAGGACATGCGTTCCCTCCCGGACTGAGTGGACCGATCGAATCTGAGTCGCGCGCGGAGCGGAAGCCTGTGTGAGTACGGACCGGGATTATCTGGGGATTGCCCGCAAGGCTCAGGCAAGCCCGAGCATCGCACGCGAGGCCAAGGCCGCAAAAGGTTGCACTCTCCTGCAAAGCTATCTTTGCTTGTGCCTCCCCATCTGTTAGGCTGCCATCATTTCATGCATCCATTTCGCCTTGGGGCATCCAATGAATTTTTCCATTCCGCCGCTGCCGTGGCGAAGGATCGGCCAGATCGTTGCCGCTCTCGTCGTGTTCGCCACCGCCTCATCCCTTCTCTTGGCATGGCTCGGTACAGGGCCGAGCAGCACCAATGTCATCGAAGAATGGAACGCCACCATCAGCAAGCTCGGCATCGACCCGGTCTTCCCGCCCGAAGAGGACGTCGCCGTCGGCGACATCTATGCCGTCCTGGATGACAGCGAGAACGGGCAGCCGTCGCGCACCGCGCTGGCGCTGCGCTCGATCAAGCTGACGCATCAAGACCTCACGGCCGACCTCGAGAAAGCCTATCGGCAGTCTACCTGTTTCCCAACACGAGGCCCCGCCCGAGCGACCAGACGAAGCCCTGGGATCAGGAGCCCAACGGGGATGGTATCCTGAGCCATCCGGAGAAACGCACCACGCTGCCGATCGCGGCGTTCCCAGGCTTCACGATCAAGCAGCAAAGCGGATTCAACGGCGGCCTGCTCGGTTGGCTCTCGACCACGTTCGGTTTCAAGTCGGACAGCGGCATAGAGCTCAACATCCCAGTCGCCGAGACCTACGGAATACCGAGCATCGAAGCGGTCGGAGAGCTCGAGAAATTCTGTTCCGACAAGGACGATCCGAACCGCTGCACCGACGAGACCCTGCGCAGGCATCTCGCCTTCGTGACGCCGCGCGCGTTCGACTTGAAGCCGAAAGACAGCAATGATCCCGCGACGGCGGACGCCGGCGGGGCGGCATCGTCGTCGAGCAGCCCCTACAGATATCCGCTCCAGATCGTGCTCGTGAACCGGGTCTACCTCGCCCGCTACATCGACCAGAGCACCCATCGGTCGCGCTCAGGCGAGAGCGCGATCAAAGCGCCGAGCCGCATCATCAACCAGGAAGACAAAGCGGCCGCCAGCACGCCCGAGGGGACGCCGGCCCGACCGGGGAACGAGGCGACCTTACAAATCGAGATCTCGAACGGCCAGTCGCTCAAGCAGACATTCCTGCGGCCGATCGCGATCGGCTTTCGCGCCGTCAGGCGGATTCCGAAGGACAACGTCATCGACCCGAAGACCGACACCAGCCTGGTCAAGGCAACGGTCTCGCAAAGGGTGAAGGGGTGCTTGGACGGGGGGACCTGCAGCCGGGACGAACTCGGCTCCACGCCGCCGGTTGCAATCAACACGGCTCAGGCAACCGGCAGCTTCAAGCAGGACAACAACGACCCCAAACGCTTCCGCCTGTATCTTCACACGGCCGGACAGCCCGAGGGCGTCGTTATCAAGGTCAAGGACGCCTTGGCCAAGGCCGGCTATGCCGTGCAGGGGTCGGAGCCCGACGCCGACACCGAAGGCGGCGCAGGCATCGACTATTTCAACGAGGGCGACAGCGTCGGAGCCACCAGCGTCGCCAGAGTCGTTTCCAGCACCTTCGGCGCAGCAGAGCAGAAGCTCGTCGTACCGCCCCGCCGCCAAAAAGTGTACAATCCGATTGGCGTGCTCGGCGTTTGGCTTCCCGAATTCCGGTCGTAGCGCGACCTGGTGCGGCCTCCGGTCGGGCTCACCTCAGCCCGAGCATCACGCGCGCTTCGCTGGCGGTCGCGACGCTCGCACCCAGGCTCTTGACGATGCCGCCGGCATGCGCGACCAGCTCGGCATTGGACTTCGCCAGCACGCCCTTGGACATATAAAGATTGTCCTCCATGCCGACGCGGACGTGGCCGCCGAGCAAATAGGCTTGCGCGACCATCGCGAATTCAGCGCGACCGATCCCGAAGCCGGACCAGATCGCGCCCGGCGGCAACAGGCTGCGGGCATAGAACATCGTCTCGGGCGTGGCGGAGAAGCCGTACTTGACGCCGAGCACGAGCGAAAACAGGCCCGGTCCCTTCAGCGTGCCGTCGGCAAGGAGATCGCGGGCCAGATGGCAGTCGCCGGAATCGAACAGCTCGATCTCCGGCAGCACGCCGGCCGCCTTCATCCGCTCGGCCATGATGCGGACGTTGCGCGGGGTGTTGATCACGACCTCGCCACCCGAGTTCATGGTGTTGAGATCGAGCGTGCAGATGTCGGGCTTGAGCAGCTCGATATGCTCGACGCGCTTTTCGGGTTGCAGCAGCGTGGTGCCTGCAGCGGCGACGCGAGGGTCTTCGACCGAAGGCACAAAGCGCCCGCCGGGACCGGTCGTGAGGTTGATGACGAGAGACGTGTTGCGGGCGCGAATGCGATCCACCACATCGCGATAGAGATCGATCTCCATGGAAGGCCGCCCCGTTGCGGGATCGCGGACATGGATATGGGCAATCGCGGCGCCGGCTTCGGCCGCTTCCAGCGCCGATGTCGCGATCTGCTCGGGCGTGATCGGCAGATGCGGCGATTGCTCGGGCTTTGTCAGATTGCCGGTGATCGCGCAGGTGATGATGGTTTTGGTGGCGGTCATGCGTGCTGTCCCTTTTCGTAAAACGCGCCACGAGCACCGGACCTCTTCCTTCTCCCCTTGCGGGAGAAGGTGGCGCGAAGCGCCGGATGAGGGGTTCTGTCCCCGCGCTCAAGTAAGAGTTCGACTCGCGGAGAGAACCCCTCACCCGTCTCGCCGCGACGCGGCGAGCCACCCTCTCCCGCAAGGGGCGAGGGGAGGAAAGTCAGATGATGCCCTGCTGCTTCAGCGTCTCGATCTTGGCGGCATCATAGCCGAGCTTGCCGGCGAGCACCTCCTGGGTGTGCTCACCGAGCAGCGGCGGGGCGCGGTAGTCCTTGATCGGGGTTTCCGAGAGCGTCAGCGCGTTGCGGATCAGCGAGAGATCGGGCTGGAAGGGATGGTCGACCTTCACCCGCATGCCCCGCGACTGGACGTGGGGATCGGAAAACACCTGCTCGAAATTGTTGATCGGGCCGGAGGGCACGCCGGCCTCCTCCAGTCTGTCCAGCCAATAGGCCACCGGCTGCTTCAGGAACAGGCCGGCGAAGATCGCCATGATCTCCTTGCCATGTACGACGCGGTCGTTGTTCTTGACGAAGCGCTTGTCGTTCGCGAGCTCGGGCTCGCCGAGCACGGCGCAGGTGCGCTGGAACTGGCCGTCATTGCCGACCACCAGCATCAGCTCGCCGTCGGTGCAGCGGAACACGCCGGCCGGCATGCCGCCATTGCCCCAGGTGCCGCGGCGCGGCGGCGTCTTGCCGTTGACGAGATAGATCTGCAGCCAGTGCGACAACGACGCGATGACGGTGTCGAACAGGCAGACGTCGATATGCTGTCCCACGCCATCATTGGCGTCGCGATGGTAGAGCGCCGAGAGAATCCCGATCGAGGTGTTCATGCCGGTCATGTAGTCGACGATCGACGGGCCGACCTTCATCGGGCCCTCACCGGGCTCGCCGTCGATATGGCCGGTGACGCTCATCAGGCCGCCCATCGCCTGCAGGATAGCGTCATAGCCGGCGCGCGGCGCGTAAGGCCCCGTCTGACCGAAGCCGGTCACCGAGCAATAGATAATGCCGGGATTGATCGCCTTGATGGTCTCGTAGTCGAGGCCGTAGCGCTTGAGATCGCCGACCTTGTAGTTCTCCATGAAGACGTCGACGTCCTTGGCGAGCTCGCGGATGATCGCCTGCCCCTCGGGCTTGGCGATGTTGACCGTGACCGACTTCTTGTTGCGGTTGGCGCAGAGGTAGAACGAGTTGTTGTTGTTGGCCTTGCCATCAGGGTCGGTCAGATAGGGCGGGCCGAAGGCGCGCGCGTCGTCACCGGTGCCCGGCCGCTCGATCTTGATCACCTCCGCGCCCAAATCGCCCAGCATCTGGGCCGACAGGGGCCCAGCAAGCACGCGGGTGAGGTCAAGGATCTTGATGCCTGAGAGCGGCAGGGCCGACATGTCGAATTCCTCCGGGAACTGGATCTTAGAGCTGATCTTGGCGCGGCGGCGAGATCGCGGGCCGCGCTCCCTGCGGATACACCATTTTGGCGGTCCGAGCACTGCACTGTGGGCATACGGCTATCCGCCTGCCCGCCCGGCGCAGGTCATCCGCGCGGTGAATTTCCGCAGCGCGAATATTCTCAGGTCACGGCCGCTGCGGCCACCTGCGGCCGCCGGCGGCCGAGCAGGACCAGGATCAGCACCGTGGCGCAGGAGCAGACGAAGGTGAGACCGAGCGCGCCGCGGCTGCCGAACTGAGTGAGCAGGCCGACAAGGAGCGGCGGTGAGACCGCGGAGGCGAGATTGAGCGGCAGCGCGATCATCGACATCGCCTTGGCGAACTCGGTCTGATCGTAGAACACGAGCGGGATCGTCGCCCGCGCCACCGCCATCGCGCCGCTGCCGG
Source organism: Bradyrhizobium sp. Kon58 (assembly GCF_055807455.1). Lineage (NCBI taxonomy): Bacteria > Pseudomonadati > Pseudomonadota > Alphaproteobacteria > Hyphomicrobiales > Nitrobacteraceae > Bradyrhizobium > Bradyrhizobium sp. Kon58. Next base: position 176,069 of record NZ_JBVVOT010000002.1, read on the forward strand.
CGCCGTAGAGCAGGATGAAGGCCGCAACCGCCCAGGTCGCGCCCTCGCTCGTCATCAGCAGCAGCATGGCGACCGGGAGCGCCGTGCCGGCAACGAGCCCGGTCGTGATTCCGTCCCACCGCCCTCCGCCGAGAAAATCGAGCCCGCGGGCGCTGACCTGAATCACGCCCAGCATCGAGCCGAACGCAAGCGCCTGCGCCGGGGGAAGCCCCTCCGCCCGGAGCAACTCGATCATGATGGCGCCGATGCCGAAATTGACGAAGGCATTGAGCGTGATCGCGGCGACGACGAGGCTGAAGGTGCTCCTGGGAATCGCCGGCGGCGGCAAAGGCTTTACCGACTCACCCCCACGACCCGCGGCGATTTTCCGGCGCGGGGCGAGGAACGCGTAGAGCGGAAGGTTGATGACGACCATCATCGCCGCATAAACGAGGCACGTCCCGCGCCAGCCGAGCAGACCGCTGAGGAACGACGTCGTCGGCCAGAAGATGCTGCTCGAAAGGCCCGTCACCAGCATGAGCGCGCCGATGGCATTCTTGGCCTGCCGCCCGGCGACCTCGTTCAGCATGATATAGGCGCCGGTCGAAAGCGTGGCGCTGCCGGCGATGCCGAGGACGATCCAGGCGGCGAAATACAGCATCGGCTCGCGCGCGAGGGACAGCAGTATGAAGCCCGGCACGGTGAGGACCGTGCCTGAGATCATCACCTTTCGTGCCCCGTGCCGCGCAAACGACTTGGCGAGCCAGGGCGCGCACAGCCCCATCGACACATAGAGCACGGACGTCCCGGCGAACACCGCCGGCAAGCTCATGCCGAGATCGGCCGCGAGATCGCGTCCGACGATGGCGGGAAGACCTATCGTACCCCACCCGACAAGCTGGGAGACCGCGAGCACCAGCAGGACCCCGATGAGCCTGCTGTCAGATTTCAGAAACCGCATTCCAACCGTCGCCTGCCCGCCAGGCGCAGATCACGCCTGTGACGGCAGTCTTACCCGGAGACTCGGCGCACGGAAACGCCGGCTGTCGAATGGCAGCAGGCGGCCGGGAGCATGTCAGGAGGCGGCAGGAGCTCCCTGCCCCGCGATCCCGAGCAGGGATCGCGCCTCGGCCGCAGTCGCCACGCGCCGGCCGTGGCGCGCGACAGCCTCACCGGCGATGGTCACGAGCTCGGCGTTGCTGGCCGCGAGGCGCGCCTTGTCGATCCTGATATTGTCCTCGAGTCCGGTGCGGACCGCATCGGCGCCCCGCGCGAGCGCCCAGCCCATGACCTCGGCCTGGTGGCGTCCGATCCCGGCGGCCGTCCACGTCGCCTTCGGGATCAGCCGCCTGAGTTCGCCCAGCAGAATGTCGAGGACATGCTCGTCCGCGGGCATGGCGTTCTTGACGCCCATGACGAACTGCACGTGCGGACGCGCGTCGATCAGCCCAGCCTCGATCAAGCGGCGGGCCCCGTGCAGATGCGACAAATCGAAGATCTCGATTTCCGGCCGGATGCCATTCGCCTTCATCCCGGTGGCGAGGGTCTCGACCAGGGCGGCGCTGTTCTCGTAGACGATGGTCGGAAAGTTCACCGATCCCGTGGACAGCGAGGCCATGTCCGGCTTCAGATAGAGCGACGATCCGCGCGCCGAGGGATCGCGGCCCCGCCCGCCGGTCGAGAACTGAACGATCATGTCAGGACAGTGCTTCCTGATCCCCTCCTGCACCACGGCGAAACGCTCGGGATCGGAGGACGGCGTCTCGTCGTCGTTGCGGACATGGATGTGGGCGAGCGTGGCACCGGCTTCGAAGGCCTGGTGCGTCGACTCGATCTGTTCGGACGGCAGGATCGGGACCGCGGGATTGTCCTTCTTGCGCGGAACGGAGCCGGTGATGGCGACAGCGACGACGACGGGGTTCATATTGCAACCTCATATTGATTGGGCTCACGCGCACAAAGTCGAATCGGCAGCCTAACTCTGCAGTGAGGCCCTGCCGCCGCGAACATCATCGATCGCGGCGGCAGTTGCCTCTATTATACCCGTCAGGTCCGAACCGTGGCAGCCCCGCTCACCGCATCGCCGGCACGCTGGCGGTCATAATCTGCCCGCGGCATCGGAACGGCATTGGGATTGCCGAGATCGTCGATCCTGATCCGATAGGTTTCCCGCGCGGTCAGGGCCGCCAGCGCGGCGATGACCGTGATAGCGAAGGCAATCGCCCCCACCGTCAACGGAATGTTGGTCGAGCCGGGAGGCGCGACGGTCGCAAACAGGGCGGGAAGCAATGCGGTGATGGTGGTTCCGATGTTCTGTGAGATCGCCATGGCCGAGACGCGGGTGCGCGTCGGAAACAGCTCCGGGTAAAAGCTCGGAAAGATCGCGTTGTAGCCCTGATAGACTACGCCCCACATCAGCAGCGACACCAATATTGCCAGCGGCACATTCCTGATGCTGATGGCATAGAGATAGCAAAAGGCGAGCAAACCGGAGAGAAGCGCGCCGACGATGATCGGAGGCTTGCGGCCGACCTTGTCGGAGAGATTGCCGACGAAGGGAATGACGAATACTGCCAGCATGTTTCCGAGGACCGGGATCCACAGATAGACATCCTTGGCAAAGCCGATGCCGTAGGCGGGCTGGACCGCATAGGCCGCACCGAAGATGGTCGCGACCACCGGAATGACGTTCATCAGCGCCATGCAGATGACCCTGAGCATGTCGCGCCAGCTCAGCTTGATGGCCTGAACGATGGGCGCGCGCGGCGTTTCTCCCCGTTCGCCCTCGCGGGCAAAGGCAGGGGTCTCGTCGACTTCGCGACGGATGATGTAGCCCGCGACGATGACGAAGAAGCTGAGCAGGAAGGGAATCCGCCAGCCCCAGCTGTTGAAGGCCTCGGTCGGCATATAGGCCGCCAAGGGCAGGAATATTGCTGCGGCGAGGATCTGTCCGGCCTGCACCCCCTGAAGGGCGAAGCTGGCATAGAAGCCCCGCCGACCGAACGGCGCGTGCTCCAGGATCATCGAGCTTGCGCCTGAGATTTCGCCGGCAACGGCAAATCCCTGCACGAGGCGCAGAATGACGAGCAGAATTGGCGCCAGGATGCCAACCTGCTGGTAGGTCGGCAGGATACCCACGGCCATCGTCGAGATGCCCATCAGGAACATGCAGATGATGAGAACCGTCTTGCGGCCGTGGGTGTCGCCCCAGTGCCCGAGGACGAACGCGCCAATCGGCCGGGCTACATACCCGACGCCATAGGTCGCCAGCGAGGCGACGATCGCGACGGTGGGATTCTCCGACGGGAAGAAGATTTGCGGGAAGATCAGTGACGCGGCGGTCGCGTAGATGAAGAAGTCATAATATTCGAGAGCCGACCCGATCCAGCCGCTGGCAGCGGCTTTCCTGGACTGACTCATCTGATTGATCGCGGTCATCTCAAGATTCCTCCCTTGGGTTTTTACTGACGTCCCGTTGACGGGCTTCGCTCAAAATTGGGCAGCACTCTCCGGCCGCTCTGCGGAGTTTCGCGAGCGTTTGTCACTGCCGATCGGTGTCTGCTTGGTGGCGACGATAGGCTTTCGCCGGGCTAACACAATTACCCAGTTATGCGACAAACCTAACGTGATGTTATTTGGTGCGGGAGAACCCACGTCCCGGCGACACCGCCGGCAGGTTCATGCCGAGATCGGCCGCGAGATCGCGTCCGGCGATGGTGGGGTGGGAGGCGGTTGACATTGGACCATTGCATGGTCCACTTTATGAAAATTGAGGAAGGACAATGAGATGCGGGTCTCCGTTACCGACGCAAAAGGACAATTGACCGATCTTGTCCGCCGCGCAGAGGCCGGCGACGAGGTGATCCTGACGCGGCATGGACATCCCGCGGTGCGGCTCGTCCCGGTCAAGCTTGCGCCGGACCGCGCCGCCCGCCGGACCGTGCTCGAGGCGGCGCGAAGGACCGGCGGGGCCAAAGCTATCCCCGGACCGAGCGCCGCGCGCAGTCAGGACTTTCTTTTCGGCGATGACGGACTGCCGGAATGATCGCGGTCGATACCTCCGCACTGATGGCGATCGTGCTCGACGAACCGCAAGCCGATGCTTGCATCACCGCGCTGGAGACCGCCGACGAAATCCTGATCTCGGCCGCTTCCGTTGCAGAAAGCCTGATCGTCGCGGCACGGCGGGGCGTCGACGAAGAGATGAAGAAGCTGATTAACGATCTCGGTTTGAACGTGATCTCGGTGACCCAAGCTTCGGCCGAACGCGTGGCGCAGATCTACTCGCGTTGGGGCAAAGGCATTCGTCCCGCCGGTCTCAACTTTGGTGACTGCTTCGCCTACGATGTCGCCAAGGAGCATGGCTGCGCCCTTCTTTACGTCGGCGACGACTTTGCCAAGACGGATATCGTTGCGGCGGCGTAGTCGACGACCGTCGGGGGCGGCGACTTACCGGCCGAACAGAAAAGCCGCGGGGCAGCCGTCAGGCTGTATGGCCGGGATCGACGTGCTTCGGCGTTTTCTTGTCGCGTTGGGGGGTCATCTTGGCCGGATCCGGCGCATTCGGCACGCCGCGCGGCCCGAGTTGGTCGCGCTGGATGTCGTCTTCGGAGCGGGAGGGCTCAATGCCGTTCGGCTCACGGGGCTTGGTCATCGCAGCCTCCTGAAGTGTGTCGCGTGTCCATCAAATTCCCAGCGCGTTTTCGCCGGCTTCGCGGCCGGGTACGCTGACATGGACTTCGTGTCCCTCGCGAAGCGCCAACGAGGCGGCAGCCACCGCCGATTCGAAGGCCGCTTCCTTGGTGCTGTATCTGTTCCTGACGTCGCCGTCGTGCAGCACGCCCCATTCGTCCTGCACCGGCACGATCGTGTATTGAGCAAGGCCCATGGTGTAACTCCTCGAGATCTATCGCTGCGTGAGCTGCGGGTGCGCGGCGGTCACGCGCCACACAATGTTGCCGCTGTCATCGGCGACCAGCAGCGCGCCGGTCTTGTCGATGGCGACGCCGACGGGCCGCCCGCGCGCCTGGTTGTCGCTGTTGAGGAAGCCGGTGACGACATCCTGCGGCGGGCCGCTCGGCTTGCCGTCCGTGAACGGCACGAACACCACCTTGTAGCCGTTCAAGACCTGCCTGTTCCAACTGCCGTGCTCGCCGACGAAGGCGCCGCCGCGATAAGCGGCCGGCAGACTCGCGCTCGTGTTGAAGGCCATTCCGAGCGGCGCGACATGCGAGCTCAGCGCGTAGTCAGGCACGATCGCCTTGGCGACGAGGTCGGGACGCTCCGGCTTGACGCGCGGATCGACGTGCTGGCCGTAATAGCTGTAGGGCCAGCCGTAGAAGCCGCCGTCCTTCACCGATGTCATGTAGTCTGGCACGAGGTCGGGGCCGAGTTCGTCGCGCTCGTTCACGACTGTCCACAGCACGCCCGTCTGCGGCTCGAAGCTGAGTCCGTTGGGATTGCGCAAGCCGCTTGCGAAGATGCGCCAGCGGCCGCTGGCACGGTCGATCTCGAGGATGGCGGCGCGATTGTGCTCGGCCTCCATGCCGTTCTCGGTGATGTTGCTGTTGGAGCCGACGCCGGCATAGAGCTTCGAGCCGTCGGGGCTTGCGACCAGGCTCTTGGTCCAGTGATGGTCGATCGGTCCGCCCGGCAGCGGCGTCAGCACCGTGCCCGGCGCGGTGATCTTGGTATCGCCTTCGGTATAGGGATATTTGACGATCGCATCGGTGTTGGCGACATAGAGATCGTTGCCGACCAGCGCGACGCCGAACGGCGAGTTGAGATGGTCGAGGAAGACGCTTTGCGTGTCCGGGACGCCGTCGCCGTTGCTGTCGCGCAGCAGCGTGATGCGGTTGCTCTCGCCGGTGTCGCCGCCTGATGTCGCCCAGGACTCGATGTATCCCATCACGATTTCCTTGGGCCGCTTGATCGGAGCGCCCTTCGGCGCCTTGGATTCCACCACCAGCACGTCGCCGTTGGGAAGCACGTAGAGAAATCTGGGGTGCTGCAAGCCGGTCGCGAAGGCCTTGGCCTGCAAGCCCTGCGCAACGGCCGGCGTCTCGTCCTTTTTCCAGCCGACGATACGGGCGATGTGCATCGGCGGCAGCAGATATTGCTGGATGTCGGGAAGCGTCGGGTTGGCCCCGGTTTGCGCCTTCGGATCGCCACTGCCGTCGTTGCAGCCGGCGAGAGACAGCAGCGAAGCGCACAACAGCACCCGAGCGATTGCGGAGTTCATCGCGCAACTCCTACGCCGTGGCGATACACCATGGCCCAGCCGAGCCAGCCGGTGACCGGCAGGATCAATACGGTGATGGCTGAAAGAAGGAGCCCGGTCGGCCACACGGAGGTCCAGGCATCGCGCGTATGGATCAACGCATTGACGGTGGCCAGGATCAGCGCCAGCGCGTTGCCGATCAGATGCGGCCAGGCCGGCGACTGCGCCCGCACCAGGCGGTTGCCGAGGAAATCGGTCAGGCCGGCGATGGCTGCCAGCACGCCGAAGATCACGCCGACGACCAGAAGCCAGGCCGAAAAATCCGCCCACATGATCTCGGCACTGACGACATAGGCGATGTCGGTCAGCAGCGCTCCAATGAAGCACGCGATCGGGATCGGCACCAGCATCGGATGAATCGGATGGCCCGCGATTTGTGCGGTCGCGCGCACGCGCACGTTATCTTGCACGGTTGGCATCTTGCACGGTTGGCCTCTTGTCAGATCGCCACCCCTCCCCGTTGGAAAACACCCGCTTCCAGCGAAGGTTCCTGATCGTCGGCCTCAGCGCCGCCGCTCCTCAACAGCGCTGCGGCGTCGAAGCACTCACGAGGAACCCCTTGCCGGTGCGGGCCTTGATCCGGGCATTGAGATGAACCTGCCCTTCAGGAGACTGCGGAGTGGACCAGCCTGGCGACGGCGCCTCCTTTAATCCAGCCTCGAAGCTCGACGGCGTTTCGCGGCGCCAGACCGAGCAGATCGAATCCCAAAGCCGGCCGAACGCCGCGCTCATCCACGAGACGATCCGCGCCGAGGGTGAGCAGGAACTGGAACGGCGATGGTGGGCTATCGTGCTGTCCGGCCTCGCCGCCGGTCTTTCGATGGGATTGTCCCTGATCGTCCAGGGCGAGTTTCACGCGCTGATCTCCGACGAGGCCACCCGGCGCCTGGTGGCTCCGCTCGGCTACACGGTCGGTTTCCTGGTCGTGGTGCTGGGACGGCAGCAGCTCTTCACCGAGAACACGCTGACACCGATCCTGCCGCTGTTGCACAACAGGGATCTCGCCACGCTGTGGAGCGTGATCAAGCTGTGGGGCCTGGTGCTCGCCTCCAACATCGCGGGAACCTGGGCGGTCGGATCTGTGCTCGCGCACACCAGCATCTTCGAACCACGCATCGTGGACGCCTTCGTGGATCTCAGCCGCCACACCATCGAGGGCACGTTCACGACGACCCTTGTCCGGGCGATCTTTGCCGGCTGGCTGATCGCCTTGATGGCGTGGCTACTGCCTGCCGTGAAGGGATCGCGCCCGCACCTCGTCGTCGTGATGACCTATGTGGTCGCGCTCGGCCAGTTCGCGCACATCATCGCGGGCTCGGTCGAGTGCGCCTTTCTCGTCCAGAGCGGCCTGGCGTCGCTCTCACAATATGCCTCGGACTTCTTCGTACCGACACTCCTCGGCAATATTCTTGGCGGAACGACACTGGTGGCCCTGCTGAACTACGGACAGGTCGCCCCCGAAATCGACGACCACAGGGAATAAAGAGGCTGCACAAAAGCTGCCGCCTCGACAGGAACGATGGGCGCGAGCCGAGCTTGCCTCAGCAAATTAACGTGCGGCGACAAGCAGGATCAATCATGAGCACTGATATCAAGAGCCCATTCGACAAGGAACCAGCCGAAGGATCACGCGACATCATCGATCGTGAATTGCAGCGTGCCGAAGAGGCCGCCAACAACAAGGTCGATCATCTCCCCGGCGTGAAGGTCAGCGGGCAGCCCCAGGGCGGCGCAGTCGATCGTGCCCGGAAGCAGCGCGAGGAGAAGGATAGCGAACAGGAATAGAGTCGCTCTGCCGACCCGAAACGCCAAGTCGGTCAAGCGAGACGCATCAATTTGTTCGGGACTGGCAATGACTGACAGCCCATCGTTCTGAGGAAACGTGGTTCTGGGGAAACGTGGAACTTCCCAGCACCGCGTATGTTGTGGGCGATGAGTGATGTGGCGGCCAGCGCAAGGCGGGCCGCTATTGCTTACGCACGATTGCCCATCATCGAACTCAGGAGCCCGAAATGAGCCGCGGAATGCCATCGATGACCGCCCTCTTGGGTATGCTCGCAATCGCCGGCTATCAAAATCGGGACAAGCTCGCCGACATGTTTCGCAACGCTACCTCCGGTCAGCCGTCGGGCACCAAGGATTCGCTGAGCGGCATGCTCGGCAATCTTGGGAGCCTTGTGGGAGGCGGCGGCGTCGGTTCGCTGCTGAACGGCGGGATCGGCGAGTTGCTCGAGCACTTCAGACAGAACGGGCAAGGCGATGCGGCTCAATCCTGGATCAATCAGGGGCCAAACCGCGAAGTCACCCCGCCCGAACTCCGGCAGGCTATCGGTCCGGACGTTCTTCAAAAACTTGAGCAGCAGACCGGCCTGTCTCAGCAGGAGATCCTCGACCGATTGTCGCGCGAGCTTCCGGCAGCGGTGGACAAATACACGCCCGAGGGACGTCTTCCGGCGCAATCCTCGGGATAACACTCCTCAAGACTCGAGAAAAGATATGAGCATCATCTGGACGATCATCATCGGTTTCATCGCAGGCGTCATCGCGAAGTTCATCATGCCCGGTGACAACGAGCCCTCGGGTTTCATCCTGACCACGATCCTGGGAATAGTAGGCGCGTTCGTTGCGACCTATCTTGGCCAATCACTCGGCTGGTACCGGCCAGGAGAAGGCGCAGGACTCGTGGGGGCAGTGGTAGGCGCCATCATCGTGCTTTTCGTCTACGGTTTTGTAGCCGGTCGCAGCCGTCGGGCCATCTAACCACAGTGGACGGAATTCCGCGCGTTAGCGGAGAATTCGCCCGGCGCGAAAGGCGATCGGCAAGATGAAATGGATGCTCGTTGTCCTGGTAGGAGGCATGACCCCGGTCAACACCGACCTGGTTTTCGACAAGTTTGCCGATTGCCTTGCCGCCGAGGAGCAGATGCGAAAGCACTATACGGACGCTTTCGAGGCTTGGGACCGATGGGCCGCGGCCAATATCGAGCGACGACGCGAATACTCAAAGGTGCGCGACCTCCAGGCCAAACGGCTGCTCAGCAACATCGGTACGTGCGTTCCTCACGCAGGCGGCGAAGCCGCAGCGCCTCAGCAATTGAGCAATCCGGCACCTTCTCCGCAAGCCACACCTGCGCCGCAGCCAAGTCCGAAAACGTGACGTTTGAGCTCCTAAAAGCCCCCTGGCGGTGTTGGCGTGGTTCGCTTTCTAGCTTTGAACTTTTTCCGCGATCGCGCGTCATACAGTCGAAGCGTCCCTAAGCTTCACCAGAAAGCCCCGCTTCCCCCAGGCGGGGTTTTTGCTGTCGGCGCTGCATCAACGCACCGATCTTTTCAAGCGCCCTTTTGGCTTGACCACTTTTTCCCGATGCAGCAGCCTAGATATGGGCAGGGTTTTGAGGAGGCACAATTGCCGAAAACCCTAGTGGAATTCAGAGCGCAGAACCTTCGTTTACTTGAGCAGCTTTGTCCGGACGATCCGGGCTACATTCAATCGTGGATCAGGAAGTTCGACCAGCAGAATGGGATCGAACCTGAAGCTCCTGCGAAGTCCCGCCGGGAGCGAGGTGTTGCTTCACCCAAGAAGGCAAGGTCCGGCGACCGAACCAATTGAGCGCGTGGTTTCCTTCGCTCGGCGCCGGACGCTACGGCCAAGAGGCGCTGGGCTTAGGCAGCTCGCTGCCTTGTCCGGGGAGCGCTCGCCGTTGCCTTCAACTTACCGCTGCCGGTATTCGACACACGAGCCACACCTCCGAGTGCAGCTGCAAGAACCTCGCGCTGAGCGAGGGCATTTGGCCCGTCAGCTTCATGCATTACGATCTGAGATACTTCGACCTCGAGCAGAAAACCCTGCAACCTCTCGACAACCCGTTCGGCACGAGGCTGTCACCCACGTCTTAGGTACGTTCCGTGACCCATGTCTTCGGGCTGGCATCGAAAGCCTTGGAGCGGGTGAAGGGAATCGAACCCTCGTATTCAGCTTGGAAGGCTGCTGCTCTACCATTGAGCTACACCCGCGACAGGGGCTCCCTAACACGGCCGGGCGGCGGTCTCAACTGCCCAGGATCAACTGCCCAAGGCAAGACAACTGCCCAACAGACGGCTTTCCAGCGTCTTCCCGGCCTTGCGAACAGCCGCTGGTTCCTCCCGAGCCGCCGCCCCTTAACAACACCGGCATTGCCGCCTATATTGATGTCTTCCGCAACCAACGAAAGGAGGTGATCCAGTGTCTCTTACCAAGCGCTGTCACCTCGCTGGGATCGCCCGCTAAGCTTTGAATAAAGGCTTGGCATCGGGGCGCTCTCAGCCCTGGACCAGCGAGCAAGAAATCGGGCGCGACGGGGTCTCCCCCGCCGCGCCTTTTTCGCAGGTCACGCGCCGGCTGCTCAGGCGGGCGGCTCGCCGGCGAGCACCTCGCGGATCCTCAATGACAGGTCCGCCTTCCGGTACGGCTTCCTCAGCAACGCAACGCCGGGACCGAGATGACCCTCGTGGTCGAGGGCATTGTCGGTGTAGCCGGACGTATAGAGCACCCTCATCCCCGGGCGGAGGCGCCGCACGGCCTCGGCCAGTTCCTGCCCGTTCATGCCGCCGGGCATGATGATGTCGGTGAACAGCAGATCGAATTGCGCGCCCTGCTGCACCAGCGCAAGCGCGGTTGCGCCGTCGCCGGCTGCGAGGGTGCGATAGCCGAGGCTGCCGAGCTGGGCGATGACATAGCCCTGCACCAGCGGATCGTCCTCGACGACGAGAATCGTCTCGTGCCCGCGTGCAGCCGCGGGCGCCTGCAGCGACCCGGTCCTGGCCTGCGCTCCGCCCGCAGAGCGCGGCAGAAACAGCCGAATCACGGTGCCGCGGCCTTCCTCACTCTCGATTGCAACGCTGCCGCCGCTCTGCTTGGCGAAGCCGTAGACCATGCTGAGGCCGAGCCCGGTGCCGCGACCGACCCCTTTGGTGGTAAAGAACGGCTCGAACACGCGGTCGCGGAGATCGGCGGGGATGCCATGGCCGGTGTCGGCCACCGCGACCATGATGAAGGCGCCGCGCGTGGCGTCGCCGTCGCCAGCACCATTCGCACCATCGAATTCGCGGTTTGCGGTCTCGAGCGTCAGCGTGCCGCCGCCAGGCATCGCATCGCGCGCATTGACGGCGAGATTGATGATCGCCGACGACAGCTGCGACGGATCGGCCATCGCCGGCCAGGCGTCGTCCGCGAGGTGGGTGACGATTTCGACGTTTCCGCCCAGGGTCGGCTTCAACAGCTTCGCCGTCTCGAGCACGAGGCCGTTGACGTCGATCTCGCGCGGTTCCAGCGGCTGGCGACGCGCAAAGGTCAGGAGTTGCGAGGTGATCTCCGCGCCTCGCGCCGCCGCATCGTCGATGAGCTGGGCGATCGCGGCGAGGTCGGGCTTGTCCGCCAGCCCCTCCCGGATGATCTCGATGGTGCCGATGATGACGGTGAGCACGTTGTTGAAGTCATGCGCGACGCCACCGGTGAGCTGGCCGATCGCATCCATCTTCTGCGACTGGCGAAGCCGCTCCTCCGTCTCGTGCTGCTCGGTCAGATCGGTGGCCGAACCACGATACCCCATGAAGCGCCCGTCGGCGCCGAACACCGGCTGGCCGTTGACGCTGAAATGGCGCGCGCGTCCAGCCGCATCGCGGCCGCGATACTCGAACTTCCGGAACGGCTCGTGGCGATCCAGCGTCGCCAGGTGACCGCGCCATTTCTGCGGCTCGGCATCGCGGTCGAAGGCGGCATCTGAACGGCGCCTGCCGATCAGCGCCGTGTGGTCCATGCCGAAAGCATCGGCCCGATCTGAAATGTAGGTGAACACGTGATCCGGGCCGGTCTCCCGGAACCAGTCGGATGCGGTCTCCGCATAGTCGCGGAAGCGCTGCTCGCTCGCGCGGGCGTTCTCCTCAGCATGCCGCCGGATCTTCAGGTCACGCTCGAGATTCCCATTGGCCTCACGCAGCTCGCCATAGGCATGTTCGAGGTTGGCGCACATGGCGTTGAAAGCAACGACCACCTTGTCCAGCTCGTCGGCCTCGTAAGGCGGCCGGCGCTCCAGGCGCAGCGGCGGTGGCGGCCGGCCGAGGCTGTACTTGCCGACGTACTCGGCGATGGCGACGAGATGCCGCGTCACCAGCAGATGAAACATGTAGATGATGAACAACGAGACGAGGAACGTCTTTGCCGCCTGGCTTGCCAGAATGACGAGGGCCCTGTTCAGCAATTGCTGATAGACGTCGGTCAGCGTCGCCTCGACCCGGAGCGTGCCGATGGCGCGCGAGGTCCCCTGCACCATCGTGCTCAGCGGAAATTCCCGGGTCATGATCGAACGGGTGTTTCGCTCGCCGACTTCGACACGGATCGGATTGGGCCGATCGGCGATCTCGCGGACCTCCGCCGCACGGATGGCGGGCAGCCGCAGAATGCCATCGAGCTGCAGCTTGAGCTGGTTCTGGTCGAGATTCCACAGGCTCTCTCCGAGGCTGCCCGTAGTGCTGCGGCCGATCTCGTCCAGCCGCGTCTCGATCAGTCCGACCTCACGATTGTAATCCAGATAGAGCTGGAGCGCGGTCAGGGTCAGCGTCACGACCGACGAGAACAGCAGCACGGCGGCAAGCAGCCGGGGCCCCACGCCGCTGCGCGACCAGTTGAAGATGCGCGACAGGAGTGCCGCGAACATCGGAGGCGCGAGCGCGGCGCCGATGCCGGTCAAATCCTGCTTCGCAGCCGCCGGCGCAATGGCGCGGCCACGCTTGGTCTCATCGTCACCTGCGTTGCCCATGCACCACGTCCCCGAAATGGCGGCACCTGCTCGGCCTACCGGCCGCAGCCGCGCGCAAAGCGAACGGTGAGGCTTTGCCGCGTCACGCGATACACGTGGCGATCCTGTCGGCCCTTGATCCTGTCGGCCCATGGGCGGCCTGAGTTCGACGGGGTCATATCTTGCGCCCAGCAGCAGGATTCCCGGGCAAACTACCACCTCGCGTGCTAGAATGACATCGGTGAAAGTCCGGAGCCGCCCGCACAGCGGGAAGGCGCTGTCAACGTTGCGGACCGGCGCAGCTACCATCTCCGGTAGATCGCGCGACATCGGATGGTAGCAGGGCACGCCGAAGAGGCATGGCCAGGGAGATGCGTCATGAGGCGGATAGTCGTGGTCTGCCTGTTGCTGCTCGCGGCAGGCCCGTCGCAGGCGCAAGAAGTCATCCGGCTCGCACGCATCGCCGATATTCCCGATCAATATGTCGGCGGCGAGATGCTACGCGCGGTCTATGCCAGGCTGAACATCAAGCTCGAATTCGAGGATGTCCCCGGCAAGCGCGCGCTCACGCTGTCGAGCACCGGCGAGGTCGACGGCGAGGTCCAGCGGATCGGAACGCTCTCTCGCGACTATCCGACGCTGATCCAGGTGACACCTGCGATCAATTACATCGAGCCCGCTGTCTTCACCACGAAACTGCAGTTCGACGTCGCCGGCTGGAATTCAATCAGGGACTACAGCATCGGCATCGTACGCGGCGTCGGCTCGTCGGAAGCCGGTACGCGCGGCATGACCCGGGTCACGGCGACGACAAGCCTCGACAACATGGTCAAGATGCTCGATGCCGACCGCTTCGACGTGATGGTCACCGACCTCTTCAGCGGGTTGGCTGCGGTGAAGAAACTCAATCTCCAGGCCAGGATCCATCCGCTCTCACCGCCACTCGAGCGCATCAGCATCTACCACCATCTGCATGAACGGCATCGCGATCTCGTGCCGAAGGTTGGACGGATGATCGAGCAGATGGAGGCGAGCGGCGAACTCGCCCGGTTGCGGGAAACCCTGATCAAGCAGGTGCTGAGCGGGATGTGACACGTGAGCTTAGAAGCCGCAAACGCTCATTGCGGGCGCGCGCTTGCCGCGCCGGCTTTCGACGATGCGCTCGCCGCCGCTCTCGGCCGAGCTGCCGTAATAGCGGTGATGGCCGCTCTGGTCGTGCAGATCCGCAGCGTCCGACTTTCCCGCCCGACGCGCGTCGCAGATGATCTTGCAGATGATCTTGATGGTCGACATGGCCGCCTCCGAAGTGTTCTTGGTGGCAATCAGTCGCGCCGATTTCGAGCGGCGTTCACACCTTTCGGCCGCAATCGGGTTTCGGGAAGATTTCGTCGCCGCACCCCGCGACGCAATATTTTCCCCCGCCCCATTGTCGGCTGCGACGGTGGTGATACGTCCTTTGGACGCGCGCAGCGAAAATCAACGAGGTGACGATGCTTTACGCCATCCTGGCCTATCACGTGGAAGACGAGATCTTGTCCTGGACGCCCGAAAAGGACGCCGCAGTTGTGGCCAAAGTCATCGAGGTTCAGGCGCCCCTCCGGGCAAGCGGGCATTTCGGCCCGGCCGCTCGCCTGGATGAGACCCGAAAGGCCCGCACCTTGCGCGGCCCCGGCGCGGGCGTCGTGCTGGATGGCCCGTTTGCCGAGACCAAGGAGCAGCTCCTGGGCTTCCACCTCGTCGAATACGACACGGACGAGGAGGCGATCGCGGCCGCGCGGACCCTGCGCCAGGTTAATCCGTCAGCGGTCTACGAAATCCGCCCGGTCAAGCTTTACGTGCCGGCCGACGGGTTCGGCACGACGCAAGACTGAGCCGCGGCCCTACGCGTCCGTCCCGGCCGGGGAGGCATAGAAGCGCTGGATCAGCAGGCCGCCGAAGGCGATGAACCACACGAACGGCGCGACTTGCGGCGCGAACGCCGCAACGACCGTGCCCGGGATGAACACCAGCAGCGGAAACAGCGAAGCCATGATCTCCTGGCGCCAGCCGCCCAGGATCCTGAACCACAGCCAGGCATTGAGGCCAGCGATCGCAGTCAGGTGCAGGCCGTAGAGCACCGCGACCGCACTGCTCGTGGGGTAGTTGGTGTAGAGGCCGTTGGTCACCGGCAGCAGCACGATCGACAGCAGGAAGAACAGATTGAGGATCACCGCGCCGCGGCTGCCGACCGGCTGGCGCGCCAGCCGCCGGTGATGGCTGATCCAGAACACGCCGGCGATGATGAAGCTGAGCGCTAGACCCGCGAGCTTGCCGGAATAGACCCGGGCGAGATCGTTCCAGTCGGGCGCGCTGCTGAACACCGCGGCCCTGGGCAGGTCGTAGGCGAGCAGCGTCATGGCGACGCCAAAGATGGTGTTGCTGAGCGATTCCAGCCGTCGCATCTCGAATTGGTCGGATTTGAGCTCGGTCATGCCGGGTGGCGCTTTTTCGGAATGGAACCTTGGGCCGTCTTGTCCCTAGGTCTTAACATCGGTCCCGTCCAGACGCATTGCGATTCGCAGCGGGATCGCCGACTCTGGCTGTTTCACCGGGGCGATTCGTGGCGACATATCTGGACACGCTCAATGCGGAGCAGCGCCGCGCCGTGGAGCATGGCGTGGCCGATGGTGCGACCGTAGGCGCGCCCCTGCTCGTCATCGCCGGTGCAGGCTCCGGCAAGACCAATACGCTGGCGCATCGCGTCGCGCATTTGATCGTCGCGGGCAGCGATCCGCGCCGCATCCTCTTGATGACGTTCTCGCGCCGCGCCGCGGCCGAGATGGCCGGCCGGGTCGAGCGCATCGCCCGAAAAGTGCTCGGCGAAAACAACGCCGCGATCATGCGTGACGCGCTCGCCTGGGCCGGCACTTTCCACGGTATCGGCGCACGGTTGCTGCGCGAATATGCCGAACGGATCGGCGTCGATCCTGCCTTCACCATCCACGACCGCGAGGATTCCGCCGACCTGATGAACCTGGTCCGGCACGAGCGCGGATTGTCGAAGACCGAGAGCCGCTTTCCCGCCAAAGGCACCTGTCTGTCGATCTACTCGCGCTGCGTCAATGCCGAGATGGAGATCGAGAAGGTGTTGGGGGCGCACTATCCCTGGTGCGCAGGCTGGGCGGCCGAGCTGAAGGGCCTGTTCGCGGCCTATGTCGAGGCCAAGCAGACCCAGCACGTGCTCGATTACGACGACCTCCTGCTCTACTGGTCACAGATGATGAGCGATGCGCTGATCGCGGAAGAAATCGGTGCCCGCTTCGATCACGTCTTGGTCGACGAATATCAGGACACCAACCGCCTGCAATCCTCGATCCTGCTGGCGCTGAAGCCGGACGGACGCGGCCTCACCGTCGTCGGCGACGACGCGCAGTCGATCTATTCGTTCCGCGCCGCCACCGTCCGCAACATCCTGGATTTTCCGCAGAGCTTCTCGCCCCGCGCCGAGATGATCACGCTCGACCGCAATTACCGCTCGACGCAACCCGTGCTGGCGGCGGCCAACGGCGTCATCGGCCTGGCGCGCGAGCGCTTCACAAAAAACCTCTGGACCGATCGCGCCGCCACGCAAAAACCGCAACTCGTCACCGTGCACGACGAGGCCGACCAGGCCCGTTACATCGTCGAGGAGGTGCTGGCAAACCGCGAGCAAGGCGCGCTCCTGAAGCACCAGGCGGTGCTGTTCCGGACGTCCTCGCATTCCGGTCCTCTCGAGATCGAGCTCACCCGCCGCAACATTCCCTTCGTCAAGTTCGGAGGGCTCAAGTTTCTCGACGCCGCGCATGTCAAGGACGTGCTGGCGCTGCTGCGCTTCACCGAGAATCCGCGCGATCGCGTCGCCGGCTTCCGCATCCTGCATCTGTTGCCGGGCATTGGACCCGCGACGGCGCAGCGTGTGCTCGACCAGATGGCCGAGAGCACCGATCCGCTCGCCGCGCTCGGCCAGCTCCCGGTGCCGCCGCGCACCGGCGCGGACTGGACCGACTTCGTCCGCACCATCGAAAATTTGCGCTATTCGGAATGGCCGACTGACCTCGAACGCGTGCGGCTGTGGTACGAACCGCATCTCGATCGCCTGCACGAGGATTCCGAGGCCCGCCGCGCCGATTTGATGCAGCTCGAGCAGATCGCGAGCGGCTATGCCTCGCGCGAGAAATTCCTGACCGAGCTCACGCTCGATCCGCCGGATGCGACCAGCGACAAATCCGGGCCACCCTTGCGCGACGAGGACTATCTGATCCTCTCCACCATCCACTCCGCCAAGGGCCAGGAGTGGAAATCGGTATTCGTGCTCAACGTCGTCGACGGCTGCATGCCGTCGGATCTCGGCGCCGGCACCAGCGCCGAGCTCGAGGAGGAACGCCGCCTGCTCTATGTCGCGATGACGCGCGCCAAGGACGATCTGCACCTCGTGGTGCCGCAGCGCTTCTTCACCCGCGGCCAGGCCGCCAAGGGCGACCGCCACGTCTACGCCTCGCGCACCCGCTTCATCCCGGAGCAGCTCGTCTATCTGTTCGAGCGCACCGCCTGGCCGAAAGCCGGCGCAAGCTCAGCGCGCACTGCCGCGCAAGGGCCAAAGGTCGACATCGGGGCAAGGATGCGGGGGATGTGGCGGTAAGACACAAGAGGCTGGTATCGGGACTTGTCAGGATAACTGGAACAACAGAGGTCCGACATGAAAGCCGTCGTCGTCGAGCAATACGCGTCCATCGATCAAATTGAGCTGAAGGACGTTGCGTCTCCGCGCATCGGGCCCGGACAGCTGCGCATCCGGGTAGAGGCTGCGGGAATCGGATTCGTCGACGGCTTGAAGATCCAGGGTCTCTACCAGACCAAGGAACCACTGCCCTTCATTCCCGGAACTGAATTCGCAGGGATCGTGGACGAAGCGCCCGGTGCACCGGGCGGCTATCGACCCGGCATGCGCGTGATGGGCATGACGCGGTCGGGCGCGCTCGCCGAAGAGATCGTCGTCACCCCCGAAGCGCTCTATCCCCTGCCGGACGGCGTCGCGGCGGAGGTCGCCGCCTCGTTTCGTGCCAATTACCTGACCGCCCTCTATGCGCTGAGTGCGCGCGCGTCGCTCGGCGCAGGCGAACAGCTTCTGGTGTTGGGCGCAGCGGGCGGCACGGGAATCGCAGCTGTCCAGATTGGCAGGCTGCTCGGCGCCCGCGTGATCGCAGCGGCATCGACACCAGACAAGCGCGAGTTCGCGCGACAGCACGGCGCCGATGCCGTGGTTGATTACACGCAGACCAACTGGCGCGACACATTGAAGGAATTGACGGGAGGACACGGCGCCGACGTGATCTTCGACCCCGTCGGCGGCGAAGTCTCGGTTCAGGCCTTTCGCTCAATCGCATGGCGCGGCCGTCATCTCGTGGTCGGTTTTGCCGCCGGCGCGATCCCTGCATTGCCGTTCAACCTGCCACTGCTGAAGGGTGGCGCCCTGCTCGGCGTCGACCTCGCGCAGCTTCCAATCCGCGAGCCCGAGGTGCAGAAGCGCCTGATGTCGGAGCTGACGGCATGGTTGGCCGAAGGCCAGCTGAAGCCCGTGGTCGGTCGCGTCTTCACGCTGGATGATTTCCGGGAAGCGTTCAGGACCATGCAGACGCGCGGGGCGCTTGGCAAGATGGTCGTGCGTATCTCGATATAGGACGCACCGGCGCGCGGGATGTGGCGGCAGCTAAGCGTTGAGCCGGTCGAACTGGACCTTGCCTGCCTTCATGACCACCGGGATGTGCTCGCCTTGGCCGAGCAGGCAGGCCACGTCGCGCAGCGGATTGCCGTCGACCACCAGCAGGTCCGCAATGGCTTCGGGCGCGACCCGGCCGAGCTTGCCTTCCATGCCGAGCACCTCGGCGCCGACCAATGTCGCGCTGGCAATGACGGCGCGCGGCCCGAGAATCTCGGCGCGGATGCGGAATTCGTCGCTCTGCAGACGCTGCGACGGCCCAAGCAGGTCGCTGCCGAACCCCATCTTCACGCCGGCATCGCGATAGATCGTGAGCGAACGCAGCCCGGCGTCGCGGACATCGGCGATCTTGGCCACGCTCTCCGGCGGCAGGCCATACTGGGCGCCCTCGTTGGCCAGCGCCTCGTAGGTGACGAGCGTCGGCACCACATAGGCGCCCTTCTCGGCCATCAGCTGCGCGGTCGGAGCATCGACCAGATTGCCGTGCTCGATGGTGCGCACCCCGCAGCGCACCGCGCGTTCGATCGCGGCAGCGGTGTAGGCGTGGGCCAGCACATAGGTCTGACGCCCGCGCGCCTCCTCGACGATGGCGCGGATCTCGTCCTCGGAGTAGCCGAAGGCGCCGACCGGATCGGTCGGTGAAGCGACGCCGCCGGAAGCCATGATCTTGATCTGGTCGGCGCCCATCTGGAGTTCCTCGCGCGCCGCCCTGCGGACGCCATCGACACCATCGGCAACGCGCGCCAGCGCGCCGACACGCACGCAGCAGGGGCACGGTGCGTCGCTGGCGAGGTAGTCCGAGCGGGCCCGCATGTCGCCGTGGCCGCCGGTCTGGCTGAGCGCACGTCCCGAGACGAACAGCCGTGGACCGTCGGTGAGACCGGTCTCGATCGCCTGCTTCAATGCGTGGCCGGCGCCGCCGGCGTCGCGCACGGTGGTGAAGCCCCGCCGCAGCATGCCGCGCAGCAGCAGCGTCGAACGCAGCGTCACCAGCACGTTCGGCATGTGCACCTGCTGCGCCAAATTGAGCTCGACGGCGATCGCATGCACATGCAGGTCGATCAGGCCGGGCATCAGCGTCTTGCCCTTCAGATCGACGGTGCGGTCGGCTTCCACCTGGAGCGGCCGATCGGAAACCTCCTTGATCAGATTGTCCTCGACCAGCACGTGATGCCCCTCCAGGAGGTCCGGCTGGAGCGGATCGAGCAGAGCGGCGTTCTTGAAGAGCACACGGGACATGACGACTTCCTGTCTGATCAGACCTGGATGAACAGCGCGGGCAGAGCGAGCTGGGCGAATGGAAGACACGCAGCGACGTCGTCCTCACCGTACCAGCCTGCCTCATGGAGCAGATTGAGCGAGCCGAGCGTGCGCCCGCGCCAGCGCACGGGCATGTTGAGCACGCTTTCGCAGCCGAGCGAAGCGATCAGCTCGTGATCGGAAAACACCTCGCGCAGATCGTCCCGGGTGCGGCCGATATAGGCCTCGCCGCGGTCGAGCACGGCCTCGGTCCACGGCCCCGGCGCCAGGCGTTTGCGTCCGCCCGCCGGGTAAGGTCCGGGAAGATTGGAATACACCCGCGCTGCTTCCCTTGTGTCGTCGTCATAGGTCAGGATCGTGAACAGCTTGTGCCCGATCGCCGATTTCAGGGCGTCGTCCAGCGCCGAGTACAGGGCATCCGGCTGATCCGGCCTGCCCTGCGCGGCCGCGACAGCGCAGAGCAGCGGATCGGATCGGTGTTTCGTCTCCCTCATGCGACTTCGCCCGCGGCAATCTCTTCCAGCGAACGGCCGCGCGTCGGCACGCCCATCAGCACCACGGTCAGCGCGCCTAACAGCAGGACGCTCGTGGTGAGGCCGAACACGCCGGCGAAGCCGAAATTGGGATAGAGATATCCGACCAGGATCGGCGAGACGATCGCACCGATGCGGCCGATTGCGGAGGCGAGCCCGGCGCCGGTGGTTCTGACCGCCGTCGGAAATACCTCGGCGGTATAGGCATAGACGCCGGCATAGGTGCCGTTCATGAAGAAGGACAGCAAGATTCCGGCGACCATGATGTGCTGGTCGCTCTGCGCGAACGCCAGCCCGAGCGCGCTGGCGCCGCCGAGCACCATGTAGGAGGCAATCGTCGCCTGCCGGCCGATGCGCTCGTTGAAGTACGCGGCGCTGAAATAGCCGGGGATCTGCGCGCAATAGATAGCGATCGAATAGGCGAAGCTCTTGGTGATGCTCATGCCGTTCTGGACCAGAAGGCCGGGGATCCAGACGAAGAAGGAATAGTAGCTGAACGTGATCGTCAGCCACATGATCCAGGTCATGATGGTGATGCGCGCCTGGCGGCCGGCGAGCAGCGCGGCAAAGTTGGCAAGCAGCGTCCCACCAGTCACGGCAGGCGCCGTGATTTCGACGACCGGTTGCGGCAGGACGTGGCCTTGGCTCGCAAAGCCGGCCTCGATCCTGTCCAGCACGGCTGCGGCTTCCTTCTCGCGGCCCCGGCTTTCCAGCCAGCGCGGCGATTCCGGCAGCGCCCTGCGCCACCACAGCAGCATGACGACCGGCACCGCGGTGATCACCAGAACGATGCGCCAGCCGTTCTCATAGGCGGGCACGATGAAATAGCCGAGCAAGGCCGCCGCGACGAAACCGAAGGAGAAGAAGCCGGCCAGCGCGCCGGTAAAGCTGCCGCGGTAACGCCGTGCGACGAATTCCGCCAGATAGGGCGCAATGATTGCGCTCTCCGCGCCGGTGCCCATGCCCGCGACCACGCGGGCGGCGAAGAAGGACGACCAGTCGTTCACCGCCGCGCTGACGATGGATGCGACGCAATAGAGCGCCAGCGCCGACATCATCACCGCACGACGGCCGATCAGGTCACCCAGCGTGCCCGCCAGCAGCGCACCGAACAGGAAGCCGATATAGGTGCTGCTGCCGAGCACGCCGATCTGCACGCTCGACAGATTCCAGGTCGTGCGCAGCACCGGCAGGATGAACGCCAGCACGGCTGCATCCATCGCGTCGAACATGTAGCCGAGCCCGCCCATCAGCAGCAGATGCCCGTGGAAGCGTGCGAATGGAAGGCGCTCGATGCGCGCCGAGATCATCGACATGAAAGTCCCCTCTGTCTGGCGGCCCGGCACTCCGCTCATTCCCGGGGGAAGCATAGACAAGGAGAGATTATCGTCATAATTTATAATCATGATCTAGTACATCACTGTGGTGAATGTTCTGTCGTTCCGAAAGCTCGACCTCAACCTGCTGAAAGTGTTCGAGGCCCTGATGACCGAGGGCAGCGTCACGCGCGCCGCCAACGCGCTTCTGATGACGCAGCCGGCGGTCAGCAATGCGCTCGCACGACTGCGGGACGCGCTCGGCGATCCCCTGTTCGTCAGGTCCGGCACCGGCATCCGTCCGACCCAGCGCGCCGTGGTGCTGTGGGAGCCGATCGGCGACGCGCTCGAAACCGTCCGCGGCGCGCTTGACGAGCAGGTGTTCGATCCGCGCCGTGCGCAGACCGAATTCAGCCTGTCGATGTCGGATTACGTCGCCTCGCTGGTGATGCCGAACCTGCTGAACCATTTCGGCAAGGTCGCGCCGAAGGCGCGCATCCACACCGTCCCCAACACCGTCGTGGAGATCGCCGATCAGCTCGAGGACAACAGGGTCGATTGTGTGTTGAGCGTCTATGTCAACGAGGCGCAGCAGCCGGCCGCCATCCGCTCGCGCTCGCTGTGGACCGTCGACTACGCCTGCTTCATGCGGCGCGGTCATCCGCTCGCGGCGATGAAGCGGCTGAGCACGCGCAGCTTCCTCAACGCAGGGCATGTCGATGTGAGCCTCGCCGGCAAGACCCTGCCGTCCTACGACCTCTTCCTCGCCTCGCGCGGGCTGTCGCGCAACCTGGTCGCGACCGTCAATCACTACAGCGCCGCCTACGAAATCGTGCGGCAGTCCGACCTGATCGCGGTGCTGCCGAGCGATTTGCGCTCGCAATCCCGGCACGCGCCGTTCCTGCACGCGATGCCGCTTCCGCTCAAGGCGCCGCCACGCATCGTCAGCCTGTTCTGGCACCAGCGCAACGACACCGTACCGGCGCAGCGCTGGCTGCGCGAGACGCTGGTCGAGATGTTCGCCAGATCCGACTGAGCTGCGGGCGGCGGGGCCCCCCGAAACCACGAAAGAAGGGAAACAATGGGTTTCTCGAAGCAGCATTGTGTTCCAGTTCCTGCTGCTTAGCTCCAGCCAAAGCAATCCCCTCCCCCAATGACAGGCGCGCAAGCAGCGCCCGCAGAGACCTCATCAATGACCGCACCGCTCGAATTCGGACTGGACACCTTTGGCGACGTCACCAGGGACGCCTCCGGCGCGATGCTTCCGCACGCGCAGGTGATCCGCAACGTCGTCGACGAGGCAGTGCTGGCCGACGACCTCGGCCTCGACTTCATCGGCCTCGGCGAACATCACCGCGCCGACTTCGCGATCTCCTCGCCCGAGACCGCGCTGGCGGCAATCGCGTCGCGGACCAGGCGCATCCATCTCGGCTCGGCCGTGACGGTGCTGAGCTCGGACGATCCGATCCGCGTTTTCCAACGCTTTGCCACGCTCGATGCACTCTCGAACGGGCGCGCCGAGGTGATCCTCGGCCGCGGCTCGTTCACCGAATCCTTCCCGCTGTTCGGCTTTGATTTGCGCAAGTACGAAGAGCTGTTCGAGGAGAAGCTCGATCTGTTCGCGGCACTGCTGTCGCAGAAGCCGGTGACCTGGCAAGGCAAGCTGCGTCCGCCGCTCAAGGGGCAGCTGGTCTATCCCCCGGTCGAGAACGGCACGCTGAAGACCTGGATCGGCGTCGGCGGCAGCCCGCAATCGGTGGTGCGCGCGGCGCATTACGACCTGCCCTTGATGCTCGCGATCATCGGCGGCGATCCCGCGCGCTTCGCGCCCTTCGTCGATCTCTATCATCGCGCGTTCAGGGAGTTCGGCCGCCCGGCACAGCCGATCGGCGTGCACTCGCCAGGCTATGTCGCCGAGACCGACGACCAGGCGCGCGAGGAGCTGTGGCCCGACTACAAGGCGATGCGCGACCGCATCGGCAAGGAACGCGGCTGGCCACCGATGGGTCGCGACGAGTTCGTGAACGAGGCCGAGCACGGCTCGCTCTATGTCGGCTCGCCGGAGACGGTCGCGCGCAAGATCGCCAAGACGGCAAAGACACTCGGCATTTCGCGCTTTCAGCTGAAGTATTCGGCGGGCCCGCTGCCGCATGGGAAGCTGATGAAGAGCATCGAGCTCTATGGGCGGAAGGTGATGCCGATGGTGCGGGAGATGATGGGGTAACTTGCGCGTTGCGCCAGTCCGCCTGCGCCCTACGGGCTACGGCGCGACAGCCTTCGCGCACTTCGCGCCATGACCATCGGTGCCGGCTTGCCGAGCCGTAGCTCGCGAAGCGAGCGAAGGCTGGTGGGGGAGGCAGGACTCGAACCTGCGAAGCCATAAGGCGGCTGATTTACAGTCAGCTCCCTTTGCCACTCGGGACACTCCCCCGCTCGACGGCAGCACAATCGGGCCGGACCTTGCCGGCGACCGAAGACGGCCATGGAACGTGAAGGCCGCGACAGCCCGGATGGGGGCGCGACCGGGCGCGGTTATCGGCGAAGCGATGGGGTAAAGTCAACCGAGGCGAACAGCTAAAATCGCCCCCGAAGCCACCCAAATTGCCATATTCCGGGACCCGTGACACAAGCGAGCCCATGAAGGATCGAAAATTCAACCCGAGGGGCCCCCGCGGCGGGTCTAAGCCCTTCAACAGGCCCGGAAAATCGGCCGGTCGCCCGCCTCGGCGCGAGCGCGATTCGGACACCGACGGTCCCGTCATCCTCTATGGTTGGCACACCGTCACCATGGCGCTCGCCAACCCCCAGCGGCAGATCCGCAAGCTGACGCTGACCGAGAACGCTGCAAAGCGCCTCGCGGACGAGAACATCGAAACCCGCGTCATACCTGAAATCGTCCGGCCCCAGGAGATCGACCGGCTGCTGTCGCCCGACGCCGTGCACCAGGGCCTGCTCGCCGAGGCCGATCCCCTGCCCTCGCCAGACATCGAGGATTTGGAGCAGGACGGCATCGTGCTGGTGCTCGACCAGATCACCGATCCGCACAATGTCGGCGCGATCCTGCGCTCGGCGGCGGCGTTCGCCGTGAAGGCGATCGTCACCACCGCGCGCCACAGTCCGGAAGCGACCGGCGTGCTGGCCAAGGCCGCCTCCGGCGCGCTGGAGCTGGTCCCGATGGTGACGGTGCAAAACCTCGCCCGCGCACTGACCACGCTGAACGAGCTCGGCTTCCAGACCGTCGGGCTGGACAGTGAAGGCAGCGCGGATCTTTCCGAGGTCACCCTGCGCGAGCCGCTCGCGCTGGTGCTGGGCGCGGAAGGCAAGGGCCTGCGGCAATTGACGCGCGAGACCTGCAGCGTCGTGGCGCGGCTCGACATGCCCGGCGAGATCAAGAGCCTCAACGTCTCGAATGCCGCCGTGCTCTCGCTCTATGTCGGCGCCAGCCGGCTCGGGCTGATGAAGCGCTAGCAAAGCAAAACGCCCGTCCGCATCGCGGACGGGCGTCTCGTTGGGTCAAACGATCAAGCGATCAGTAATAGCGACGCAGCACGCGGTGGCCGCCATAGTACGGCGCATGGCGCGGGGCGTAGCCGTAGCGCGGACCATAGCCGTAATGCGTGCGCGGCAGATAGCCGGCGCGCGGGCCGTAGCCGTAGCGATACGGGCGGTAATACGGGCGGCGGTAGGGATAGGCGGCCGGCGCTTCGACCGCGGCGGCGCGATAGCCATAGCCGTGCCCATAGCCATAACCACGGCCGTAGCCGTAATTGGCGGGCGCAACCACCGCGTCCTCACGATAGGTCGGATACGGCGCGAAGGCGCCCGGGCCGGTGTAGGTCGGGCCCTGGTTGACGTGATAATATTGCGTGGTGGGCTCGGCGAGACGCTCATAGGC
Source organism: Bradyrhizobium sp. Kon58 (assembly GCF_055807455.1). Lineage (NCBI taxonomy): Bacteria > Pseudomonadati > Pseudomonadota > Alphaproteobacteria > Hyphomicrobiales > Nitrobacteraceae > Bradyrhizobium > Bradyrhizobium sp. Kon58. Next base: position 201,839 of record NZ_JBVVOT010000002.1, read on the forward strand.
GCCATAACCATAGCCGGCTCCGTAACCGCCGCAGCCGGTGTTGCAGCCGGAATAGACCGGCGCGACCGGCTGGCACGGATTGAAGCCGCAGGCCGCGGCGGGCGCGGTGGCGGCGAACATCACGGCAGCCGCCGCGACCAGTCCCGAAATCATCTGACGCATTACTCTCTCTCCTGTTGATTTTCGTTTGTTGTTTTCGTTTCTTAACCCGGCGGCCTGCCGGGCATCTCTGCACGCGGCCGCGGCCGAGGACGCCGCGGCTGGTCGTTGATCTCGGGCGCGAGGATCACCGGCGGCGGATTGACGGGCACGTCCATCTGCGCCGGCAGCGGCGCCGATTGCGCGCCCCAGCTCTGGTAATAACTCTCTGCGGGCTTGGGTATTTTCCGGTTCGCGGGCGGCTCGACCTCGAGCCGGCCATAGCCGGGCCGCAGGCCCAGCGTCGGGTAGTAATGGCCGACGTCCGTGGGCTGGCGCTCGGCGACATAGCGCCCGCCATAGATCGTGGGCTGCACCTGGACGTTCTTCCCCAGGCCCCAGGTCCCCTCGATCACGGTATAGGACGCGTCGATGTTGTTGATGATGATGGGCACGCCGGGGCGACCGGGAACGACGATATCGAAGCCGCCGCCGGCAAACGCCGTCGCGGGCAGTCCGATCAGAAAGGCAGCGAGCGCAGATGCGCGCATGAGGGGATCCCATTTATCCGGCGACAACCTACCCGATGGCGACGCAGAGAGGGTTAAGGCCCTCTCACCAATTGCCGGTAAGCCTAATGTGTAAGGATTGCGCGCCGCTCAAATGCTGCAAGGCGAACTAGCGAAGCATTAACGCCGCCGGCCCCTGCAGTCCGGAACCGTGGCGCGTGCTCACTTCCGTTTGACTGTCGCACACGAAAATCCGCCGGTTTCAGCGGAACGTCCGGCGTCCTCGGCGTTTAGCCCCCGTCAACAAAATGGGAGCCAAACAATCATGAATATCAAACTTCTCGGAGCCACGGCGATTGCGGCGACCCTGGTGACGGGCTCTGCCATGGCGCAGGCCGTGATCAACAATCCCGGCCGCTGCGCGGCGCAATTCCCCAACGCCAACTGCCAGAACGTCGGACCGGGAAATCCGTACACCGACAGCGGCTATCGGCATCGTCGCGTGTCCTATCGCCAGACCACCAACGGCGACTGGAATAACGACTGGAACAGGAGCCGCACCGGCTTCTGGCCGACCGACGTCGCCACCGGCGCGGTCGGAGCAGCCGCTGGCGTGGCCGGCGCAGCCATCGGGACTGCGGGCGCAATCGCAACCGCCCCGTTCCGTGCCCCGAACGACGCCTACGCCTACGACAATGGTTGGGATAATTCGTGGAATAATTCTTGGGACAACCGCGGCTGGGACACTCGCACCTACGCCCAGCGCAACGGCTTCGTCTGCACGCCCGGCACCTGGTTCAAGGGCGAAGACGGCCGCCGGCACATCTGCCAGTAAGGCGGTTTGAACCGAATGCGACAGATCAGGCGGCTTTCGGGCCGCCTGATTCATGTCTGCATCGGGCATCGCGGGTTCTGGCACTTTCCGGTCAAGTCTGATATTGCGGCGCGCACGGGCGGACAGCCCCGGCATACGCCGGCCCTGCCCCGCTTCTCCAGGCGTCGCCGGCTTAGCTCAGCGGTAGAGCAGCGGTTTTGTAAACCGAAGGTCGGGGGTTCAATCCCCTCAGCCGGCACCACCGATTTAGCCGACACCACGGCCTTATAGATCGGGGCACTCCTCCGTCTGACGACGGCCAGAATCGATCTCCAAGGCAAATCACGTCAGAGCTTTCCGAGCGACCGTTACACTCAACTCGAGCAGCGGGTGCTTCTCGTTCCTGACTGTAATGAGGACCTGCGCCCCCTTTGCCGACGCGACGTCTCTGGCAATCGAGGTCGCCATTGCGATCGCCTCTTTTTCGGCGGCTTCCGGGCCGGGCAAATCCACCCCATCCTCGTCGACCGCAGCGAAAAAATCGTCCTTGATGTCGAAGTAGAACTTCATGGCTCAGAGCGACGGATTGAGATGAAGGTAAAGCACGTCGAAGTCTGCTATTTCGCGCAGTCTGGCTTCATCAAGGATCGATATTCTTCCCCGCTCCAGGTCCAACACGCGCTGAGCACGCAGCTGCTGAACGACGCGATTCATGTGAACCACGCTGGTGCCGACGGCGTCGGCGAGGAGTGCCTGAGAGGCCGGAAAATCGAAGGACAGGCCGTCCGCTCGGCCGATCGCTTTCAATCTGGTGTAAAGCTCAAGCACGAGATGCGCCACGCGGCTTGTGGCTTCGCGTTGACCAACGTTGCAAATCCACTCCCGGAAGATCGCGGCGTCGGTCAGTGTATCGCGCCAAAGCGCTTCGGCCACGTTGGGCCGCTTTCTTATAAGTGAGCGCACCGCTGCATGCGGAATGAAGCCGAGAACGCTATCGCCAAGCGTGCTGACGTCATGGTCCATCACATGCAGAAAGAGCCCCTGCAGATCGGGAATGTCGCCGGGTTGGTGAAAGGCCATGATTTGGCGGTGGCCATTGCCGACGATCTTTGATCTCAGGATAAAGCCATCAACGACAAGGCAGCATGCGGAAGGTCGATCTCCGAGAGAAACGACCGGCTGACCGCCAGCCATCCGTTTCACCGTGATTGGCAGATCACGGATAGCGACCTCGTCCTCTTCGTCAATTTCGGTGCTGACCCGCAACCGCTTCAAGAAAGGTTCAAAAATTTCCGCGTTATTCATCGTTAGCTCCGGTCGGCAAACGAGTTTTTGTCAAGTTCGTTCCAAACCCTGACCGCTAGCTATTGTCTCACGCGAAGCAGAGGGACTGCCGCAAATTCCAACCCTCGGCGGAACCACGGGAACGGCGTCAATTCATCACGTCACGAAGCCTTGGCGCGAAATTTGACGCGCAACGCTCACTTCGAATGCTTCGGTGCGCTGCTCTGCTGGAAGTGCTCAGCGCCTGATATTTCCACCCAGGCATGTTTCGACTGTTCGAAAACCGAGCGGATGGGCGCCGGGAAATTCGGATCCGCGATGGCGCCGACGGCAACGCCGATCATCGCCGGCAGATTGTCCGCCTTCCAATAGACCGTCGAACCGCACGCGGGGCAAAAATAGCTGCGGACTTTGCCGCCGCTTGCGGCTGTCCGGACGTATTCGTTCGACGTCCCCGAGATCGTGACGCCCTCCGCCGGATAGAACGCACCGACGCCGAACGGCGCGCCGGTTCGACGCTGGCAGTCAATGCAGTGGCAGGCAACGACAAGGCTGGAAGGTCCTGGAAGCGACAGCGCCAGAGCGCCGCAGCGACATCTCGCGCCGATCATCGAAACTCCTTCGTCCTCAGTTGGCTGACGGGTTCTGTCGCTCGGCTGGAGCGCAGGGCGATCCAAGACGGATCCTCACTCCTTCGCAACCTCGAACGCCAGCAATGCGTTGCCGGCGACGCCGCCCCATTGCCCGTAGCCGGAATTGGTGTAGAGCATGCCGCCGGCGATGATCGGTCCGGGGCCGTCGATCGCGCCGCCGTGAGCAGGGGCGCCGTTCACCGTCGTATAGTCTCGCGCCGTGTCGTACTCCCACAACAGCTTTCCGTCGGCTGTCGCGTACGCGCGCAGGAAGCCGCTGACGCCGCCGGAAAACACGACACCGGGGATCAGGCTCACGGCAGCCGACAGCGCAGGGCTGCATTGGAGGCGATCGCCACAAGCGACAGGAGGTACTTCCATCGCAATTTTTCCACTGGCGAGGTCGAGGCCGAAGAGACCACCGCCTTGGGTGGAATCGAGCCGCCGCGTGCCATCGCGCAGGAACCGCACGTCGGAGTTCGCGACATAGATGCGATCCTGGTCGGCGGCCGAGCCCCACTCGCTGCCGCCGAGCGCACCGCCCTTCCCGATCCGCGTCTGCCACAGAATCTTGCCGCCATCATCAGGATCGAGCGCGTGCACGACGCCGGACTTCTGCGCGATGGCAAGAACGCGCCTGCCATCGCGCAAGGTCACGAGAATCGGCGACTGGCCAAAATCGTGGTCAGGCCCGTGATCTTCAGGACAATTGGTCTTATCCGTGCCGAAGCATGCGACAATGAAGGCGTCGCTCGGGGTCGCCTGCTGCTTCCAGAGCAGCTTACCGGTCGCAAGCTCGAAAGCGAGGACCGCATCGGCGGTTGCGGCCGGCGGATTCGAATAGGAATTGCTGGTCGCGACGTAGACGGCGTTGCGTTTCGGATCAATCGTCGGTGCCGACCACACCGCCGCGCCGGACGGGCCGAACAGTTGCGTGCCTCTTGCATTCTTGCCAGTCGGGTGCGGCACCTCCGGAATCGTGTAGGCCTGCCACACCTGCTTGCCGGTCACAGCCTCGAGCGCGACCACGCTGCCGCGGAAAGTACAGCATTCGTAACTGGCCTGCGAACCGGAGGCCTCCTCGAGCGAGGAGACCGGGACGTAGAGCACGCCGGAATGTAGCGTCGGCGCTCCGGTGATGCGCGCTGCCGGATGCTCCTCGATCTTTGTCTTCCAGATCAGCGCGCCAGTCAGTGCGTTCACCGCATAGGCATTGGCGCGCAAGTCACCGAAGAAGATCGCGAACTGATCGGTGCCGGGAAGCGGCCCGAAGCTGATCGCCGCGCGCACGGCAGCATCAGTCGGCAGCGTCCACAGCGTGCAGCCGCTTCGCGCATCGAGCGCGTGCACCTTGCGGTCAGTGCCGCCGATGAACAGCAGACCGCCCACGATCGTCGGCGGCGCAAACGACACCGAGGCGCCGGGAAAGGCATAAGCCCATTTCAGCCGCAGGCGCGGCACCTCTTCCGCGGTCAGGCCGGCCATGTCGGCCGGCTGGAAGCGGCTGTTGCCAGCGTCGACACCCCACCCATTCCAGCGCGGACCATCGAGTGGTTGCGGAAAGAAGTTGACCTGCTGCGTGCAGCGTCCCTCCGCATCGACTACTTTGTCGCCCACCGCGGCCTTGCCGGTGACGAAGGCAGCAATCGCGCGCCGTTCCGATTCGCTGCGGTCCTTCGCCATCGCCGCCATGCTGCCGGAAGTCAGCGTTCCCAGCACGTGGTCGAACGACATCCCCTGCATGGCGCCGCGGCCTGGCACACGGCTCTGGCCATCGCCGCCATCGTGGCATTGCGCGCAGTGGCTTGCGTAGAGCGCAGCGCCGTCCTGCTGCGCCAGCGCGGGCGCGCAGCACCAGACCAGGATGGCGAGGACCACAACACTCGGTCTCATGGCGTGCTCCGGCATCGTCCCCGCAATGCGAGACGGCATCATGCAACCCAAAGTATAGCGCGACGGCAATCACTGACGCAACGGACGTTCCGCTCGCGTCCGTCACATCTCCGGGGCAGTGAGGACACGATCGGGCAGTTCATTCATCGCCCACAGCCCGAGGCTCTTGTCGCGCCAGCCGCCACCGCCCTCCTCGCAACGCTCGTTGATCAGCGCGCGCGGTGCCGGCCAGTCGAACGGCGCCTTCTCCATGTTCAACGCCCGCCAGTCGCCGTCCTCGCAATCGCGATTGTCTCCCCATTCGGGAAACGTCGTGACCAGCAGGAAATGCGCGCCGCTGGCGCGAAAGTTCGCGACGGCGCGAACGATGTTGTCGAAGCTCAAATGCACCAGGCAGTCCCGGCACAGAACGACATCCGCGCGCGGCAGTGCTTCGCGCGTGATGTCGGCAACGAGAAACCGGCCGGACGACTCGCCACGAGCCACGCGCTTGCGATTGGCCGCGATCAGCGACGGCACGATGTCGATGCCGGTGTAGTCGAGATCCAGCTTGATGCGGCCGATCCAGCCCGCGTCCCCACAGGGCGCATCGAGCAGCGAGCGCGCGCCGAGCCGTTGCAGCAGTGCAGGAAGCACCTCACGGATCGCGGCGGTCGCGGGGTCCTCCGAGCCGAGGCCCGACACCGAGGTGGCCGCACCCCACAGGTTCGTCTTTTCGATGCGCTCGAACCGTGCGGCGAGGTCGAGGCCCGCGAAATTATCGCGGTCAGCGGCGAACCGCTCATGGGCGAGCGCGGGTGGACGCTTGGAGATCATGGACGGGATGTGAATTCCGGCGCAGCCGCACTATACAGGCAAAGCGAGCGGTCCGAAACAGTCCGCAAGCGAACCTGCTTACGTCTGTCGCCTCTGCCCCCATGCGCCCCACCACAGCCAAAGAAAAGGCCAGGATCGCCGCCGGTGCGGCCGCGGCCGTCGTCATGACGGCCGTGCTATTCGCATTCGTAATGGGATTTCTGCTGGCGCGATGAGTGCGCAGCGCGGCGGATGGCCGCCGCGCAGACCTACGCGGCGCGCACCGTCTGCAAGAACTTCCCGACTTCGTCCTTCAGCCGGTTGCTGTCGGTCGCCAACATCTTGGCGGTGGAAAGCACCTGCGAGGAGGCCGAGCCGGTCTCGGCCGCACCGCGCTGCACGTCGGCGATGTTGGTGGAGACCTGCTGGGTGCCGTGGGCGGCCTGCTGCACGTTGCGCGAGATCTCCTGGGTCGCGGCGCCCTGCTCCTCGACGGCCGCGGCAATGGTCGACGACACTTCCGAGAGCCGCTCGATCGTCGCGGAGATGTCGCGGATCGCGTTGACGGATTCCTGGGTCGCGGTCTGGATGCCGGAAATCTGCTGGCTGATCTCGCCGGTCGCCTTCGCGGTCTGCTCGGCCAGCGTCTTCACCTCGGAGGCGACGACGGCGAAGCCGCGGCCGGCCTCGCCGGCGCGTGCCGCCTCGATCGTGGCGTTGAGCGCCAGGAGGTTGGTCTGGCCGGCAATGGTGTTGATCAGCTCGACGACGTCGCCGATGCGCGTCGCCGCAACCGAGAGCTCGCTGACGCGCACCGTCGTGGTGCGGGCCTGGGTGACGGCCTCGCCCGCCATCCGTGCCGATTCCTGCACCTGGCGACTGATCTCGTTGACCGAGGAGGACAGCTCCTCCGTGGCGGTCGCAACCGACTGCACGTTGCTGGTGGCTTCACCAGAGGCGATTGCGACGACCGAGGTCAGCTCCTGCGCACGCTGCGCGGTGGTGGCCAGCGTCGAGGACGACGCTTCGAGCTCGGTGGACGCCGAGCCTACTGTCTCGATGATCTCGCCGACCGCGCGCTCAAAGCCGTCGGCAAGGTTGACCATGTCGCGCTTGCGCTGATCGGAGGCCTGCTTCTCCACTTCGACCTGCGAAGCCTTGAGGCGCTCGACCTCGATCCCGTTGGTTTTGAAGATTTCGACCGTCTTCGCCATGTCGCCGATCTCGTCGCGGCGGTCCTTCTCGGGCACCTCGGTCTTGAGATCGTTGCGGGCAAGGCCCTCCATGGCGAGCTTGAGGCGGGCAATCGGCCGGGACATCGCATTGAGGCCGATGAACAGTGCGATCGCGATACCCAGGATCAGGCCGCCGGCGCTGACGCCGATCACAGTCCAGGTCGCGGATTTAGCATCGCGGTTGATAGCGTCCTTGCGTTTGGCGACCGCCTCTGCGGTCTCGCCCACGAACTTTGCAATGCGCCCCAGGGCCGCATCCATCACCGGATCGCACTCCTTGTGCGCGCGTTCGGCTGCCTTGGCGTTCTCTTCCGGGCTGCTTGCGAGTGAGCCTGCCTTCAGCACCGGGTCGCAGCCGGCGAACACCGCCTTCAACTGATCGCCGATGCTCTTGATCTGGCTCGCGCGCGCGGGATCGTCCTGCTCGGCTGCATCGAGGTATTGGCGGATCTCGTCGCGGTTCTGGGTCGCGGTCTTGAGACGGTTGGCGTTGCCCGCTTCCGTCGCCTCGGTGAAGACCGCATAGAGCGCTGCATGATAGGTCTCTGCGCGGCGCTGGGCCCGCGTCAGGTTGAGCGCCGAGGATTGTGCTGCGGAAAGCTCGGCGAAGCCGTCGACCGTTGCCGAGAGCTCGCGCGTGCCGAAGCCCGCGACGGCGACCATGGCAAAGCCCATCACGGCGACGATCAGCGCGACCTTCCACACGATTTTCAGATTGTTCAAAACGCTCATTGCAGCCGCCCCAGTGATTTTCTGCCGATGCATATTCCCAGCACCGTGCATTGGAACCGGCTGACGTTAAGATTTGATGCCGAATGTTCCGGGTAGTCTTACGGAAAACTAACTATTTGGGCTTGCGCCGTAAGCTTGGTGTAAGCTTCAGCCTATTCCGGGGTGCGAGCCAGGCTTGGAAAACCGGAACCGGTCGGCGGCGTCGTCCGTTGTCGGCGCATGCGGATCACGGAAGAAAACCGAAACATGTTTCTGCTGGCGACGGTGACGCTGTGCTGTAGCGCCTTGGCAGGCGCAATTGCGCTGTTCGAACCGGCTCCGGCAAAGCAGCAGGCCCAACGGGCAGTGATCGATGTGACCGCTCCGACGCCGGTTCGGGTGGTCGGGGCTCCGTTCGAGCCCAACCTTAATCCCCGGAAGCGCTAGCCCTCACCCCGGCGAGACGTCGGCGCCCTCCTCGGGACGGCGTTTGGCGCGGGCCAACTCCTCAACGAACGCGATCACCTCCGCCCGTTTGTCGGGCGGCAGCGACAGGAACGCGCGGACGAGCCTCAAGCCCTCGGCTTCGGCTGAATGGTCTGCTTTGGCATCCATTCCCCACTGTCGGGCGGCCGGGAAAAATATGCAATCCCCCACCCAACACCTTCTTGATTCGGCCGGCCAGCTTTGCTGGAATGACCCCGACAGGGGTGCACCATGAAGTGGATCACGGAACGCGACGCGCTGATCGCGCAGACAATGGCCTTCGTCCAATCGGTCACCGGCAAAAAGGATGACTTGCATCCACCGGAGATCCCGATGGCGACAGTGGCCGCGTCGGTGCAGATCGTCCCCGTCAACACCGTCACCGAGAGCAAGCCACTTCCGCCCCAACCCTTGCCTCTCCCGCCGCAGCGCGTAGCGAGCCACGACGTCCGCACCGAGATGCAGGCCCGCATCGCCAATTTCCGCAAACATCAGGAGCGGTTCGAGCGCGAGCGGGAGGAGTATTGCGCGGCCACCCTGACCAAACTGCGCGCCGCCATTCGCGACGCCTCCCCCCGGCCACCGGCTGAAAAGTAAAGCCGGGGCCTCCCGTCGCGGGCTACAGCCAGGACCACACCAGCCAGAGATTGGCCGCGCAGGCGCCGAACAGGGCCAGCGTGAGGGGCAGCAGCATGTGCCCGCAAGAGGTTTTCAGGTCGGTCGTCATGGCCGAAAACATCCCCTGATTCCGCCAAATGAGTCCCGGGGATTCTTTTTTTCGGGATTCAGGACTCGTTAAGGACTCAGGCCCCGGCGACCCCGATCACGGCCGCGTGATCGACCGGCAATCGGAACCCCTCCCCCGCAAAGTCGTTAACGCGCTTTCCGGGAGCGGGAAGAATGCCCTACGCCCTGTTCTGCAACGACGCCCAGATCAGCAAGGCCTATCCTGATGAGTCCGACGTCTGGAGGCTCGCGCAGCGAAGTGGCCTCGTCGTGGACGTAACCGCGGATGACAACCGCCCCGGGCCACGGCGGGTGCTCGACAATGATTACGAGATCAAGCCGTGCCGGGCCGCACAGGGCGAGGACCCGGCCCGAAACAAGGCCGAGGCCGATCGCCAAGCGAGGATGGAGCTTGAGCTGAATTCCTAAAGACGGATCAAAGGTGGGAAGCCAGAGCTCAGGAAAAGCTCAGGGCGTCGCGGTCGCAAGCGAGGCCTGCTCGCCCGCCAGAGCCACGCAGGCCTTCCGGCGATGCAGCCCACGGATCGCGCCGGTGACCTTCAGCACCTTTCCGGAGGAGCACGACGCGTCCTTGACGAAGGCCACCTCGTAGGGTGCCAGCATCAGAGGCTCGGATTTGAGGATTGTTTGGGCAGCGCACGGCAAACTGACGAAGCACGAGAGCACCACAGCCGACACCAAGATACGCATGTCCGTCGTCCCACCAGCCCGGTAATTCTCATATAACGCGTTCCGGCGCGCGAGTTCCCTAAGCTGCAAAAATTATTTTTGCTTTACCCGAGCTCCATGACGCCCGTGAGAAAGCGCGCGCCAAAACGTTTGCTTGCAAATGACGCGCCAGATGGTTGACGCAATGCAAACGACAGAAGGCTGGCAACCGGAGCCGGCAAACGAAAGGCCGGCGGGAGCCGGCCTTTGTCAGATCGTGATCGTTGGTGGCGCGTCAGTAGCGCGAGGCTGCCGGACCGCCCCAGCCGAAGCGATAGTTCACGCCGACCTTGACGGTATGCTCGTCCTCCCGGCCGCGGACGCCGACAACGTCGGCCGGACCGGAGGTGATCGTCGTGCTGCCGAAGTTGTAATACTGGTACTCGGCCTTGGCCGACCAATTCGGCGCGAACATGTATTCGAGGCCAGCGCCAACGGTATAGCCGTCCTTGCTGTTGCCGGTCGCGGTGAAGGGCTGCGGAACGCCGGCAATATTGACGCCGAGGCCGCCGTTGCGCCAGGCGTACCCGCCCTTGGCGTAAAGCAGCGCCGGTCCCCAGGTGTAGCCGATGCGACCGGTCACCGAGCCGAGCTGGTCGGTATTGGAGGTCACCTGCGTGCCCAGCGGGAACGTGGCGCCGCCATTGTTGGTCGGCAGCCAGGAATACTGGGCCTCGACACCCATGACCCAATTGGGTGCGAACTGGTAGTCGAAGCCGCCCTGAACACCGCCGAGGAAGCGCGCGTCGCTCGACTGGAAGCTGCTGTCGCCGGCAAAGGCGCCGCCGACATGGCCGCCGATGTAGAAGCCGGTCCAGTTGTAGATCACCTGCGGCGGCGTGTAGGCCGGAGCCTTGGTGTAGGTGCGCGCCTGCATGTCGGCTGCGGCAGCCGGCGCGGCCAGCGCAAGCAGGGCAACTGCACCCAGCAAAATCCTTTTCATGATCATCCCCGTTCTTTCAAATTCGACACTCAGGAAACAACGTGGCGTGAATTGGGTTGCTTCGCGGCGATGCCGGAACGTTGATCGTTCGTGACTGTGACGGAGCGGCAACAGCGCGATTTTGTTCCGTCCCGCAGGCTCGTACCGACGGTTTTTTTCCGCCGGAAACAGAACCTGCCGTAACGATGAGTCGCAACGCAAAACCACGCCGTTCAAAGCTCCCCGAAATGTGATCCGGCAGCTCCGGCGGGCTTTGTCCTATCACCAAGCGATGAAGGTGGGCTTTGCGCTACCGCGTCATCTTTTCAAGTTCTGGAAAGGGTACGTAAACCGCGCCCGCGCACAGCTCGCTGGCGCGATCGACGACGCGGTCCGCCCGGCCGTTGACGAAGATCACGGCGCGTTCCCTCATGGCCTTGTAGGTGCCGTCGGTCTCGCGTGGGGTGAAGTGCAGGCAGCTGACATAGAACTGCCGACCGCCGACCTCGCGCTGCACCGGCTCGGCCATGCTGGCGTCACGCACGCCGACGGGGTTGTTCAGATAGCTGCGCATCAAGGCCAGCGTGTCGCCGCGGAAATTGTCGGGAAACGGCTGCGGTCCGCCAGCCTGGGTCCCGTCCATCAGGGTTGGACGGTCACCATCGCTGCCGAAACATCCCGTGAGCGCCAGCGGCAGTGCCAGCATCAACGCCAAGCTCACTGCGCGTTTCGCTCGTCGCCGCACCGCTTACGCTCTCCGCTCGATCAGTCTCGGAGACGTTCAGCCCCAAGGTTGCAATGATGCATGTCTACAGGTGTTTTGCCCGACGAGTCAAACGGATTCGTAAAATCCGTAGATGAGCCACCGCTTAAACCATTGATTTATCTACGACCCGCTACTGTGCATGGGGTTGTTTTCGAGGTTTTGCTTGCGGCCGCAAACCTGGGACGTTGCTCGCGGGCTTCAGCATGGTCGTACCGGCCCGTCGCCAGCACCTCGAGCTTTCGCGCAAGGCGTGACGAACGGGCCGGGCCTGAATTCCTCACGCGGCGGCTGGGCAATGCTAGAACGCCGCCGCGCAGGATCAGTGGTTAGCTGCGCTTCTCCATCGTCGCCGGCTTGGTCACGTCCGGCTGCGTCGTCAGCGACTTCTTCGCGGACAGATGCTTGTGGTGGTGGCGATGCGTGCGCACGGTCTTGTGCGCGTCCGGTGTGACCGCGGCGTTGGCGTTCATCGCCTTCGACTTGGTGTCCACCTTGGCGTCCGAAGCCTTGACACCGGAAGCCTTGACGTCTGAAGCCTTGGCGTCTGAAGCCTTGACATCCGAAGTCTTGGCATCGGCCTTGAGGCCGGCGTCGGGTTTCGCGGCGGTGGTGGACACCTTGGTCTGGCTCTGGTCCGCCTTGATCACCGGCGTGGTCGTGGTGGTCTTGCCGGCCTCGGCTGCGAAGGCCGGGGCTGCGATCACGGAAGCTGCAAGCAAGGCTGCGGAAATGGTCTTCAACATGGTTGGTCTCCTCTTGGAAGGATCTTGAGGCGGGCGCCCTCTCGCCAACCCTTTGATCGTAGGTTGGAGCCTAGGGGGCACGCACTGAACCCAATCTGAAGCCCGCAGCAGGCTCCCGTTCATCTGATGACAAGTTTGTCATCTGCCCGCAGGGCGAATAGGCCGGGATGCCGGGAATGTTTTCGCCTGATGGGTGTTCCGGTCTTTGGGCAATCGTGTAGGATCGCCACGTTCCATACGGGAGAACTTAGATGCGAAAACTCTCAACGCTTCTTGTGCCAGGACTTGTCGCCATGACATTGGCGGCCGGGCCGGCTCTGACCAGCGCCTATGCCGCAGGTGGCGACACCCCCTCGTCGCCGCCGGCCTCGGACACCTCGACCAAGAAGGGCAAGAAGAAGAGCTCCTCCGTCAACGATCCGAAATTCCTCGCCGCCTATCGCACCGCCTACACCACGATCTACGACAATCACGACTACACCGGCGCGATCGGCCAGCTGAAGTCGCTCAAGCGCGACGACGTCGCCGACGTCGCCAATCTGATCGGCTACTCCTATCGCAAGCTCGGCGACTACCAGTCGTCGAAGGTCTATTACGAGCTGGCGCTGAAGGACGATCCGAACCACGTCCGCACCTGGCAGTATTATGGCCTCTGGCAGCTCGAGCAGGGCAACCGCGAGCAGGCGCAGTATCACCTCAACAAGCTCGCCTCGCTCGCCGGCACCGACAGCTCCGAATATCGTTCGCTCGCCGCCGCGCTCGACAAGCCGACCGGAGCGACTCTCGTCTATTAAGAACATCGCATCTCCGAATGGGACGAACGGGCACAACCTCAGGGTTGTGCCCGTTCTGCGTTCTCGGCTAGCTTGCCCACCCATCTTCCCCTCGCAAATCGGTGCACAATGGACAATTGGCTGCGATCCGCGATCGACTACATCGGCTCCTGGATCGAATTCCAGCACACCACAATCCAGCAGCCGGGCGTCATGGTCGCCTTCGTCCATCGCGGCGAAATCGTTGCCGAGCATGCGTTCGGCCTCGCCAATCTCGACACCGGCGAGAAGCTCACTCCGCGCCACCGCTTCCGCATCGCCTCGCACTCGAAGAGCTTCACCTCGGCCGGCATCATGAAGCTGCGCGAGCAGCGCAAGATCCGGCTCGACGATCCCATTGGCCAATATGTCGCCGGCATGCATCCGCGCGTCGCCGAAACGACGATCGCGCAGGTGCTCTCGCACAGCGCGGGACTGACGCGCGACGGCGCCGATTCCGGCCAGTTCATCGACAGCCGTCCTTATCTCGACGCGAGCGAGCTGCTCGCGGAATTGAAGCTACCGACCGCGATCGAGCCGGGCACACGCTTCAAATATTCCAATCACGGTTTTGGCTTGCTCGGTCTCGTCATCGAGGCCGTGACGAAGGAGCCTTACCGCGCCTGGATGAAGCGCGAGATCATCGAACCCGCAGGCCTGCGCGAGACCGAGCCGGACGCGCCGCTTCCTAAAGGTGCGCCGTTCGCGCGCGGCCACACACGAAGGGTGCCGTACGGCGAGCGATGCGTGATCCCCGGCGACAATCCCACCCGCGCGATGGCCTCCGCCACAGGCTTCGCCGCCACCGCCGCCGACACGGCGCGCTTCTTCGCGCAGCTCGCGCCCAATGCGAAAAAGAGCGTGCTATCGGTCGCGAGCCGCCGCGAGATGACGCGGCATCATTGGCGCATCCCGCAGAGTTTCGAGGGCTATTACGGCTTGGGTATCAACGCCGGCAAGCTCGACGGTTGGGACTGGTTCGGCCATGGCGGCCACTTCCAGGGCTACATCTCCCGGACCTGCTCCATCCCCGCCTGCGAGCTCGCGATAAGCATCATCAGCAACTCCATCGACGGCGCGGCGCCGTTCTGGATGGACGGCGCGATGCAGATCCTGCGCGTCTTCCAGACCCGTGGAGCACCCGACCGCCGCGTGCGCGACTGGACCGGGCGCTGGTGGACGATCTGGGGCGCGACCGATCTGGTGCCCGCGGGCAACCGCGTGCTGGTCGCCAATCCCCAGTTGAACAATCCATTCATGGATGCCGGCGAGATCGAGGTCACCGGCCGCGACACCGGCAAGCTCGCCTGGGCCGCCGGCCATTCCAGCCACGGCGAGCCGGTCCGCCGCGTCCGCGACAAACGCGGCAAGGTCAGGGACATCTGGATTGCGGGCGCCAACATCAAGCCTGCGGCCGTCGTAGCCCGCGAGATCGCTCGGAGATATAAGCCGCGCAAGCGACGGCCTACTCCCGAATGAGCGCCTCGACCTCGCTCCGAAGCGCCTGCCGCGAGCCGTCGCGCGAATAGAACATGTGGCCGCCGGGATAGACCAGGAACTTGACCCGCTGTGTTGCGAAGGCCGGCAACTGGTCGAGCACCCGTTTCGATCCGAAATAGGGCGTGGCGAGATCGAACAGGCCGTGCGCGACCAGCACGTTCAGCTTCGCATCCGTGGCGAGGATCTGGCGCAGCTCGGAGACCGACTGCGGCGGGTTGATGCCGCGGCCGAAATCCCAGTGCCCCTCGACGGCGCCGTTCAACACCTCGTAGGAGCCATCGGGCCGCCAATTGAGCTTGTGTGTCAACAGGTCAACCACAGCACTCGTCAGCGGCGCCTGCAGCGCATCGCCGGAGGGATCACCGAACCGCGAGCTGCTCGAATCCGGATAGGGATCGAAGCCGCGCACCGAGGCATCGTAGCGTCCCGTGATCTTGCCGTTCTTGCGGTCGAGCTCGCGGCGGAATTCGCCGACGTCGAAGCGGCCGGCAAGCCGGCGGCTCACCGCCTGGTCGATGCCGGTGAGCTCGGCGACCTTGTCGGCAAGCCGATTGGTTGCCTCCTTGTCCGCCTCGCCCTTGACGAGGTCGGCCAGGAATTCGCCGCGCGCGTAAGCCTCGACGTCGGCTAGATCGGCGCGCTTGACCGGGCCTTTCGCCTCGCGCGCCACCGCGACATAGCTCGGCAGCGTCGCGACATATTGCAGGAGGCTGGTGCCGGTGAACTCGCGGAAGTCCAGCAGCGGCGACACCAGGATCAATCCCCTGACGCCGACGCCGTGCTGGAGCTGCAACTGGCGCACCACCTTCGGCCCGCGAATGCCGCCATAGCTTTCGCCGGCAACGTATTTCGGCGAGGTCAGCCGCTCGTGCTTCTCGAGCCAGCGGCGGATCACCAACGCGATCGAATTGACGTCGCCGTCGACGGAGTAGAACGATTTGCGCGCGTCATCGCTGCTTGCGACAAAGCGGCTGTAGCCGGTGCTGACGGGGTCGATGAAGACGAGATCGGTGAAATCGAGCCAGGTCTCCGCGTTCGGCTTCACCTCGGGCGAGGCGGACGGCGACAGGGCTTCGCCATCGAGCGGCAGCCGCCACGGCCCCGCTGCGCCGAACTGGAGCCATGCCGAGGACGCACCGGGCCCACCATTGAACAGGAACGTCACCGGGCGCGTCGCCCGGTCAGCGCCGTCGAGCTCATAGGATGTATAGGCGATGTCCGCCACCGGCTCGCCCTTGCCGTCGAACACGCGGATCGATCCGGCGGTCGCTGCGAAATTGAGCGTGCGGCCGGGAAGATCGAGCGTCTGCTTCGTGGTCGAATCCGACGGAAGACGGTGCGGCTCGGCGGCTGACGATGCATTCTGCGACGCGCTTTGTGCGCCGCCGCGACCGCCCTTCGGTCCGGCTGCTGCCGCCGCTTCGGCGCGCGGCTGCGGCGGATCGTCGGCGCGCGCAAATCCTGCGAGCGCGAATGCCGACACCGCCAGCACCAGGGTCGCACGGCGGAGCGCCGGCATGTTCGTGGCCATGATCGTTCTCCCTGCCCGGCGACGCCCGCCGGTGCGGGCCGTAAGGCTAGCGCGGAATTGCGACGGTTTGGGGGATCATGGCTCCAGCGGCGCCTGAAGAGCCCGGTGGGGCACAAATCGACCCGGTTTCATCCTCAAATCGGAATCGGCAGTTGCCGGTCTGGTGTGAAGGGCGGTCATCCTCGACAATCCCGGTCGAGATCGTTAGACGAGCCCGGCGGAACTTTCTCCAGCCAGCGGCCCTGCCCGGAAGCCATGACCAAGCCAGCGCGATACGACCGGATCGCCTTCGTCGCCAGCCCGAGCAGCGAGGCGCAAGCCGCCTTCGGCCAGCTCACCAGGGACTTCGGCAATTGCGATCCGAAGGACGCCGACATCGTGGTCGCGCTCGGCGGTGACGGGCTCATGCTCCAGACGCTGCATCAGCACATGCATACGGGCAAGCCGATCTACGGCATGCACCGCGGCACCGTCGGCTTCCTGATGAACGAGTACTCGACGGTCGATCTTCGGGCCCGTCTCGAGGCGGCGCAGGAATCCGAGATCCACCCGCTCCTGATGCGCGCGACCGACGCCAACGACCGCGTTCACCTGCATCACGCCATCAACGAGGTCGCCCTGTTCCGGCAGACCTACCAGGCCGCGCGCCTGCGGATCCTGATCGACGAGCGCGAGCGCATGTCCGAGCTGATCGCCGACGGCATCATGGTGGCAACGCCGGCCGGCTCGACCGCCTACAATCTGTCCGCCCAGGGGCCGATCCTGCCGATCAACGCCGCACTGCTGGCGCTGACACCGATCAGCGCGTTCCGCCCGCGACGCTGGCGCGGCGCGCTGCTGCCGAACACGGCTTACGTCGTGATCGAGGTGCTGGAGGGCGACAAGCGCCCCGTGGCGGCGGTCGCCGACCATGACGAGGTGCGCGACGTCCGCCGCGTCGAGGTGCTGTCCGACAGGACCATCTCGATGCGCATGCTCTTCGACCCCGGTCACAGCCTGGAAGAGCGCATTCTGCGCGAGCAGTTCGGCTCCTGAGCCGCCTCGCCGGACTGCCGATCGCAACCCTTCATTAACCCCCGACGAGATATGGTTAACGAAAGTTGACCGCTCCGGCCCGGGCTCCATGTTCCGCATCGATTTCAACAAGCTGCGTTTCCTCGTCTGCGACGACAATCCGCACATGCGCCGCATCCTGCGGACGCTGCTGCATTCGTTTGGCGCGCGTGAAGTCTACGAGGCCGAGGACGGCGCCACGGCGCTGGAAATGTACAGCCATTACGTGCCCGACATCGTCATCACCGACTGGGCGATGCCGATCTTCGACGGGCTCGAACTGGCGCAGATGATCCGGCAGCCGGAATCCAAGGGCAATCCTTACGCGCCGATCATCATGCTGACCGGCCATTCCGAGAAGCGCCGCGTCACGGTGGCGCGCGATGCCGGCGTCACCGAATTCCTGGCCAAGCCGATCTCGGCCAAGGGGCTCTACCAGCGCATCCTCAACGTGGTCGCCAGTCCCCGCCCCTTCATCAAGACCAAGACCTATTTCGGCCCGGACCGGCGCCGCAACATCAACTCCGCCTATATGGGCCCCGAGCGCCGCGTCGGCGAAAAGCACGAGGTGCTGCAGCAGCCCTCGCTGCTCGACAAGGCCCGCTCCTCCATCTAGCGCAACGTCTCTCACGATCGAGGCCGATATCATGGCGAAGAACAGCGCAAGAGACATCGAGATCACGGCCTTCGCCACGCATCAAATCATCACGCAGCCCAACCCGCTGCGGTCGGTCCTGCGCCGCGTCGAAGACAAGGACATGGACGATCCGGTCGCCCGCGCTGAACAGGCGCTCGCGGGCCTCGCCGGCGAGTTCAAGGACTGGATGGCGACCGAGATCAACCGGCTGTCGGCCGCCTACGTCGCCGTCCGGCACGACGGCTTCACCAAGGACAGGCGCGACGAGTTGTTTCGCGCCGCGCACGACATCAAGGGCGATGCCGCGACCTTCGGCTATCCGGCGGCGGCGGGCGTAGCCGAGAGCCTGTGCCGCGTCATCGAGCACGCGCCCGATCTCGAAAAGGTGCCGGCCGAGCTGTTCACGCACCACATCAACGCCATCCTCGCCATCGTGCACGAGAACACCAAGCTCGACAGCATCAGCGTCTCCGCCGAGCTCAGCCGGCGCCTGCGCAAGGTCGCCGACGACTATCTCGCCGACGCCAACCGCGATCGCCCCGAGCATCTCGAGGTGATCCTGGCGCCAAGCATCGCGCCGGCGGGGTAGCTGCGCCGTTCGCGAGGTGTGGTAGGGTGGGCAAAGCGAAGCGTGCCCACCAGTCGCCATGAATTGTGCGGAGAGACGGTGGGCACGGCGCAATGCGCCTTTGCCCACCCTACGGCGTCTCGTTACGCTGCAATCAGATCGCCATACACCGGATCAACTGTCTCCTCCGCGACCAGCTCGTCGCAGAACAGCCTTGCCTCTTCGCGCGCGGATTCGGTGGCGAAGCGGCGCAGCAGGACCATCAGCGGCTCGGTCGCGCCGCGGTCGGTCTCGCAATGGGTGAGCACGCGCTCGACCATGCGGCGGCGCAGCCGCACCGCATTGTCGTCGCTGTCGACGAAGCCCTGCTCGTGGCAGGCATCGAGCGCGACCTGGAAGGCCGCAAACGTCGCCTCGGGAAGCCCGGCGCGGCGGAGCAGCGCGTGCAGGCTGTTGCCGCCGCGATCGTGCAGCAGCGCGGACACGCGCGCCAGCGGCAGCTCGGCGAGCTCAGCCAGCGCCGCATCGAACAGATCGAGATTGCTCGACAGCAGCGCGCGCAGAATGAGACCCGCAGTGAGTTGGCCGGTGATGCGCAGGTGCCGAACAAGACCTTCCATGTCTTCGCCGCGCGAGCGCGCCGCGATGTTCATGGTGGAGCGGTCGCGCGCCTCGATCGCGATCCGCTCGGCGCGGTCGGCACTCAGCCAGTTCCGAGCCACGACGAATTGAGCCAGCGTCTCCGAGAGTTTTGCCACCAGCGCAGCGCGCGTGGCTGACGGCAGATCTTCCAGCACCAGCATCGCCTCGCGGATCGCGGCGAGATGGCCGTGACGCTCGACGATGCGATCCCAGGAGAACTGCGCAAGCTCGGCATGAGAATTTTCGATCAGCTCGAGCGCTGCCGCCGCGCAGCCGACTTCGGCAATGGCGGCGCAGACCGATACCGGCAGCGCGATGCGGCGCGCGACCGCGCACTGCACCTCGTCGTTGCCGGTGGCGACGATGTCGACGAGATCGGCGTCGATCAGCAGCGGAGAATGTTCGAGCACGGGCAACGCGACGGTCGGCTGGTCCGCAGACAGTGCCCGCACGATCGACGCCGGCGCCTCGGTGCTGCGCGCAAACGCCTCGGCCATCGCCTGCCGCACCAGCGGCGAGGGATCGTCGAGCAGCATCAGAAGCGCGCCTTCAGCGGCAATACGGTCGTCATGGGAAAGGTCTGAGATCAGCCAGGCCCGGGCCAGCGCCCGCGTCGCCTCGGCCCGCTCGCCAGCGGGCGCCGTCCTGATCCAATTGATGAACTGCCGAACAATCATGGTGCTTCCGGCTTACGCAACGAAGACGAAGCGGTGACGGCTTGTCACCTGCAACACAAAATAAACCACGACGCTTAACAAAGCGTTCACCATAACTGGCTGGTTTTATTGACGTTTTGTTAAGGGAACAAAGGCGCCTGTGCACGCGCCGGGACCTGCGCGCAGCGTTCACGCTGCGATGCGTCCGAGACACCGGCGCGCGAATTAGCTTGAGAACGTGCCGCTGCGATCGCTGAAGAGATCAAGAGGCTGGGGCGGCCGGATGTCGGGCGTCGCCGATGCGGCCGAAGTCGCGGGTGCGACCGAGGTCGCAGGTGCGACCGAAGTGAGCGAGGCGTTGTTGCCCCACAATTTCTGCACGGTCGTCGAGACCGGCTGGGTGGTGTCGCCGGGCTGATAGATCGAGCGAAACACCGGCGTGCTCGGTGCATTGTCCGCCACCGTCATTGGCGCTGTCGCGCTGACCGGCGTCACCGCGCGTGTATTCGGAAAGGACTGGAGATACGCGGCATTGTCGATCAGCGGCGCGGCAGGTTGTACGCCATTGGCGCTCGCGACCTGCGTGGTCGATGGCGTGCCGCCATACATCGCCATTGCGCTGCGGGTGGTTTTCGAATTTGCCGCGCCGGCGTAGCGTGCATCCAGCACCGAATAGACCTCGGAGACGCTGCGCGCGCGGCCGTCCTTGGCGTAGAAGATCGAGCGATTGGCCGACGCCGCGTTGGGAAACAACCGCGCGCCGACCGCTTGCGGATTGTCCTCGGCATTGGCGATCAGCTTCGCGGCGCCGCCGACGCCCATGAAATGCGCCATGTAGAGTTCGCTGTCGGACGGCCTGCGGCCGAGCAGGCCGGTGAGCTTGAAGCTGTTCGACTGCGTCAGCGCGGCCGCCATGCTGGAGGCGGCCTCCGGATCGTCACGCAGCTTCATGATCGACCGCTTCATCGCGGGATCATCGACGGTGTAGGTGCCCGACGACGTCCTGGTGATCGCGTCGGAATAATTGCCATAGCCGAGCGGGGTGCCCGCTTCCTTCACCGTGCCGAGCCAGGTCTGGTCGATGAACTGGTAGAGCCCGTGCGCGGATGACGTAGTCGCCCCCGCCGTGGGATCGAAATCCGATTCCATCTTGGCGGTGGTCAGCATGTACTGGAAGCTGACGCCAGCGACGTTCGAGGCCTGCTTGATCGCACCGGCGACGCGTGCCCGCGACGGATCGAGAACCGCCGTCTGAGAGGCACTGGAATTGTCGACCGACATGATGAAGTGCCCGCACCGCACGGCGTTGAGGGGCGCCGGCAATTCAGCGCCCTGTCGCCTCACCGTGGGACAGGTATGGTTAATGCGGGGTTAATTCGGATCGCCAGCTCCGCCCTGCGCGTGACGGCAGGACTACTTCTTGTACACCGCGTCCGGATCGAACAGTCTGTCCGCATCGACGAAGACGAGCGTGGCGCCGCGGTCTTCGGCTTCGACCTTGCGGTAGAAGCAGGACCGACGGCCGGTGTGACACGCCGCGCCGATCTGCTCGACGCGGAGCCAGATTGCATCCTGATCGCAATCGGTGCGGATCTCGACCACGCGCTGGGTCTGACCTGAGGTCTCACCTTTTCGCCACAAGGCATTGCGCGAGCGGCTGAAGTACCAGGCCTCGCCGGTCGCAATGGTCTTGCGCAGCGCCTCGTCGTTCATGTGCGCGACCATCAGCACGTCGCCGGTGGCGACGTCAGTCGCGACGACCGTCACGAGACCGGCCGCGTCGAACCTGGGAAGGAAGGCGAGACCTTCCTCGGTTTCATGGGAGTGAGCGGACACAGTGCCCTCGCCGGTCTATTCGCGAGGTCAGCGCTGCAGGCCTCGCACCAGGGACAGAAAACGAGCCTGTTCCGCCGGATTGTCGCGGAACATGCCGGTGAAGCGGCTGGTGAAGGTGGAGGCGCCATGTTTGGCGACGCCGCGCACCGACATGCAGGTATGCTCGGCCTCGATCAGCACGGCAACGCCGCGCGGCTTGAGGATCTCGTCGATCGCCGCCGCGATCTGCGCGGTCATGTGCTCCTGGGTCTGGAGCCGGCGGGCGAAGATGTCGGTGAGGCGCGCAAGCTTCGACAGGCCGACCACGCGTTCCACCGGCGTATAGGCGATGTGCGCCTTGCCGTAGAACGGCATCATGTGATGCTCGCATTGCGAGGTGAACTCGATGTCGCGCACAAGGACGAAATCATCATAGCCGGCGGTCTCGCCGAAGGTGCGATCAAGCACCTCGGCCGGGCACTGGTGGTAGCCCTGATAGAGTTCGTCGAAAGCCTCGACCACGCGGCGCGGCGTGTCGAGCAAGCCCTCGCGGTTGGTGTTCTCGCCGATATAGGCGAGCAGTGTCTTGACCGCCTGCTCGGCCTCGGCGCGCGCCGGGCGCGGCTGGTCGGCGCGGACGGCGGCGGCGAGGAATTCGGAAGGATCAAGCTCCGCCGGACGACCATCGGGCTGCCGGTCGGAGGGCTTGTTGGGGCGGATGGATTTGATGGTAGCGTCCATGTCTACTCCGTTCGACGGCCTTGCGGCCGGAGTGTCACCGGCAGACGGGGCGGCGAGCCGCCGGACGCCTGAGAGAACAGTTTCGGCGAAAAGGTCTTCAAATTAACGCCGGCAGCACGGTTCTGGATCACACCACTGCCGCAGCGCTGGACTGTTTTTCCGCCAGTTCCGACCCTATATAGGGCCGTGGACGGCGCACGCCAAGGCCGATCCTGCTGGACTCCATCACATGCTGAACGACATTTATAACAAGCGGATCATCGAACTGGCCGGGAATATTCCGCGGCTCGGACGGCTGTCGAATCCCGATGCCACCGCGACCGCCCACTCCAAGCTGTGCGGCTCGACCGTCAAGATCGACCTCAAGATGGAGGGCGACAAGGTCACCGACTTCGCCCACGACGTGAAGGCTTGCGCGCTGGGACAGGCTTCTTCATCCATCATGGCAAGTCAGATCGTCGGATCGACTGCGAGCGAACTCCGTGAGTTACGCGAAACTGTTCGCAAGATGCTGAAGGAGAACGGCGCGCCTCCCGAAGGCAAATGGGAAGAGATCAAGTTCCTCGAGCCGGTCCGCGACTACAAAGCGCGCCACGCCTCGACGCTCCTGACCTTCGATGCCGTGGTCGATGCCATTGGCCAGATCGAGGCGAAGGCGAAGCAGCCGGCTGCGGCGCAAGGCTGAGTCCGGAGGCTGATCCCGGGCTCTTCGCTGGCCCGGAAATAAGATCAGAAATTTGAGGCTACTTCTGCGCCGCCGCAACCGGCGTGGCGACGCCGCCCGTCGGCACCAGAGCTTCCGCCGTCTTGGTCGACTTGGCGGGCTGCTCCGGCTCCGCACCGAATCTCGCCTGGGTCTTCGGTGCAAGCTCCGCCATTGCCGGCGCGGAGATGTCGACATGCGGCAGCACTTCGGCCACGAGATCCGTCGTCACGAGATTGGTGAGCTTGAGCTCGCCCGCATCGAGCTCGTGCAGATCTTCCCAGGGCGGGACGCTGAGCGCGAGCGATAGCAGATCGCCGGCACCGCCCATGTCGAACGTGTATTTGGCGAGCCGGCCGATGTCGCGCTCCACGATCATCAAATCCTGCGCGCTGTAGCTCGCAGCCTTGGCATCGTCGGCGCGATCGCCCATCCAGATCTGGTGGACCCGCACATGGGCCGCTTCCGGCACGTAGCGCTTCTTGCCGGCCAGCAGCAGGAACACGCACATGGATTCGCAATAGGCCTCGGGCGCGACCGCCGGACGAACCGCCTGCCCGCCGCGGTTCTGAAGGCTGATGCCGACCGTGGTCAGAAGTCCGAGATTGCGGAAGCGCCGGCCGAGCGTGATCGCGTCGTTGACGGAACCACCGCTGGAATCGAGCACCACGGTGGCGCCGCCGAGCTGGCGCCCGCGGGAAAACTCTTCGAAGTCTTTGGGCGTATCTGCGGTGATGATGCCGACCGCGCTGACCCACCCGCGGCAATTCGGTTCGCAGGCGACCCAGCCGAACTTCATTGGCAGCTTGCGCTCTTCGAGGGCAGCACCGGCCCGAGCCGACGACCCGAGCGTCGCGACGGCGCCAGCCAGCACGACTCCACAAGC
Organism: Bradyrhizobium sp. Kon58; assembly: GCF_055807455.1. Lineage (NCBI taxonomy): Bacteria > Pseudomonadati > Pseudomonadota > Alphaproteobacteria > Hyphomicrobiales > Nitrobacteraceae > Bradyrhizobium > Bradyrhizobium sp. Kon58. The sequence goes on from NZ_JBVVOT010000002.1 coordinate 225,766, forward strand.
AGCGGTTCCCACCAGCAACCAGCCGCGAAGTTTGAGCGCCTTCAGAAGTTTCAAACTGGTCCCTTCCCCAAGTCCCAAGCTTTAGCCCAAGCCTTACGGCGAGCCGACTCAGCCAAGCCCCGTTCTGACGTTCCAATGAGTCTCACATGAACGTCACAAAAATGGTATCCGGGGGAATACAGCTCGTCCATAGGCACTTGCTGCACTGCTCCCAAAAAGCATGCAAAATATGACGTACAAACAACAGGTTAGAGTTCCCTGCGCCGGAACCGCGCAGAACCTCGCCCACGATCTCGGCAAAGCGCCCATGAAGCAATCAGCCTGCGAGCACTGTTCCAATCCCGTCGCGGGCGCACTCCGGCTTCCACGCAGATTCGGCCGTGCGTTGATCTGGCTCTACCGCCACACGCTCTCGCCGCTGGTTGGCTACAATTGCCGGCACCTGCCGACCTGCTCCGCCTATGGCGACGAGGCAATCGAACGGTTCGGGCTGTGGGCCGGCGGCTGGATGACGCTGGCGCGCCTGCTCCGTTGCAACCCCTTCGGCACCTCGGGCATCGACAACGTGCCCCTCACCGCGCCGCAAGGTTCGCGCTGGTATCTGCCCTGGCGATACGCCCGCTGGCGCGGTGTCAACGCATCCTGAGCACGACGCGTCGCTACCTTGAGTGGAACCGAAACTCTCTTCTCGCATTGATGTGATGCTCCCGCGGGAGGAAACAACAATGCGCTGGAAAATCAGCCCTCATTTTCACTTCAGGTCTGGACCGGATTCGCGGGGTGGTTCGCGAGGCCACGATCCCAGAACCCTCGACATGCTCGCCATCATCGTCCTCCTGATGCTCGCGGTCGGCTCCGGCTGGTATCTGGCGACGAGCACCGCCACGCCGCCGAGTACGACGGCGTTCATCGTGCCGAGCCAGAGCGTGCACTGGTAGGCTGGACTTAGAGGTCCAGCACCAGCCGGTCCGCGTCCGATCCGGCGACGCAGACCATGAGAAAGCGTTCGCGCTCATACGGCGACAGGACGCGATCGCGGTGCACGGGCTTGCCCTCGATCCAGCCAACCTTGCAGGCGCCGCAGATGCCGCCGCAGCAGGACGTCGATATATCGATGCCTCCTTCCTGCAAGGCCGCCAGCATGGTCTGGCCGGCGCGAACCTGGATTTCCGTCCCCGTACGCGCCAGCGAGAGCACAAAAGGCTTTGCGTCGGGGTCAATCACTGGCGGCGCGACGAAACGCTCGATGTGAACATTGGCTGCGGGCCAGGGTGCGGTCAGGCGCTCGAACTCGTCGGTCATGCCTTCCGGCCCGCAACAGGCGACCATCGTCTGCACCCCGACCTCTCCGACCAGCGACGCCAGATCCGGACGCCCGGCCGAGGAGGTGCGGTGCACGACGACACGCCCCGCTTCGATCAGCGGCGCGAGGTGGGCGGCAAGCGGCAACTCCTCGCGCACGATGAGGTGCAGCACAAAGTCCGCATTGCCAATCCGCAGGAGGTGACGTGCCATCGACAGGAACGGCGTCACGCCGATGCCACCCGCGACGAACACATGGCGCGCAATGTCCGCGCCCGGCTCCAGCCCGCCGCGCGGCAGTGACACGCCGATGATGTCACCTATGCCAACCTGGTCGTGAAGCGCACGCGAACCGCCGCGCCCATCGGCCTCGCGTTTGACCGCGATGACGTAACGCGTGTTGTCGGCGGGCTCATTGCACAGCGAATAGGTTCGCACGAGACCGTTCGGCAGATGCAGGTCGATGTGGGCGCCAGGCTTGAACGGCGGCAGGTCCCAACGGTCGGGATCGGCCAGCGTGAACACCTTGATCCCCGTACCAGCCCCTTCGATGCCGACGACAACCGTCTTGATCGCCGTTATGGGCCGCGCACTCATGGCGCGTTCCGTACGGTGTCGCCGACCCTGACGATGCCGCCTTGCAATATCCGGCAGTTGAGGCCCGATCGGTTGATAAGCGGATCGAAGATCGCCTTGCCCGTGATCTCCTCGATATGCCGGCACGGAATCGACAACCGGGTTGCTTCCAGCAAGGTCTCACCTAACCAGAAGCGGCGGCCGACCAGATGATTCAAGGGCACGCCCTCTACCGTCACATTGCGGCGATGCTCCTCGGGACCGAGTTCGATTCCCGCGTCGCGCTTGAGCGCGATCAAGGTTTCGAGCTCGAACAGGGTGACCTGCCGGCCCTCTTCGGGCTTGTGCGAATAAAATCCTTCCTCGCGCCCGATCATGTAGCGGTCACCCTCTATTCCTTGGCCAGCGACGAGAACGAGCTGCTCCATCGCGCGCATTGGCAGGAACGCGCGTGGAGCGAAATGGAGGAAGCGGACCAAGCCAGTCCAGCCGAGGCGTGCTGTACTATCGGCCGAGCCGGCGTCTATTTCATCAAGCATGACAAAATCCTTTTGAGAAGCGATGGCGCGCCGCCAGCAGCGGCGCGCCGCGGGATCAGGTCAGTTCCTTGTTCGCCGTTTCCGGCGCGAACGTGGTGGCGGTCGCCGTGATGGCGGCGCAGCCAATCAGCAGCAGCGAAACCGGCCAGGTGGCGCCGCCGCTCCAGGCCATCAGAGCCGCCGCAATCAGCGGCGTCAATCCGCCACTGATCGCAGCACCGACCTGAAACCCGAGCGAGGCGCCGCTATAGCGCAGCCGCGCGGAAAACAGCTCGGAGTACCAGGGCGCGCCGATGCCGAACATCACCATCTGCCCGAAAGTAATCGCGACCACGATGGTGCAGATGACGATGGTGGGGTCGCGAGTGTTGAGCAGCCAGAACAGCGGAAAGGCAAACAGCGCCGAAAACAGACAGCTTGCATAGAACATCTTTTTGCGGCCGATGATATCGGACAGCCAGCCGAACAGCGGAATGGCGAGCAACGCGACCAGCGATGCCGCGAAGGCGCCGTTCAACACCACCGTACGAGACAAGCCAAGATTCGCCGTGGCATAGGACATCACGAACACGCCGCCGATGCTGGCGTAGGCGATCTCCGAGATCTTCAGCCCGACCGCGGTAAAGAAAGGCCGGCGGTGGTGCCTGAAGATCTCGACCAGCGGCAGACTTGCGACCTCTTTTTTTGCCTGGACCTGGCGGAAGGCCACGGTCTCTTCCATGTTGAGGCGGATGTAGAGACCGACGCCGACCAGGAGGATCGAGATCAGGAACGGAATGCGCCAGCCATAGGACATGAACTCACTTTCCGGCAGGCTCGCCACCAGCGCAAACATGCCGATCGCGGCGAGATTGCCGATGGGATTGCCGACCTGCACCATGCTGCCGAGCAGGCCGCGGCGGTGCGTCGGGCAATTCTCCACCACCATCAGCACTGCACCACCCCATTCGCCGCCGAGGCCAATGCCCTGGAGGAATCGCAGGCCGATCAAGAGCAGCGGCGCGGCGATCCCGATCTGCTGATAGGTCGGAAGCAGGCCGATCAAGAAGGTGCCGATGCCCATCACCATGATCGTGATCGCGAGCATCGCCTTGCGGCCCACCCGGTCGCCGTAGTGACCGAAGATCGCGGCGCCAAGCGGTCGCGCCAGAAAGCCGACCGCATAAGTGCCGAAGGCCGCGATCGTGGCGAGCGTGGGATTGCCGGCAGCGAAGAAGACCTTGTTGAAGACCAGCGCTGTCGCCGTGCCGTAGATGAGGAAGTCGTACCATTCGACCGCGGTGCCGATCACGCTCGACCACACGATCCGCCGCAAGCTCGCCGCCTCGTCCGGGGCTACGTTCAGGGTTACGTCGTCTGCTACGGTCATCGATGTCTCCAAAAGGTACCGGCGCCAGGGAAAGCAGTTGGCTCTGTCCGCGGAGCTCATCGGCACCCCGGACGGTAAAATCGATCATGTTTACTGCTGGAAATCAACGACGCGGAACGCGGCAAATGCCGTCCGGAGCGGCAAAGCACGCCAATTGCACTGTAACTGAGCTGATTTAGGCGATATACCAGAGTCTCTGCTTACAATATCTGCGCCCTTGCTCTAAATTTCTGCGCATATGTTTTCCTTTGGAATACACCCGGCGCGTACACGGAAGGGACATCGCGCACCCGCCGGACTGGCAGTCGAGCGGCATCTGTTGCAGAAGAGACATCAGCAGTTCGGGAGACTCATGCGTGCTTGATGTCAGCAAAGCGGCAGCCGTCGGGGCCAATATTCGCCAGGCGCGGATCGCCAAGGGCCTGACGCTGGACCAACTTGCCAAGCAGAGTGATCTCACGCGCGGCTATATCTCGCTGGTCGAACGCGACCTGAAGATCCCTTCGCTCGCCGCCCTGCTGCGGATGGCAGCCGCGCTCGAGGTCAACGTCGCGACTTTCTTCGACCCGAACGCCGAACCGGCGCCGCGCTACACGCTGTTCCGCCGTGAAGGCGGCAACGTCCCGCTGTTTCAGGACACCTTTGGCGTGGTGCCACTGGCAACCGGCCGCACCCGCAAGATGATGGAGCCGTTCCTCCTGAGCCCGCCGCACAAATCGGCGACGCGCGCCTCGCATGCGGGCGAAGAGTTGCTGTTCGTCATCAACGGCAAGATCGCGATCAAGCTCGACGGCGAAGAACTCGTCCTCGGCAAGGGCGATTGCCTGTACTTTTCAGGCGAGACACCGCACGAGGTCAGGAGCCTCGGCCGACAGAAAGCGGAGGTCCTGGTCGTCGTCGCCCAGAGCCCGGCGGCGTAACGCGGGCCGAGCACCGAGCTTAACGGGACCAGAAAAAGCGCCCGGGTGGCGGGGGGACCGGCTCGGGCGGACGTGGCCGCTTCGGACGCGGCGGTTTCGGCGGCGGCTCGGCGGACGAGGTGGTCTCCGCGCCCGGCGCCGTCTCGCTTCCCGGTACCTTCACCGACAGCAGCAAGTTCGACTCGTGCATCCGCCAGCGGTAACCGACGCCGAAGTCGATCGGCTGGGCGCGCGTGAACAATGCGGCGTAGCGCTCCTGATAGCGGCCGGGAAATTCGCCGATCGGTCCGAGATAGCGGCCGAACGGGAAGAACCGCCATTGCCGCGAATTGTAGCTCGAAAGCGGAATGCCGGAATCGTCCTGGACGATGGTCGCGCTGTTGGCGAGCAACCAATCGCGCGCGACGGTGAAGTTGCCGGAGTGCAGCAGATAGGACGCACTCTTGATCAGGCTGTTGCCGGGGCCGAGCGTCTCGCAGAACTTCAGGAAGCCGGCCGCGCGTGCACCTGAATTGGAGAGATCGGTCGAGAAATAATACAGCGTGCGCGCCTCGCCGTCGGGGCCTGCAAAGGTGATGCGGGCGCCGCGCGTCGCATTCGGTCCGGGATTGTCGTTGCCGACATGCATCCCGCCCTTGTCGTCGAGTGCGACCATCTCGACATTGCGGATGGTCTTGCCGGAGCGGACGAGGAAGACGTAGAGGATCGGCAAGGTGCCGTTGACCTGGTTGGTGTGCAGGTCGACCTTCATCTGCTTGGTGATGAAGAAGGAAAAACTCAGGATCGAGCCGAGCGAGCGCTCGACATTGTAGAGCGCGGCGCCCACCGAGCCGCGCGGCAAGCGCGTCAGGTCAGCCACCGCACCGACCGGCTCCAGCGCGCCGAGCACGTAAGTGCTGGCCTTGGGATAGAAGGCGTTGGCGTAGAGGAAGTCGGGGCCGCTGAACAAATAAAACATGGTCGGCCTGGGCGCTGCCAGATTGACGTCGGCCCAGTTGCGGATCTTCGAGAGCTGGCGCTGTTCGAGCTGGGCGAAGGCGCCGTCGAAGAATCTCGCGTGGCGCTGCCAAGCCGGGTCCTTTGTGAGCGGCACCAGCGGCGAATCCGCCGAAGGCTGCATGCCCGCGAGGAAGCGCGCGGTGTCGTCGAAAGTTGCCTCGGCGGCACGTGCGCACGAGACGGCCGCAGCCAGCAAGGCGAGAGCGACGGCCGCAATTCTCATGGGTCGAAACATGTCTATTCGCAATGTCATGAAGTGCCAGCGGCGACCGGCCGCCTGCGGAAAACAGCATAAATCAACAGGCCCGAGAGCATGACGAGCATCCCCGACAGCGATTGCACGGGCCGCTCGGTCAACAAATAGTACATCATGAACCCTGTCACGAGCAGGAAAACGAGCGGCGTGAACGGGTATCCCCAGGCACGATAGGGCCGCGGCAAATCGGGATCGGTGATGCGCAGCTTGATGACGCCGGCGACCGTGAAGAACGAGCAGAACAGCAGCGCGAACTGGATGAAGTCGAGCACGGCCTCGAAGCTGCGCGTGAACAACAGCAGATTGGCGACGGCGAGCTGAAACAGGATGGCATAGGCCGGCGCGCCGCGGACCGATCTCCGCGAGAACACGCGCAGCGCCGGAATGTCCTCCCCCATCGTCATCATCACGCGCGGGCCGATCCACATCATCGCGCTGATCGATGAGATCAGGCCGAAGCAGATCATCGCGCCGACGATCCGGCCCCCGAGCTTGCCGAAGATCGCGCTGCCGGCGACGCTGGCGACGTCGAGCTGACCCGCGAGCGCGCCGACCGGGGTCGAATGGAGAAACACCGCATTCAGCGCGACGTACAGCACGAGCACGATCAGCGTGCCCGCGAGCAGCGCGCGCGGCAGGTCCCGCTGCGGCATGTTCATCTCGCCGATGATGTAGGTTGCTGCATTCCAGCCCGAGAACGAATACATCACGAACACGAGCCCGATCGCGAAAGGCGCGCTGACGATGTGCGCGAGATCGCCCGCTTGCGGCGTGAAGGCAATCGGCTGCGGCACGCCGACGATGAAGCCGGCAACCAGGAAGGCAACGATCAGCACGACCTTCAGGATGGTCGAGATCAACTGGAAGGTCGAGGAGTGCCTGACGCCGGTCAATTGCACGAGCGAGACCAGCCACACCACGGCGATGGCAAGCGGGATCGGCGGCACACCGGGCACGACCGATTTGGCGTATTCGCCGAACGCCATCGCGGCCAGCGCGACGGGTGCTGCAAAGCCAACCGTCGCCGACACCCAGCCGGCGAGAAAGCCGAAGGCGGGATGATAGGCACGGCCGAGAAAATTGTATTCGCCGCTCGAGCGCGGAAACATCGCGCCGAGTTCGCTGTAGGAGAACACCCCGCACAGCGCGACGATCCCGCCGACCGTCCAAAGCAAGAGGATCGAGAAGCCCGAGGGAATGTCCTTGACCTGGAAGCCGAGGCTGGTGAAGACGCCGACCCCGATCATGTCGGCCACGACGATGGCGGTTGCGACCAGAACGGAGACCCCCGACCCGCTTCCGGTCAGCCGGCCGGTCCAGGGTGCAGTACCCGCGTCTGATGCCGTCATCGCCGTCCTCAACCTCAGGCGTCACGCCTCGTGGGAAGCATCGTGCAGCTCGGTCCAGTCAATTCAAGCAGGGTTAACAAGGGTTAAATGAGGCGGGGCCACTTCGGTACTCTAGCACCATTAATCCACGATCCGGGCAATAAAGCTTCGTAAACACCGGGACATCCCGCCTCCCTCCCCCACAATCACGACACGATTGCGTGGTCCTTTTGAGCGTTCCGGATGTGGGGAAGTTTCTCCGGACACTTAACGTCGCCTAAACGCCCATCGGCTCAATTGCCTTAATGATTGCCGATGGACTTGTGGTCATGACTTGGGGTCATGGGTGAATGGTCGGGGCCGTTCCGAAACCGAGAGCTGACATCCGCGCCGACCGGACCACGTCCGGCGCGAGCGGTCGTGCGCTTCGGATCGCTCTGATCTCAGTCTTGGTGCCGTTGTCGCTGACCCTGGTTCAATGCGGCAAGGCGCCCAATCCGGCGGCGCTCGCGGCGAACTCGCAGGCCAACGTCCAAGGCAACGTCCCAGCCAACGTGCAGGTCGTTGCGAAGACAAACCAGCAAATCGCAAGCAGCGACTCGTTCGAGGATCGCTTCCCGGCCCCCCAGTTCAGGGAGCGCTTCCCATCCGCGAGCGAGGGTTTTCTGCAACGGCAGATGTCGGACTTCTCACCGAAGCGCGCCGTGCCGCAGCAGCCGGAGCAGGCGCCCTACAAGGTCGCTTCGCTCGCGCCGCAGGCCCCCTACCAGCGTCCGCCGCGCGAGGACCTGACGACGCTCGTCAGCATGAAGTCGTCAGCCTTCCCCTATTTCGGCAACAACCCCGCCTCCGACGCGCCGTTCCTCAACATCTCCAAGGGCGACCGCCGCGGCCACCGCAGCTATTCCGGGCGCGTATTCTGGCAGGACGAGACTTACAACGATAATCGCGTCCTGATGCACGTGCCCGAACATTTCGACGTGCGGAAGCCGGGCGTGATCGTGGTGTTCTTCCACGGCAATGGCGCGACACTCGAGCGCGATGTGCGCGACCGCCAGCTGGTGCCGCAACAGATCACCGATTCCGGCGCCAATGCCATCCTGCTCGCACCGCAGATGGCAGTCGATGCCGCCGATTCCAGCGCAGGAAAATTCTGGCAGGCCGGGGGCCTCAAGCGCTTCATCGACGAGTCGGCGAACCATCTCGCTCGCCTCACCGGCGATCCCAACAGCGCCCGCGCCTTCGCCAATATGCCGATCGTGATCGTCGGCTATAGCGGCGGCTTCCTGCCGACGGCCTGGAGCCTCGAGGTCGGCGGGATCAGCGACCGCGTCCGCGGCGTCGTGCTGCTCGACGCCGTCTATGGCGAGATGGACAAGTTCGCCTCATGGATCGAGAGCCACCGCTCCGGCTTCTTCGTCAGCTCCTACACCCACTACACCGCGCGGCGCGACCGCGAGCTGATGAGCACGCTGCGGCAGAAGGGCATCACCGTCTCCGAAGACATGGACGGCCCCTTACGTCCGGGCAGCGTGGTGTTCGTCGAAACCGGGGACGGCATCACCCATCGTGACTATGTGACCCGCGCCTGGACGCGGGACCCGCTCAAGGACGTCCTGGTGAAGATGTCAGCGACGCCATCACTCGCGCTCACGCGCGTGGCCTCCACCAATCCATCCGCATCGAGCCGGTAGCGATATTGCGCCCGTCGGCATCTGGCTGCACGGCCCGCAATTCTCTCGAACCTTGATCAAAATGTGATGTTGATGGCCGACGGTCCCGGTGCCGACCGGATTGCTTCCACTGGCAACAATCATACTTTGCCGGCCAAGTTGTATTTGGGATTCTGCGGGGACATGCAGTGCGTCAGGGACTCTACAAGGTCAACTTCCACACGGTTCACGGGACGGGTTGTGGTGTCGTCTATGTGACCGAGGGCAAGATGCGCGGCGGCAATTCCGCTTTCGCGTTCATCGGCACCTGCACGGGCGAAGGCGACAGCATCAGGGTCAAGATCTCGACCGAGCGCCACAATGACGACCCGTGCTTCAAGGCACTGTTCGGTCTCGACCGGATCACGCTGACGCTCGCTGGCCGGGAGGATGGCGACAGTGCGGAATTCGAAGGCACCGCACTGCAACTGCCGGGCGTTGCCTTCAGGGCCGTGCTAAGCCGGATCAGCGACTAGCCGCCCGGCTGCTGGACCTTGGCCATCGGCCTCAGGTCTTGGGCGTCAGGTTTTTGGCAGCTTCGGAATGCTCTCGGCAAAGCCGTTGAAGCAGGCCAGCCGCTCGTCCTCCTCCTTGAAGAAACGGCAATCGGCGTAGCCCTTGGCCTTCGCCGGCTTCGGCTTCGGCGTCGGCGCAATCACGGCGTCGTAGCAATTGAGCCGGTCCTTGGTGCCGTCGTCGAGATCGAGGCAGGCCTGGAGCCGCGCTGCGATGGATTGCGGCTTGCCCTTCGGCGCCGCAGCCGGCTTGGCCGCAGCCTCCTTGGTCCCTGCCTTGGTGCCCTTGGGCTTGACCTGCACCAACGGCTTGTCCCCGATCATTGGTGGCTTGTCGGCTTGCGCGAAAGCGGAAGCTGAATAGAGCACCGCGGCAACCGCCAGAATCATCCTCATCTCAGTCAACCCTCTTTGGTCCCCATGACCGGCCTTCTAGCCTCCCGGCGCGCGGTTTGCCAAGCACCTTGCGCACACGGACACCCTTCCGCTCAGGCCGGGGCAGCAGTTGCCAGCCGGGGCCGGGTCAGGACCACCAGGATCAGCGCCAGCACGACGAAGCCGACCGCGACGAAGCCGAGCGTATGCAGGAGCTCGCGGGCGAACAGCAGTCCGCCGACGGCAGAGCCGACCGCCTGGCCGATATAGAGGACGGAGGTGTTGAGTGCGACCGTCGCCGATGCCAGCGACGGTGCGGCCGAGACCAGCCGCACCTGCTGCATCGAATTGGTCGAGGCAAAGCCGAGGCCCCAGATCGCGACCGCACCCGCCATCAACGCGAGCGTGCCGGCGCCGAGCGCCCAGCCGGTGATTCCTGCAAGCAGCAGGCAGGTGAACAGCAGCGAGGTGCGATAAGGCCCTGATGTGTCGACGATGCGGGTCGCGATGACAACGCCGAGGAAGCCGCAAACGCCATAGAGGGCGAACACCATGCCGATCGCATCGGGCCCTGCGCCGGTCAGCTTGTTGAGCAGCGGCCCCATGAAGGTGAACACCACGAACTGCCCCGACATCTGCAACATCGTGATCGCAAGCAGCAGCAGGATCGTTCTGTTGCGACCGACCGCGCTCCAGGTCTTCAAATCCACCGGCGCCCCCTTCAAGCCCGCGGGCAGCCGCATCAGCAACAGCAGCAAGCTGACGCAGCCGAGCGCGCCGATCCCGCCATAGGCCGCGCGCCAGCCATAGCGGCTGGCGATGAAGGTGATCAGCGGCAGGCCGACGGCGGCAGCGAGCGACCAGCCGAGAAAGATGTAGGCAATCGTGCTGCCGCGACGCTCGACCGGCACGATCAGCGCCGCCGTGCCGGCGGCCTGCGGCGTGTAGAGCGCGCCGACCGCGAGCATCACCAGGCGGATGACGAGGAGGCTCGCATAGTCGGGCGCAAAGGCCGAAGCGAGGTTGCCAAAGGCGAGCACCGCCAGCGTCGTGGTGAGCAGTGCCCGGCGCTCGATCCGGCTGGTGAGCCAGGCCGTCAGCGGCGAGCCGATGCACAGGATGACAGCCCCGAAGGTGATCAGGAGCGCGGCCGCATGGATGCTGACGTCGAGCCCCGTCGCCAATTCCGGCAGCATGCCCGCCGGTGCCAAGACCGAGCAGCCGGTGACGAGATTGCCGAGCATCAGGGCGGTTGGCGCGAAACGGCTGGCGCGTGCATTTTCCATGCAAACGCATGTAGAGCCGCCTTGCGACCAGTTAAAGGGCGTTGCCCGGAATAGTTCGTGCCGCGCCTCCGCTTTGGCGCGCCGGTTTCTTGGAAATGCCGGATTGCGCAGGCCGAATCGCCTGATATATCGCTCGTTCCCGCTTACCTGCGCTCGTTCGCAGGAGTGAGCCTCAGGAGACATGCCATGACCGACCAGCCCAACGACCAGTCCAAGGACCAATCCAAGTCCGAGCAGCCCAAATCCGAATCCGGCTTCCAGTACAGCCTCAGCAATTTGAGACCCGTGACCCCACCGGAAAAAATCACCCTCACTTTCCCGGACGGCGCCCGGCGCGAATACGCCAAGAGCATCACCGGTCTCGAGCTCGCCAAGGGTATTTCCCCGTCGTTGGCCAAGCGCACGGTCGCGATGGCGCTCGACGGCGTGGTCTCCGACCTCGACGACGCAATCGAAGCCGATGCCAGGATCGAGCTGATCAACCGCGACGATCCGCGCGCGCTCGAGCTGATCCGCCATGACTGCGCCCACGTGCTGGCCGAAGCCGTGCAGACGCTGTGGCCGGGCACCCAGGTCACCATCGGCCCCGTGATCGAGAACGGCTTCTATTACGATTTCTTCCGCAACGAGCCGTTCACGCCGGAAGACTTTGCCGCGATCGAGAAAAAGATGCGCGAGCTCATCGCGCGCGACAAACCTTTCACGAAAGAGGTTTGGGATCGCGAAAAGACCAAACAGGTGTTCCGCGACAAGGGCGAAGCGTTCAAGGTCGAGCTGGTCGACGCCATTCCCGGCAACGAGCCGATCAAGATCTATTACCAGGGCGACTGGTTCGATCTCTGCCGTGGCCCGCACATGACTTCGACCGGCAAGGTTGGCAACGCCTTCAAGCTGATGAAGGTGGCCGGCGCGTACTGGCGCGGCGACAGCAACAACCCGATGCTGACCCGCATCTACGGCACGGCATTCGCCAAGCAGGAGGACCTCGACGCTTATCTGAAGCAGATCGAGGAAGCGGAAAAGCGCGACCATCGCAAGCTCGGGCGCGAGCTCGACCTCTTCCACTTCCAGGAGGAAGGCCCGGGCGTCGTGTTCTGGCACGCCAAGGGCTGGACTATCTTCCAGCAGCTGATCGCCTATATGCGGCGGCGCCTGGCCGGCGACTACAGCGAGGTCAACGCCCCGCAAATCCTCGACAAGTCGCTGTGGGAGACCTCCGGCCATTGGGGCTGGTACCGCGAGAACATGTTCGCGGCGCAGTCGGCCGGCGAGGAGGCCGAGGACAAGCGCTGGTTCGCGCTCAAGCCGATGAACTGCCCAGGCCACGTGCAGATCTTCAAGCATGGCCTGAAGAGCTACCGCGACCTGCCGCTGCGGCTCGCCGAGTTCGGCGTGGTGCACCGCTACGAACCATCAGGCGCGATGCACGGATTGATGCGCGTGCGCGGCTTCACCCAGGACGACGCGCACATCTTCTGCATGGAGGATCAGCTCGCCGACGAGTGCCTGAAGATCAACGAGCTGATCCTGTCGACCTATGCCGATTTCGGCTTCACCGGCGATCTCACCGTGAAGCTGTCGACACGGCCGGAGAAACGCGTTGGCACCGACGCGATGTGGGATCACGCCGAGCGCGTGATGGCGACGGTGCTGCGTGAGATCCAGTCGCAGAACAATCACATCAAGACCGAGATCAATCCGGGCGAAGGCGCCTTCTACGGGCCGAAGTTCGAATATGTGCTGCGCGACGCCATCGGCCGCGACTGGCAGTGCGGCACCACGCAGGTCGACTTCAACCTGCCGGAACGGTTCGGTGCGTTCTACATCGACCACGACAGCAGCAAGAAGCCGCCGGTGATGGTGCACCGCGCGATCTGCGGTTCGATGGAGCGCTTCATCGGCATCCTGATCGAGCACTATGCCGGCAACTTCCCGCTCTGGCTGTCGCCGGTGCAGGTGGTGGTCACCACCATCACGTCGGAAGCCGACGAGTATGCCAAGCAGGTGCTGGAGCAGGTCCGGCGTGCGGGACTTCGGGCCGAGATCGACCTGCGCAACGAAAAGATCAACTACAAGGTCCGCGAGCACTCGCTGGCCAAGATTCCGGCACTGCTCGTGGTCGGCAAGAAAGAGGCCGAGACGCAGTCGGTCTCGATCCGCCGGCTCGGCAGCGACGGTCAGCAAGTGACGACGACGGTGGAGGCCATCGCCGCCCTCGTCGACGAGGCGACCCCGCCGGATGTGAAGCGGGCGCGCGGCGCGGCCTGACATCTGAAATCGGTCTAAACTCGCTTTCGGTTGCGGGCGTGCATTCCTATGTGGGGATTGCACGCCCGACGACCAGCCGAAGAGGAAACCGCAGTGCCCGACGCCATCGAACTCCTGAAGACCCGCCGCTCGGTCAAGCCGCGCGAGATGTCCGGGCCCGGCCCCTCCCCGGCCGAGCTCGAGACCATCCTCACCATCGGCGCGCGCGTGCCCGACCATGGCAAGCTCGCGCCCTGGCGCTTCATCATCTTCGAGGGCGATGCGCGCCAGCGCGCCGGCGAGGTGATCGCGAAGGTGTTTGCCCGGAAGAATCCCGGCGCGGCGGCGGCCGATGTCGAGACCGAGCGCAAACGCCTCACGGATGCGCCGCTGGTGATCGGCATCGTCAGCTTCACCAAGCCGCATCCGAAGGTGCCGGCCTTCGAGCAGGAATTGTCGGCCGGCGCCAGCGTCATGAACATCGTCACGGCCGCGACCGCGCTCGGCTACGGCGCCTGCTGGCTGACCGGCTGGTTCTCGTTCGATCGCGACGTGCTGGACGGCCTCGGCCTCAAGCCGGACGAGAAACTCGCCGGCTTCGTCCATATCGGCAAACCGACCAAGCCGAGCGAGGACCGTCCGCGACCGGTCCTTTCTGAAATCGTGACGCGATTTTAATCGAAGGCGTGTTGACGCCTTCGACGTCTTGCGGCTTTGATCCCGGCAAGGGAGGAAGCCCGGATGAAGCGTCGTGAATTTCTGGTCGGAGCCGCGCTGCTGGCCGGCACGATGGCGCGGGCCCGCGCCGCCGATACCCCCGCGCCGTCGTCCGAGGGGCTCGACCGCATCACCGCGTACTTTGACAACGAGGTAACGAGCGGCCGGCTGCCGGGCGCCGTGGTGCTGGTCCAGCAGCACGGCAAGCCGGTCTATCTGAAGACTTTTGGCGTGCGCGACACCAGGACGGGCCTCGCGATGACGCCCGACACGATCTTCGCCATCCACTCGATGACCAAGCCGATCACCTGCCTTGGCGCGATGATGCTGATCGACGAGGGCAAGCTTGCGCTCACTGACCCCGTATCGAAATACATTCCCCTCTTTGCCGACACCAAGGTGGGTCTCGAGGTTACCAATCCCGACGGCACGTTGCATCTGGATCTCGTGGCCCCGATCCGTCCCGTCAACATCGAGGATCTGCTGCGGCACACCTCCGGCATCAGCTACGACTACATCGGCGGCAAATGGGTCGAGCAGGCCTACAAGGCCGCCAATATCTTCGAAGGTCAGTTCAACAACAGGGAATTCGCCCAACGCATCGCAAGACTGCCGCTGGCGCGGCAGCCGGGGACGCTGTGGCGCTACGGTCATTCCACCGACGTGCTCGGCAGCGTCATCGAGATCATCTCGGGCCAGACGCTGTACGCATTCCTCAAGCAGCGCATCTTCGATCCGCTCGGCATGAGCAGCACCAAATTCGCGCTGGGGACCGAGGACGAGCTCGCGCGGATGGCGCGGCCGCTGCCGAACGACAACATCCTGCTCGCCGCCGAGCGCGAGCGCCTCGACCATCCCGAATGGCAGTCCGGCGGCGGCGGGCTGCTCTCGACCATCACCGACTATCAGCGCTTCTCGCAGATGCTGCTCAATGGCGGCGAGTTCGACGGCAAGCGCTATCTGAGCCCCGCCGCGTTCAAGGCCATGACGACCGATCACGTCGGGCCGGGCTCGGGCGTCGGACGCGATTACTTCTATTTTCCGGGCGACGGCTTCGGCTATGGCTATGGCCTCGCGGTGCGGACCGATCCCGGCAACGCCAAACCGCCGCCGCCCGGCTCGCTCGGCGAGTTGAAATGGGACAGTGGCAGCGGCACCTATTTCGGCGTCGATCCCAAGCTCGACATGGTCTACCTGCTGATGCAGCAGACTCAGAACGAGCGCAGCCGCATCACGCCCGCCTTCAAAGCGCTGGTCTATGATTGTTATCCGTCCGAGTTACGCCGCCCGTGAAGCACGCTGGCCGAAATCGGCGAGCAGCTTTGCGATCTCGGCGGCGGGCCGCGCCGCGCTGAACAAGAAGCCCTGCACTTCGTTGCAGCCTTCGGCGCGCAACCACGCGAGCTGATCCTCGGTCTCGACGCCTTCCGCGGTCGTGGTGATGTTGAGGCTGCGGCCAAGCCCCGAGATCGCGCGAACGATCGCGACGCAATCGGGCCGCCCTGCCAGATCCTTGACGAAGGAGCGGTCGATCTTGATCTTGTCGAAGGGGAAGCTGCGGAGATAGCTGAGGCTGGAATAGCCGGTGCCGAAATCATCCATGGAGATGCTGACGCCGAGCTCGCGCAACTGATGCAGGATGGCGAGATTGGCGTCGGTCTCGGCCAGGAAGATCGACTCGGTGATCTCGAGCTCAAGCCGCTTCGGCGACAGGCCGGACTGCGCCAGTGCCGAGATCACGACCTGAACCAGATTGCGGCTTCGGAACTGCGCCGGCGACAGATTGACCGCGACCTTGACGTCGACGGGCCATTTCACCGCCTCGGAGCAAGCCACGCGCAGCACCCACTCACCGAGCTGGGTGATCAGGCCGATGTCCTCGGCGACCGGAATGAACTCCGCCGGCGAGATCATGCCCTTGTCGGGGTGATGCCAGCGCAGCAGCGACTCGAAGCCGGAGATGCGGTCGGAGGCGATCGAGACCAGCGGCTGGTAGTGCAGCTCGAACTCGCCATTGGCAAACGCGCGGCGCAGATCGAGCTCCATGTCACGGCGCTTCTGCGCCTGCAAATCCATCTCGCGCTCGAAGAAATGATGCACGCCGCCGCCGTCCGATTTCGCCCGGTACAGCGCCATGTCGGCGTTGCGCATCAACTCTTCCGACGTCGCGCCATCGCCCGGCGACAGCGCGATGCCGATGCTGGCGCCGATCACCATCTCCTGACCGTCGATCTTGTAGGGCGCCTTCAGCAGGTCGATCAGCAAGCCCGCGCAGGCGCTGGCCTCGTTGGGCCTGACGTCGGCCGCCAGGATCACCGCGAACTCGTCACCGCCGAGCCGGGCCGCGAGATTGGCGCCGCGGACCGCGGTGCGCAGACGGGCGGCAACCTCCTTCAACAGGCGGTCGCCCACCGGATGGCCGAAGGAATCGTTGACGTTCTTGAACAGGTCGAGATCGAGGTAGAGCACCCCGACCCGCTTTCCGCTGGCCTGGTCGAGCGCCTGCTTCAGGCGCTCCTGGAAGTATTCGCGGTTCGGCAGATCGGTGAGCCCGTCATGGTGCGCCATGTGGGCGATCCGCGCCTCGGCCTTGCGCCGTTCGGTGATGTCGACCACCGCGACCAGATAGCCGTCGCGATCGTCGAAGGCGACGCGGCGGCCGAAGGTCAACACCTCGATCTCGCTGCCGTCGGCGCGCAGATGCCGCCAGTTGCGCGAGGAGTGATAGGCGTCGCCGATGCGTTCGAGCGCCTCGGCATGGCTGTCCCATTCGTCCTGCGGCCAGATCTCGTGCAACTTCATGCGCAGGAAGGTGGCGCGGCTGTAGCCGTAATGCTGGACCGCGGCGTCGTTGACGCTGAGAAACTGCTTGCTCCCGGCATCGAACACCCACATCGGCATCGGGTTGTTGTCGAACAGCAGGCGAAAAGAGGCGTCGCGCCGCTTCAACACAGTGACATCCGAGATCGTCAGCGAGACCACGTCGGCAAACGCGGTGGCGCTCAGCCGGAGATGGCGTCCTTCGCTCTCGATCTCGAGCTGCTCGCCGCGACCGCCGGAGACGGCTTTGAGCAGGAATTCCATGACTTCAACCGAGGCCAGGAGCGTGTCGCCCTCGCCGATCCGGCGCCAGAGCAGGCTCGCGCCTTCGGCCTTCAGCAGCAGCGCCGCACTCTTGTTGTGGTGCACGATCTGGAGATCGAACGGCTTGCCACCCGCGTCGCGCAGCGTCGCCAGCGAGACCACCGCGTCGTCGGTTGACGCGAAGATCGCGTCCAGGAGATTGTATTGCGCGCCGCGTTCGTTGATGTAGGCGCCGACCAGCGTCGCGCCCCAGCGCGATACGGTCGGCAGCGCCAGCACATCAAATGTCCTGACCATGCCGTCGCGCACGCAATGGGCGCTGGCCAGGTGTGGCCGCCCGTTGGCGAGCGCGCTCGCCGCGGCTTCCGACAGCGCGGTGGCGCAATCGGGCGAGAGCGCGGCGACCGGGATGTCCCAGCGCTCTTCGCCGAGCCATTTCTGCACGTAGCGTCCGCTGCGCGACAGTTCGAGCGCGCCGTCGCCCTTGAGCAGCGCGATGTGGTCGGCGAGCCGTCCCAGGCTGCCGAGCATCACGTCCTCGTAGCGCGGCAGCCGTTCGCCCGGCTTCAACGCGGCACGCCATTTGCGCTGAAGCACCGGGATGTCGTCAAACATTTCGGCGGCCGGTTTTCCCGACATCTTCTTCGCGGCACTCATGGCAGTCCCCAACGCACATTCCCGCCGCATCCAATGCAGCCGCGCTTAACGGCGTGTAAAGAGCGCGCGCGTGCGGGTTCCGTTCGGCGATTATGACAGTTTAAAGTCGGGCGTTGGTTAGTGGGCGTTAGAGACTATGACGGTTGTGCGAAGGCGTTGCGTAGGCGGCGCGTGAGACCGAAGCTTTGGCGCACCGCTGCATCAGCAGTGTCGTTGCGAGCGCAGCGAAGCAATCCAGAATCTTTCCGCGGCGGCAGACTGGATTGCTTCGCTGCGCTCGCAATGACGGAATCTGTGGGTGGCAGCGTCGCTCTTTAAATTCGCATCTTACTCGCAGACACACCTTCGCCATCTCGCGGCTTGTTCGCCCGAGCTTTGCCTCGATGCCTCACCCTCAAAATGAAAGAGGGCGCAGGGAAGACCGGGTGCCGGCTGGCACCCGCGGTCCACTGTGCGAGGTTGTCGTAAAAAAGATTGCACAGCGGCATACAGGTGAAGCCCAACACACGGCCTTCCCTGCGCAGTGGCTTTACGGCTTATGTCGTGCTCTCCCCGGGGAGCGATGCACTATTGCCCCCGTCGCCTTGCGGATGGCTGACGCGTGTGCCCGGTTGGGCAACCCGCATCACCGCAACGCTTGGCGCACAGACCCCGGGCGCCAGGACCACACGATTTTGCCGTACGCCGATCACACCGGTCGTGTGCGCGAGGCCTTCACTCACGGTTGCCCGCCCTGCGAAGCCGTTCGCGCCGATGTGACCAACGTCCACCGCCATCCGGCCCGCGTTCGTGACGATCGCGATACGCCCCTCTTCCTTGGGCCGGAGTGAGGCGAAATATACGCAATTCCGAAATTCGGTAAAGCGGAATATTTTGAGCCACGCGGGTTGACCGACCATTTGGGTGTTTTGCCCGTCGGGCAACGCAAGGGATTGTAGCCCGGATGAGCGAAGCGACATCCGGGATTCCGACCGCGAGCTGTCCCGGGTATCGCTTCGCTCACCCGGGCTACGGGACCTACCGAACTGCACGCGCAGTCGCGACTAGTCCTCGCTGGACGTCGCCAAGCGATTGCGCAAATGGGCCTGCGACAACAGAAAGAACAATGCGCGCTCGCCATGATATTTGGCGGACGGCCGGGTGCGCTCGAAACCATCGGCAAATTTCTTGCCGGATTGGTCGCACACCTGCCACCGCCAGCCGAACCGCTTACGCCTGGTGAGGATCACTTCAAACATGCCGACGAGCTTGGTCCCCTGCCCTTGCCGGTCTCGCAGACGCACGAGTCTGCTCCGGCCTCCTCCGTTGGAGTGATGCCCGACATATAACGCAGCAGGACGGAAAGCGAATAAAATTGATTATCGGAAATAGGTATCTTGCACCGGCTGTGAGGAAGTCGCGGCGCCGCTGGAATAAGCTAGCGATGCCGGTGTTGATCGGTCCTGCTTGGTAGCGCTGCCAGAGCTGTTCACCAACCAAATCGCAACATCAAACGGAGCAGCGGAGCATCCGCGTTCGCACACGAGACTGGCGGTAATAAGATATGGGAGATTAGTGCGCTGAATGAGAAGTGTTCACCAGACACGAAGACCAGCGTCGGGCCGCATGCAGCATCACCGCTCAAGCACTACCGCGCGACGACTTCCACTTCGCCGTCGACGCCGTTGACGACGTTGAAGCCGCGCTCGTAGACCTTGCCCTCGTTCTTGGCGATGGCGCGGTATTCGCCTTCGGAGAGCACGACGCGCGGGAAGGCGCCGATCGATTCCTTGATGACGTCGCCGCCGGGGGTCAGCACCGACCAGGCGGTGTTGGCGAGCGCCTCGCCGCCCCTGTCGCTGACGAGCTTGAGCGTGATGACGGCGGCGCGGTGGGTGATGGTGACGTCGGTGAGCTTGCTGGCCTGGACGCGGATGTCCGAGCGCACCACCGAATTGGCATCGCCGTAATTCGAGATGATGTAGTAGGTGCCTTCCGGCAGCAGCACGACGTCACCGGCGGCGACGTTCGGCACCAGGGAGGCGCGCTCGCCGGATTCGAACTGGCTGCCCTTGTAGATCGCGAACGAGATCTGGTTCTGCGGAATGCGGCTGGTACCGACGCGGCCCTCGATGCGCAAGCCGCCGGCAGGCAGCACGAAGGACTCCCGGTCGGTCTCGGCCTTCAGGCTGACGGTGCGCACCGCGCTGACCAGGCCAAAGGCGACGTGCACGACGTAATTGCCGGGCGGCAGCACGATGCTCGGCGTGGCATTGCGGTCCTCGCGGATCAGCTTGAAGGTGCCGTTCTCGTCGGGACGATCGGCAAACACGCGCCAGACCAGGCCGCTGGTGATCGGGGGGGTGTCCTTGCCGTATTTCGCCGTCAGCGACAGCACGCCCTGTCCGGGCACGGCCGCGTTGAGCGGCGCGGCCGACGGCACGGTCGTGACCGCGGGCGGCGGCATGCTGGGCGTGGTCGGCTGCAACAGGGTCGGCGGCAGGCTCGGCGGTCCGGCACCCGGGCCGGAGGGCGGCGCCAGACTGACCGCGCCGCCGGGATCGGGCACCGAAGCGGGCGGCACCGGCGGTGGACGATCGGAGAAAAGCTGCGCCTGCGCAGCATTTTGGCCAAGGGTATAGAGGCAGGCAGCAAGGATCAGCGCCGGCAGCAGCGATGCGCTGCGCCGCCATCCGATGATGCCGTCACCCCCGAGAGTCATGCCACCTGCTTTTCACCGAAAACGCGGCAAATTCAAGCCTCTGGACCCCTGAGAAATACGGCCCGACTGGTTTTGGAACCCAGTTGACGCCTGCGTGATTACTCGAGAGGCAGCCGCGCCTCGCCATACTCCTGCCCCGTGCGCTTCCCAAACCGGCATAAACCATGCTTCGGCCCGGTTCTGGCGGAGCGCGAGTGCGGTGCCTAGTCTGATGGCGGGTCCCGGCGTAGGAGAGTTTCGGTGCTGGACATATTGAAGGGGCGGGGTGCGAACAGCGACAAGGTCGCCGAGAAAGTCGGCCTGGGCAGCATCCGCCGGCCGGTCATCGGCCTTGCGCTTGGCGGTGGCGCGGCGCGCGGCTTCGCCCATATCGGCATTATCAGGACCCTGCTCGCCAACGGAATCGTGCCCGACGTCGTGGTCGGCACCTCGATCGGCGCCGTGGTCGGCGGCCTCTATGCGGCCGGCCGGCTCGATACGCTGGAAGAATGGGGCCGCAGCCTGCAAGGGATGCGCAACATCCTCGGCTATCTCGACATCCGCCTCAACGGCTCCGGCCTCATCGGCGGCGAGAAGCTGGCGACCCGGCTCGAGGCCGCCTGCGGCCAGAGCCAGATCGAGGATCTCCCGGTCAAGTTCGCCGCCGTCGCGACCGAGGTCCGCACCGGCCACGAGATCTGGCTGACGCGCGGCCGCGTGGTCGACGCGATGCGCGCCTCCTATGCGCTGCCCGGCATCTTCTCTCCGGTCCTGATCGGCGATCGCTGGCTGGTCGACGGCGCATTGGTGAACCCGGTGCCGGTCTCGGCCGCGCGCGCGCTCGGTGCGGAAATCGTCATCGCCGCAAATCTTTCCAGCGACATCTTCACCTATTCAACGACGGTCTATTCGCACGGCGCGATACCCGAGCCGGTGATCCCCGCGGCGGAAGAGCCGGCGTCAAAGCGGCGCTTCCCGAGATTCTTCTCGCCCGAGAAGACGGTGAAGCGCGAGTTCTTCGGCGGCGGCAGCGCCCGGCCCGGCCTCTCTTCGGTGATGGTCGACGCCTTCAACATCATGCAGGACCGCATCACCCGCGCCCGCCTCGCCGGCGATCCGCCCGATATGCTGATCACGCCGCGGATCGGTCAATTCGGCTGGTTCGATTTCCACCGCTCGGAGGACCTCATCGCCCTGGGCACCCGCGCGGCCGAGCGCGCGCTGGAGTCCATCCAGGAGGCCATCCACGAGCTGGCGCCGGCGCCCGAGGGCACCGCGCCCAAAGCCGACCAGCAGCAGGACTGATCGGGCGGTCTTACTGATCAGGCGGTCTTGATGTAGTCGCGCAGGGCTTCCTGCTCGGATTCGTATTCCTGCACCCGGCGCTTGACGATGTCGCCGATCGAGATCAGGCCGACCACCTTGCCGTTGTCGACCACGGGCAGATGGCGGAACTTACCGGTGGTCATCATTTCCATGAGCTCGGCGACCGTGTCGGTCTCCTTGCAGGTGACCACCTTGCGGGTCATGACCTGCGAGACTGGCTCCTCCAGCGCACCGGCGCCGCGCTCGCCGATCACCCGCACGATGTCGCGCTCCGACAGGATGCCTTCCAGCCGGCTCTGGTTCATCACCAGCACAGCGCCGATCTTCTTCTCACCGAGCAGCTTGACCGCGACAGCCAGCTTGGCGTCCGGCTCGACGCTCATGATCTGGTGGCCCTTGGTGTTGAGAATCGAACGTACCGTCATTGTCGCCTCCCTGAATCGAAACCGTCCGCTGTTCGCGGTCCGGACTTGTTCTTCGAGTCTTCAACTAACAGTTTCAGCGCCGGTTTCACGCCCAGGCGCTTTGCGAAGCATCGCCGCGAGCGGCCTGTCGCTTCGGAACATTCTTCTCGGGAATGATGGATGAATTCGGGCGGCGCCGCAAGCGCCGCTTCAAATACGGTCTGAAATGTCCTGTGATGACGCATCCGCAGCATCGCTTCGCGCGCGCGGCACGGGATCGAACAGCGTGAACAGCAAGAGGCCGGCAAGGAAGCCGCCGATATGCGCCTGCCAGGCAACGCTCGTGGTCTCGCTGTCGACGCCGATCGCACCGACGCCGAAGACGATGTTGACGCCAAACCACACCGCGAGGAAACCGAGCACCCGCCCGTCGCGCAACGCGCGCGACAGCGGCAGCGCCGGAACTCTTGCAGCGGTATCGGCATCCGATCGGCTGAACGACAGGAAGCTGCCGCGAACGAAGGCGAAGCGGATCGCCGCCGCCATCGCGCCGGACACCGAGGCCGAGGCGCCGATCATCGGCGCCACCGCGTGCTCATGAGTGACGAGATGGGCGAGCGCGCCGGCCGCCGCCGTCACCGCGAGGAACAGGAAAAACCTTATGGCGCCAAAGCGCCGCGCCAGCGCGCTGCCGAACGGCAACAGCCACAGCACGTTGAAGCCGAGATGGGTGAGATTGGCGTGCAGCAGCGAATAGGTGACGAAGGTCCAGACCTTGGCGCCGGCCCCACCGGGAATCTCCAGATTGAGCAGCGAGGAATCGTACCGCTTGGGGATGAAGCCGAAGACGTCGATGGTCCAGTTCTCGAGCTCCGGCGGCAGCAGCACCCGCAGATGGATCACCGCGAGCAAAAGGATATAGGCGGTCAGCGCGAACGGCAGCGTCAGGATCGGCTCGCGCGGAGCCTCCTCAACGTCCACCGGCACCCCAAGCGAAGCATCTTGCGACGGAGGATCTTGCGGCGGAGAATTTGGCGGGGAATCCAAGGCGGCTTCGCTTTCAGGCGCGATCGGAGCGACAGTCTTGACCACAGGCTTTGGAGATAGTCGCCTTTGCCCGCCCTGCGCAAGTGCACAAAAGGAAAAGGCAGGGCCCTGGGAAAGCCCTGCCTATCCGTGTCGGACTTCCGGTACCCAGAGAGACGGGAGTATCCCCACCCCTCCCCGCGGCCGGTGACCAAACTGTTTGACGCCTGTGTACAGGCCTCGCCGAGAACCTGGAGAAAAGCGGCGAGGCTTGCGACCGCGGTCACCATAGCAGCAGGGCGGCGCACGGAAAGCGCATAGTTAATTTAACGTTAACGACGCAAAGGCAGCGCCAGCGGCACCGAAAACGCCGCTGCGGCATGGACGCTGCAAAGCCCCTCCTGCACAACAACACAGGGATCGCGGCTGCACTGAAGCGGGACAGGTTTGTCCCGCAAGGTTGCGCCCCGGGGTAAGCGTTCAGTCATGAAACATCCGTCGAGCCGCGAGTTCTTCGCTTATTGGAACGAGAAGCGCGGCACTGCGCGGGCGCCAGACCGGGCCGATATCGATCCGGCCGCCGTGCGCGGCCTGCTCGGAGACATCTTCGTGCTGTCCTGCGAGCCCAATCTCGGCTTCCCGTTCCGCGTCGCGGGCACGCGCGTCTGCGCGCTCGCCGGGTGCGACCTCAAGGATTCGAGCTTTGCGGCGCTGTTCGACGAGGCCAGCCGCCGCGAGATCGAGGAGATCACGACCATCGTCGCCGACGAGAGCCTCGGCGCAATCGCCGGCCTCACCGCCGCGCGCGAGGACGGCAGCAAGGCTCATCTAGAGCTGCTGCTGCTGCCGTTCAACGCCCGCCCGCATACACCGGTAAGCGTGACGGGCGTGCTCGCGCCGTTCGACGACGAATACGGCGCGCTGGGCCCGTTCGCCCTCACCTCCTGGCGCTATCTGCACCAGCCGGAAAAACTGCTGCCGCGCGCGATCCGCAAGCTGCAGATCGCACGCGGGCTGATGGTGTATGAGGGGCTGCGCTAGCAGTGCACCCTGCTCACGGCATCGCCAGATGCCAGGCGCCGTTGAGAAAGCCGTCGCCGGTGACGTCGCCGGGCTTGGTATCCTTGGCGAAGGTGTAGAGCGGCTTGCCCTTGTAGGCCCACTGCTTCGAGCCGTCGTCGCGCGTGACGACGGTGTAGCCGTCGGCGGCGGCATCGCTCGCCTCGGCCTTCAGCACCGGCCAGTTGGTCGCACACGGACCATTGCAGGCCGACTTGCCGTCAGCATCCTTGTCGAAAGTATAGAGCGACATGCCCTTGGCGTCGGTGAGCACATTGCCCTTGTCGGTCTTGCCGGTCTTGGCCGGCGGTGCCGCGAAGGCGGCGGGAACCAGCGCCAGCGATATTGCGAGCGTGAGCGCGAGGCGGATCGAGGACGTCGTCATGGTCTCTCCTGTCATGCAATGGGCTTGCATTGGGTAGGACGCCGCGCGAGCCGCGGTATTCCTGAGATGGCGGCAAGGATTTTTTTCGCTGCACGCATCGTCACATCGGAATAAACTCGGATGATGGAGACGGAACGACGGGTCGACATGAGCAAGCCGCATTGGCGTCCCGCGCACGCCTCCGATCTGCCGGCGATCAGCACGATCGCAGCGCGGATCCATCCTGATCTGCCTGAGCGGCCTGAGGTGTTCGCGGAAAAGATGCGGCTCTATCCCGATGGCTGCCGCGTGCTTGCCACGGACGACGGGATCGTCGGCTACGGTCTCGCGCATCCCTGGATGCAGCACCGGATTCCGCCGCTCGACGGCTTGCTCGACCAATTGCCCGGCGATGCGGACTGCCTCTATTTGCACGACGTCGCGGTGCTGCCCGACTTTCGCGGCGGCGGCGCGCGCGACTATGTGTTGGCGATCGAACAGCTCGCGCGCGCATTAGGAATCGCGACGCTCGCATTGGTGTCGGTCTACGCCACGCGGCCGCTGTGGGAGCGTCTCGGCTTTGGGCCCGTCACGGCGGATGCGGAGCTGCGGGCAAAGCTCATGACCTACGGCGACAGCGCAACCTACATGCTGCGCGACCTCGCTGCGACGTAACGCCCCTCCCCGTCGACGCCGGAAGGCGGCCGTCAGGCGCGATGCTTCTTTTTCATTTTCGTCTTCTTCCCGGGAGCGCCCTTCTCAGACCACGACGTGACCGAGGGCTCAGCGTGGCCCGGCTTGTTCTTGTGCTTTTTCTTCTTTGCGAAGGAAGGCGCATCGTCGAATTTCGGTGTGCGCTCGCCGTACGGCTTTTCGTGCGGCTTGCCGTGTGGCTTGCCTTGAGGTTTACCTTGGGGTTTGAACCCGCTCGGCTCGCGCGCGCGGTCGCGATGATCGCTGTCGCCGCTGTCGCGCCGCGGCGCGTGCGGCCGCTCTTCCGAAGCCGCCTGCCGTTGCGGCGCATCCGCCATCGGCTCGAGACGGATATTGTCTTCCTTGTCCGGGCGCTTGATCTTCACGGCGAAGGATTCCGCGACCCGCTCGGAAATTTCGAACTCGGTCGTGGTGTCCATGATCTTGATCGCGCCGATATCGTTCTTGTCGATGCCGCCACGACGGCAGATCATCGGCAACAGCCAGCGCGCTTCCGCGTTCTTTTTACGTCCGATGTTGGCCCGGAACCAGACGCTGCCATCCGCCATGCCATGCTTCGACGACGATTTGCCCGCTTTGGGTCGAGCCCTTTCGGGCCGATCGTCGCCACGCGAAGCGCGGACATCGTCGCGCGGTGCGCGCGTATCATTGCGGCCGCGATCCTCGCGCGGCCGGCCAGCTCGCTCGCCGGGATCCATGATGTCTTCGGGCGAGGGCAGCCGCGCGCGATAGAGCCGTGCAAGTGAGGCGGCGATCTCCTCAGCCGACCGCTCGGCCAATAGCGCCTGCGCCAGCGCCAGATCGTCGGCGGTGGTCTCTTCCGTGAACAGCACGTCCTTCATGCGCTCGTGATCGAGCTTGCGGATCTCATCCGGCTGCGGCGCCGTCCCCCAGACCGCGTCGATTCCCGAAACATTCAGCAGCATTTCCGCACGGCGCCGCCGTACGGGCGGCACCAGCATGACGCTCGTCCCCTTGCGGCCCGCGCGTCCGGTGCGGCCGGAGCGATGCTGCATGACCTCGGCGTCGTTGGGCAGGTCGGCATGAATGACGAGATCGAGGCTCGGCAGATCGATGCCGCGGGCGGCGACGTCGGTTGCCACGCAGACGCGCGAGCGTCCGTCGCGCAGCGACTGCAGCGCCGTGGTCCGCTCGTTCTGCGTCAATTCACCTGACAGAGCGACCACGGAGAAGCCGCGCTCCAACAGCGCTGCCTGCAAATGCCGGACGCCATCGCGCGTGCTGCAGAACACCAGCGCGCTCGGCGCCTCGTAGAAGCGCAACACGTTGACGACCGCGTGCTCGGCATCGCCGGGCGCGATCCGGATCGCGCGGTACTCGATATCGGCGTGACCGCCTTCGTCGCCGGCGACCTCGATCCGGAACGCCCGCTGCTGATACTGCTTGGCCAGCGCGACGATGCCGCGCGGGAAGGTCGCCGAGAACATCAGGGTGCGGCGCGTGTCCGGCGTCGTCTTGAGGATGAATTCCATGTCCTCGCGAAAGCCGAGATTGAGCATCTCGTCGGCCTCGTCGAGCACGACCACCTTCAATTCCGAAATATCGAGACGGCCGCGGCGCAAATGATCGCACAACCGGCCGGGCGTGCCGACGACGATATGAGCGCCGGCCGCAAGCTCGCGCTGCTCGCGCCTGGGGTCCATGCCGCCGACGCAGGAGACGACGCGCCCGCTCGCATGCTCATACAGCCAGGCCAGCTCGCGATGGACCTGCAAGGCTAGCTCGCGGGTCGGCGCCACGATCAGGGCAAGCGGTGCACCCGCCCGCTCGAACCGCTCAGCGTCGCCCAACAGATCCTTGGCCATCGCCAGCCCATAGGCCAGGGTCTTGCCGGAGCCGGTCTGGGCCGAAACCAAGAGGTCGCGGTCAGCGGCCTCGTCCGTGAGCACGGCGAGCTGAACGGGGGTCGGACGGTCGTAATTGCGCTCGGCCAAAGCTCGGGCGAGCGGCGCACTCATGGTCGGAAAAGACACGGGATAAACCTTGGTTGGTCCAGGCGCGGAACGTCGAGCCGCGCGACCTGAAGCTGCGTAGGCGGCAAATGGTCCAGCCGCACGCGTGGTGATTTGATTTGGACGCTCTTTACGCCAAGTGCGGGCAAATCACCATGCCTATGACGCATGGCTTTGGTGATGCCGAGAATAAGCTTACTGGCCAGCTCGACCCACTACATCCAGCGTTTCCGGGCCGTTTCGCTGCATATAGCGGGATTTTGCGCCGAAGCAGCGGGCTTTCACAGCCACCCGGCTCAAATTGGGCGCCATTGGGCGCGCTGGGATACGCTTGTGTGGCCACTGCACGCTTTGCGATAGACCAAAGCCATCGAACCCAAGTCTTGCCGCCCCAGCACGTCGATCCCAAATCGTGCCTCACGAGGAAGCAATATAAGGTTGACACATGGCCAACGGCATTTCGCTTGCCGACAAACTCGCGACTTTTGGGGATTTCTGGTCTCCACGCACGATCACGACCTTCAACGACTGCGACGTGATGGTGGTGAAGGTGAAGGGAGAGTTCACCTGGCACAAGCACGAGGACACCGACGATTTCTTTCTCGTCCTGAAAGGCAATCTGGACATCGAATTACAGGATCGCACGGTGACGCTCGGTCCGGGCGAGCTCTATGTCGTGCCCAAAGGTGTTGAGCATCGCCCGGTCGCGCGCGAGGAAGTTCATCTCCTGCTCATCGAGCCGACCGGCACGCCGAACACGGGCGACAAGGCCACCGCCGCGGCCCGCAAGCTCGCATAGAGAGCGACGCCCGGGCCCTAATCCCGGGAGGTCACGAGCCTGCCGAATCCGCCGGCCAGCCTGGCTCTGGCCCGCGCAACAGTGTCCCTCGCCGCGCGGCCCAAGGCGCGGACCGCGCGCCAGGCTTCGGTCGCCTGCAGCCATGCCCTTACCTCGGTGAACTTCCCATAGGCCCAGGCGAAGGCCGGAATCCTCATCAGCTTGTCACGCGTGAGATGGAACAGGCGCTCGACCAGCACGAGCTTGAGCAGCTCGCCGACGATGAACGTCACCGCCCCGCTTACGATCTGGCCGGTTGCGGCGAGATAGGCCGCCACGGGCTTGACCGGCTCCAGGATAATGACGGGTACGGAAAACAGCGCGAGCGAGCAATAAGGCGACAGCGATCTGATCCAGCCGCGCAATCGCTTCAACTGGAGATGCCGCCCGATCCAGCGCGAGATCGGCCTCGCCACGGCCATGAAGACCGCATCCACCAGGAAGTAGATGGCGGCCAGGATGTAAGTGACGGGTTTCAGGATTCGCTTCACGATGAACTCTCCCGTGAACTGAAAGCCGAAACCCGGGCCTAAGTTTCACCCCCGCGTGAATAACTCGCGGACTTCCGATGGAACTTTTCGTGCACAGGCCCGCCGCTCCCGCGGTTTAGATCTCCGCATAGACCTCCAAAAGATTGCCGTCGGGGTCGCGGAAGAACAGGGTTCGATGCCCAAACGACTGGTTCGTCGGCGGCGACAACAACGCTACGCCGTGCCGCACCAGTTCGTCGGCACACGCATCGACTTCGGCCGCGGACACCTTGAAGGCCAGTTGCAGCGAGGCACCGCCCGCCGGCATCGGCGGGTCAGTCGCGGTCCGGCCCGGTATTGCGAGAGCCAGCGTGTTGGGGCCCAAGCCGTACTCGATCCAGTTCGGCGACAGCTCCCGCAGCAGCGGAAACGCGAGAACCTCCTCGTAGAAGCGACGCATCGCCGCCATGTCGCGCACGAAGATGACGGTGTAGTCGATGGCGCGGATAGCGCTGAAGGGCGAGCGGGGGTCGTTTGACTGCGGCTCCATGGGTCGTCTCCTACTTCACCACGCGGTCCGCGACGAAGATGCCGTTCGGCTGGTGAAGGACGATCTGGTCAACCCGATTGTCTTCTCCGCGAAATTCGACGGCAAAACCATCCAGCTCGACGATGCGAAACCGGCGGCCCTGCTGCGGCTCGAGACGATAGGCCGGCTGGAAATCGGACTTCAGGATCAGCAGGCCTTCGGCGTCGAGACTCACGTTGTGGTTCGCGCCACCGCTCTTGAAATGCCCGGCGCATCGCTCGCGAAACGCAGGATCCATACAATCGCCGGCGGCGCGGCGTGCGAACACGATGTCCTTCACCATCGGCTCCAGAGGCGCCGACAGGTGCACGATATTGCCATCGCGGTCGGTTTGGAAGGTGATGGGCAGATTGTCCGGATGGAGCTGGTCGATGATCTCCGGCGTGACGAAGGTCTCGAAATGCCAGTGTAAGAGCGGCGCGCCCATGCCGCGCCAGGACCAGTGCAGCGCGCCGTCCCGCTCGCGGATCGATATGACACCATAGGCGGGATGTGCATAGTCCGCTGCATAAGTGGACAAAGCATGCGCCGGCCTTGTGTCCCTGTGACGCGCTTTCTCGCGCACCTCCTTGTTGGCAGGAATGTGAGCGATGAAGTCGTCGCGCATCTTGCGGAAGCGTGAGAGCCAGTCGACCGGCTCCCGGCCGCGCAGCCGGTCGATGATGTACCACGTCAGGATCGATGTGACCTCGTTTCGACTGCGGTTCGTCAGCACGGCCACGCCGATGCCGGCGTCTGGCACCAGCGTCATCAGCGAGCCCCAGCCGTTCCAGCCGCCGCTGTGCAATACTACGCGCTCGCCCTGATACGTGTTGGACTGAAGCCCCAATCCATAGTGCCAGTGGCCGAACTCGAAAAATTCCGACTTACCAACAGGCGCGAGCGGCGCGTGCAGCTGGTCCACCAGCGATGCCGGCAGCAGGCGTTCGCCCTCGAATTCGCCCCTGCCGAGATGCAGCCGCATCCAGTTGGCAAGATCGGCCACCGACGTGTTGATGGCGCCTGCGGCCGTGGTGCGGATCGGCAGCCGCAGCGCCGGCGACCGCGTGTCGACGTCGATCTTGTAGGGCCGCGCCGGCTCCTGTGCAGCTTCGAGTTCATCGAGCGAGAAACTGACCGTCATGCCGAGCCGGTTTGTCAGGCGCTCGCGGACGAAAGCCTCATAGCTCTGGCCGGTTACGCGCTCGATGAGGAGACCGGCGGCGTTGTAGCAGAGGTTGCAGTATTGCCAGGCGGCGCGGATGTCCCGGCTCAGTTCGAGATGCCGCATCAGCGGCAGCATCTCGGACGGCGCGAGGTCTCCGGGCAGGTGAAGCCAGTCGTGTCGCGGTAACCCCGACTGATGGCTGAGCAGGTCGCGAACGGTGACGCGTTCGGTCGCGACCGCATCCGAGAGGCGAAACTCCGGCAGATAGTCGCGGACCGGCTTGGTCCAGTCGAGCAGCCCCTCATTATGAAGCAATGCAATCGCGGTCGCGGTGAAGGATTTCGTGATCGAGCAGATCACGAATTGGGTACGCGGCGTGACCGGCAGATCGGCCTCGACGTCGCGCTGGCCGTAGGCGCCTGTGAGCACCACCTTGCCGTCCTGCACGATGGCGAGCGCTGCGCCCGGCACCTTCCAGACCGCCATCGCGTCAGCGGCAAGTCGGTCGATGTCGGGGATAAGGGATGCGAGGGAAACGTCGGGAAATTCGGATGAAATGTTCATGACACCTGCCGGCCTTGCGAGGTGCGCAGGCTAGCTGGTTCAACGTCAAATGGAAGTCGCGGATACGTTTTTTTCGCGATAGCGTGCTCTTCACTCCACCAATTCCGGCCACGGCACGATCGTCGACTTCACCGTCTTCATCGCCATCGCGTCCCTCACCGCCTGAGCGACGCCCGCTTCGGTGAACGGATAGATCGTCTGCATCTTCAGCCAGGGATATTTGCCTGCCGTGCGATGGAGCATGTCGACGCCGAGCGGCAGATCGTTGCCGGTAAAACCCCAGGAGCCCAGCACATTGAGGTCCTTGGTACAGATGCGGTGCCAGGACGTCTCGATCGAGCCGGCGTCGGTGAACTGGCCCATCTCGACATAGGTGCCGCCGTCGCGCAGCATCTCGATGCCTTCGGGGCCGGCTGAAGGGTGGCCCGAGCAATCCATCACCAGATCGGCGCCGAAGCCGCCGACGATGTCGCGCACGCGCGCGATGCGGTCTTGTGGTGACTTCAGTTCGTCGATGTTCACCGTCGCCTCCGCGCCGAACGCGCGCGCGAGCTTGAGCCGCGGCTCCTCCGGGGCACCGACGCAGATCACGCGCCCTGCTCCCATCTCCTGTGCGGCGGCGACCGCGAGAATGCCGATCGGGCCCGAGCCCTGGATCACCACCGTGTCGCCCCAGGAAAAACCGCCGGCGCGGCTCGCGCGATTGAAGGCGCGGATGCAGGAGGTCAGCGGCTCCGACAGCGCACCCAGCCGCAGCGACATGTCGTCAGGCAATTTGTAGATCTTGGTGCCCGGCAGCATGTCGAGATCGACATAGACATATTCGGCCCAGCCGCCCCACATGTGAGGCGCCTTGTCGAAGCCGAGATAGCGGCCGTAATAGACCGGCGTCAGGCACTTGTTGGCGGTCAGGGGATAATGGATGCAGTAATAGCAATGGCCGCAGGGCATCAGCGGCGGGATCATCACTTTTGATCCGACCTTGAGCGGCTTGCTCATGAAGTCCTCGGTGAATTCGTCGCCGCATTCGACGATGATGCCGCCGAGCTCATGGCCGAGCGTGAACGGCCATGGCAGCGGCTTCGGCCAATGCCCTTTCAGGATGTGCAGGTCCGTGCCGCAGACGCCGCACGCGCCGACCTTGATCAGCGCCGCCTTTTTGCCGACCTTCGGCCACGGCACGGTTTTGATGACAGGCTCGCTGCCTGGTCCTGCGTGGGTGCAGACGCGAATCTGGTCCATGGCGTGTCCTCGATGCCCGTCTGTTATGATTGATCGGTGCGGGCTGAAGCGAAGCGTATGTGAGATGCGCGCTGGTGCCAAGCCGCGGCCTCGTAGCCCACATGAGCGAAGCGACATGCGGGACCAGCGTTCCCGGATATCGCTGCGCTCATCCGGGCTACGGGATCGTGGTCCACACACACCCAAGTGTCTTGAGCGCTCGACGGCGAACGTGTAGGCACGGCGCGAAAGTCCCACCCAGGTGCCCTCTTGAACCCCCTCCCCCAAAATCCCGTGGTCGCGTCCGGATCGTTCGCGGCGATGAAGTCGGTGCCCTACCGGCTCCAGTTCATCGCTTATGTGCTGGCGATGATGGCCGACAATATCGAGCATGTGATCAGCTATTGGGTGGTGTTCCAGAAATTCCATTCGCCAGCGCTGGCGGGCTTTGCGGTGCTGTCGCACTGGCTGCCGTTCCTGCTGTTCTCGGTCGCGGTCGGCGGGCTGGCCGACCGGGTCGATCCGCGCCGCATCATTCAATGCGGCATGCTGCTGTTCGTTGTTGCCTCAGCGGGATGGGGTTTCTTCTTCATCACCGACTCCATCCAGATGTGGCACGCCATGCTGCTGCTGGTGATCCATGGCTGCGCCGGCGTGTTGTGGCAGACGCCGAACCAGCTGCTGCTCTATGATCTCGTCGGCCCCGCCGACCTTCCGAGCGCGGTGCGGCTGAACGCGATGGCGCGCTATCTCGGCATTCTGGTCGGACCTGCCGTCGGCGGCATCATCATGCTCACGCTCGGCACCTCGCACGGCATCATCTTCAACACGCTGTTCTATCTGCCGATGCTGCTATGGCTGTTCTGGGCGCCGGTGCGGGACAAGAGTGTCGCGGTGCGGCGCTTCGCCGTGCGCGGCTTCGCCGACATCATACTGACCATCCGCGCCATCGGCACCCAGCCGGTGCTGACGGCGATGACTTGGCTTGCCGGCCTCACCTCCTTCATGATCGGCAACGCCTATCACGCCCAGATGCCGGGCTTTGCCGGCGATCTCGGCCATGGCGATCCCGGAATCTCCTACAGCGTGCTGCTCGCGGCCGACGCGGCCGGCGCGCTGCTCGCCGGTATCGCGCTGGAATCCTGGGGACGGCTCAAGGGTACGCCGCGCACCGCGATCATGCTCGCCATGCTGTGGAGCGTGGCGCTGCTCGGCTTCGCCTCGGTGCGGATCTATCCGGTCGCGATCGTGCTGCTGTTCTTTGCAGGCTTCTTCGAGCTGTCGTTCAACACCATGGCGCAGGCGCTGGTGCAGTTGAACGCGCCGTCCGACATTCGCGGCCGCGTCGTCGGCCTCTACAACATGGCCGGGCTCGGGATGCGGGCCTTCAGCGGCATCACGGTTGGACTGTTCGGTGCGGCGATCGGCGTTCACTGGTCGCTCGGGCTCTCGGCCGCAGTGCTGCTGGCACTGCTATGTCTTCTTTATGGGCGCGCGACGAGGAAGACGTAAGCTCAGAGCTTGCGGTTGACTCCGGCGTCTCCCCACCGCACGCTCGATACAGGGTTTGGGAGATGAAGCGTTGCGCAATCGCTGGGGCATACTTGCGATCCTGTTCGTCGTTCGCCTCACCATCGCGTTCCAGTTCCAGAGCGTGGCCGCGGTCGCGCCGCTGCTGCAGCAGAGCTTCGGCGTCGGACTCGCCGATATCGGCATCCTGATCGGGCTCTATTTCACACCGGGCATCGTGCTGGCGCTGCCGGGCGGCGCGATCGGCCGGACGCTTGGCGACAAGCCCACCACGATCGTGGCGCTGCTGCTGATGACGGCGGGCAGTCTCGTCATGGCCACCATCGACGTCTGGGGCTGGCAGATGGCGGGCCGGCTCGCCTCCGGCGCCGGTGGCGTGCTGCTGACCGTACAGCTCACCAAGATGGGCACCGACTGGTTTGCGGGTAAGGAGATCGCCACCGCGATGGCGATCTTCGTCAACTCCTGGCCGGCC
The DNA here is from genome assembly GCF_055807455.1 of Bradyrhizobium sp. Kon58. Classification (NCBI taxonomy): domain Bacteria; kingdom Pseudomonadati; phylum Pseudomonadota; class Alphaproteobacteria; order Hyphomicrobiales; family Nitrobacteraceae; genus Bradyrhizobium; species Bradyrhizobium sp. Kon58. Next base: position 260,028 of record NZ_JBVVOT010000002.1, read on the forward strand.
GGCGTTGCGATCTCGCTGCTGGTGCTGCCGGCGATCGGCACGGCGTATGGCGCCGGCGCCGTGTTCCTCGTGGCCGGCGCGCTGACTGCGATCGGCATCGTGCTGATCATTTTCTACCAATCGCCGCCGGGAGCAACCGCCGGGGCGACCGGCTCCGGGCGGCTTGATCCGCTCGCGCTTCTGGCGGTGATCGTCGCGGGTTCGATCTGGGGCCTTTATAATATCGGCTTCGCCATGATTTTCTCGTTCGGCCCCTCATTGCTCGTCGAGCGCGGCTGGAGCATTGCGGCGGCAGGCTCGGCGATCAGCCTCGTGATGTGGCTGTCGGTGATCTCGGTGCCGGCAGGCGGATATCTCGCCGATCGCACCAAGCGCCCCTTTGTCGTGGCGATCGCGGCGAGCCTCGTGGTGGCCGGTCTGCTCGCCTGGCTGACCCGGTCCGACGCTGTGATCGCGATCCTCGTCCTGGGCGGCTTGATCGGCGGCCTTCCCGCCGGCCCGATCATGAGCCTGGCCGCCCGCGTACTCGCGCCGGAGACACGAGCGGTCGGAATGGGCGTGTTCTACACTCTCTTCTATGCCGCGATGATGCTGGGGCCGGCGGTGGCGGGCCGGCTCGCCAAATCGGCCGGCACTGCCGCGGTCGCGCTCGACCTCGGCGCGCTGACGGTGCTGGCCTGCCCGCCCCTGATGTGGCTTTTCGAACGCATTGTGTCTGTTCGTCATCGCCGCGCCCGATCCTAACGCGGCATTAACCCTGTGCACCTTAGGGTCGTCCCGGACTCCGCCAGGCGGGGGGTCGGGTTGTGAAAATGGCGTTGGCGCACAAAAAATTTCTTCCGGCCGCCGAGGAACGTCGGCGTTTCCAGCGGGTGAAGGTTCACCTGCTCGGCCGCTACATGCTGCCGGACCGCCGTGAATTCCCTTGCCAGGTGATCAACATGTCGCCGGGTGGGCTGGCACTGCTGGCCCCCGGCATCGGCAATGTCGGCGACCGCGTGGTCGCCTATCTCGACCATATCGGCCGCGTCGAGGGCAAGATCACCCGCATCATCGACAATGGCTTCGCCATGACGGTCGGTGCGACACCGCGAAAGCGCGACAAGCTCGCGGCACAGCTGACCTGGCTCGCCAACCGCGACATCCTCAATTTGCCGGAAGACCGCCGCCACGATCGTATCGTGCCGCGCAATCCGATCGCGGTGCTGACGCTCGAGGACGGCACCAAGATGACCTGCCGCATCATCGACCTTTCGCTCTCGGGCGCCGCCATCGCCGCCGAGAACCGGCCACCGCTGAAATCGACGGTTCTGCTCGGCCGGGTGCAGGGCCGCGTGGTCCGAAACCTCGAAGACGGCTTCGCGCTCGAGTTCATGCATTCGCAGCCGATTGAAACTCTCGAAGAGAGCGTTACCGCGCGGTAAAGCGCGAAGGCACCAAAACCACTGCATTTCCAGCCCTGAAGGCGGCCTCCGCGATGCGGACGCCGCCTTTTTCATGGGTCGTGACGGGCCTCGCACGGGTTAACGCGGAGGCTGCAGGTGCGTGCAAACAACGGTTCCGCCAGCCTTTCCGCGTTAATCGATAAAATTTGAATCAATTGCAGTCATATCGAATTTTATTCAAGTTTGACTCAAGTATAGATCGAATTCGCCGCGTGTTTTACTTGAATTCGTCTCGACTTGACTTGACTGACTTAGCGGCAACTCAAAAGCTCCCTGCGCAATGTGGTCCCAACAAGAAACGGGGGCCGCAATGTTTGATTTCAGGGGACGGGGGAAGGGAATGGCGCTGGCCGCCATGCTCTTCGGAATGAGCGCGGCAGCGCAGGCCGGCGAAGGCCGTCTGCTCTACGCAAGCCTCGGCGACACCACGCGTGCGCCGATCGGCTGGGTCGAGTTCTGTGCGGATAATGCCGCTCAGTGCCAGGGCGCACCGACGCAACCGCGCGACATCGTGATGTCGCAGGCTGCATGGCGCGACCTCGTCAAGGTCAATCGCTGGGTCAACGAGACCGTCAAGCCTTTGACCGACCAGGAGCACTGGGGCGTGATCGAAAAGTGGTCGCTGCCGTCGGACGGTTACGGCGACTGTGAAGACTACGTGCTGTTGAAGCGCAAGATGCTGATCGATGCCGGATGGCCGCGCGAGGCCCTGCTCATCACCGTCGTGCGCGACAAGAAGGGCGAAGGACACGCGGTGCTGACGGTGAAGACCGACAAGGGCGAGTTCGTTCTCGACAATCAGAACGAGAACGTCGTTGCCTGGACGGAGACCGGCTACCGTTTCGTCAAGCGCCAGTCGCAGAGCGATCCGAATGTCTGGGTCTCGCTCGGCGACACCAAGCCGGCGGTCTCCACCGCCAGCGCAAGGGACCAGTAGTAGATCAGTAGAGACAAACGAAAGAGATACGCGACCCGGTCACATCCCCACCCCTCCCCGTCCCAGACCGGTTCGCGCGCGGCCAGCCATCCCCCAATGGCTGGCCGCAACTTTTTTGGGGGATGTGCTTCGCTTAGTCCTGCGGCGTCTGCCGCGACCAGGGCACGCGCGCGGCGGTGAAATCGCGCCATGTGCTTTGCAGGGCGGGCTGCACCCCGACCGACGCGCGCGCCTGCCAGCCGGCGATCGCCGCCGCGGCGATGGCGCAGTCGGGCTCGGCACCGAGCCCGTCGAGCAATGATGCCGTCACCGCCATGTCGTTGAAGGCGCCAAGCTGCTCCTGCAAGCCGGCGAGCCTGCGCGAGAATTTTCGCGCGGATTTGCGATCTGCGAACAGCGGCAGCAGAAACTCGCTGAGATAGCGCAGCCGCTTGGTCGCGAGCCGCAGGCGGTGCAGACCTTCCGCGGGAAGCGACTTGAAGCGGCGGCCACGCTTGAGCACCTTGGCGTATTGCGCCGACAGAATGCGCTGCGCGAAGTTGACGGCGGGTTCGGCGAGCTGGCCGAGATCCTGCGCGGCGACGTCGTTGCGCCATCCGCGCGCCTCGATCCACCCGCCGAGGCTGATCAGGAACATCGCGCAGCAGCGATCGTCGAGCGCATCGTGCGCCTTGCGATAGGCATCCGACTGGCGCTCGGCCGCAGCCAGGCCCAGCGCATCGAAGCCCGCGACCGACGGACAGGCTGTTGCGATCGTCGGCAGGGTATCGAGCCGGAACACATCCCAGTCGCGCGCGGCGGACAAATCCTGCGCCAGCCATTTGGCTTCGGTTCGCAGCGTATCGACGTTGCTCGACATGCCCGCCGAATGCATCAGATCCAGCACCGACCGCAGCCGGCGCAGCGAGACGCGCAGCTGATGGATTCCTTCCGGATTGCGGCCATCCTCGGCAGCCGGCAGCGACTGAAGCAAATGGAGGAAGCAGGAACGCAGAATCGTGGCGAAGGCCTCATCGAGCGTGATCGACGGATCGAGACGAAATTTTCGCGGACGCCGCGCCGAGGGCGTCTTGTCGGCGGCAAGATCGAACCCGCGCGCCGATTTGGTGCGGATCGACGGCTTTACGTCGCCGTGCTCCGCGAGCCGCAGCGCGAGCTCGTAGATTGCGCTGGCGCTGCCGCTCTTGAGCTCCAGCTCGATCTCACTCACGGGCAGTGAACGATTGCCGGCCGTCAACTCGCCCCGGTCGAAGGCGATCTCGACCGAGCCTGACGGCAGCTCAATCAGCCGCGCATGGCGATGGACATCGGCGGTGAAGATCGCTTCGAGCGGCTGCGCTTCCAGGTGGCCGCGAAGCTTCTCGGGAATGAAGGGCATTGCCAAAGCGAGATCGGGCGCAACCGAAGGCACGCTCGCCTCCCACTCACCGCGGCGGAGCGGATCGTCCACCGCATCGGTCTTCACGGTTTGCACGAAGCGCGCACCGCTCTGACGAACCCGCAGGCTCAAGCCGTTGCGACGCAACGTCCGCTCCGGCGTGTCGTAATAGACGGACTTAAGATGTTTGCGCGTGCCCTTGTTGCGCGCGTTCGCCGCGATGACGGGCGCAGCGTTGAGATGCACCATGCGTTCGGCATCGACGAGAAGCTTGAGTTCGATCTCACCGGCGGCCTGCGCCGCAGCGCTCGACGCGAGCGGTTCCGTTGCCGGTTCCGCGTCTTGCGATGGCGTCTGATCGATCACGGGTTCAGCGACGAGCTCGGCGGGTTCACGCTGCCTGAAGAAGCCGGCGACGACTTGCGTTCTCTTGTTGTCCTTCGCAACAGGATTGTCATCCCGCGCGCTCGGGTGCTTGCGAACCGGCGTTGCGTCTGACTTCAGCATTTACAGGTACATGACAGTTCGATGACGGAGCGTCATCCTATAGCCGGTGCGCCTCGCGAGCACTAGTCACGTGACGTCGCAGCGCCCGACTTCCACACGAGACTACGAGCGACTTGACCACAGGAACTAAATTGCCGCCGGGCGCAGCAAGCCATCGAATTGTCTGCGAATCCCGCCCTTCTCGAAACCGAGATGAACGCGTCAGCGAGCTTGACTCATGCCAGCCTTCCCGCAATCGGTGGCGATGGCGTCGAGCGCGCTGCCCTGTCCCTCCGGTTGCCATCGGCTAGCGGCACAGGCAATCACAAGGAGCTGCCATGACGTCGTTCCGTCCCGTCATCGCGTTGTCCAGGGGTCTCGAGGTCCTGCGGGTGATCAACCAGGAACGGCAGTCGACCGTCGGCTCGCTGCACAAGGCGACGGGGCTCAACAAGTCAACGATCGTCCGCATGCTCGAGACGCTGGAGCATGAAGGTTATGTGGTGCGCCGTACCGAGCCGGCCAGCTACGCGCCGACGGGACGCGCGCTGCTGCTCAGCGCAGGCTATGATGAGCCGACCTGGATTGGCGGCATCGCCGAACCCATCCTCAACAAATTCCGCAAGCAGATCCACTGGCCGTCAGACATTGCCGTGCTCGATCAGGAGTCCATGGTCATCGCCCACACGACGCGTGTGGATGGATCGCTGCTGTTCAGCCGCCCGCCAGGATTTCGCTTTCCCGTCCTCGGCACCTCGATGGGACGCGCCTATCTCGCCTTCTGCGAGCCCGCCGAGCAGGAGCGCATTGCCGCTCGCCTTGCCCTCGGTCCCGAGCCCTGGAACGATCTGGCGCGCAATCCCGACAAGCTCACCAAGGCGCTGCGCACGATCCGCAAAGCCGGGTTCGCGGTGATGGACGACAGCTACAGCCGCAGTATCTTCGGCGGCGCAGTCTGGGCGCTTGGCGTTCCCGTCGCGCTTCAGAACCGGCTGTTCGGCAGCATGAACGTGATGATGCTCCGCGAAGCGGTCAGTCCGGAGGAAGGCATACGCCGCTTCGTACCTCCGATGAAGAGGGTCGCTTCCGCACTTGCCGAGGCGCTCGGCGCCAAGCTTGCCGCGCCGGGTTCTCCTGCAGGTCGGCGATGATCATTTCACACAGTGAAACGATATTTTGATTTCTTGACCCTCCTCCTTGCCCGTGTGACACCTCGTTGCGGTGGCTGCCGGCTGCCCAATGACACAGGGAAAAGAGGGAGGCCGAAGTGCGGACATCCGCGAGAATTTGGGCTGCCGCGATTGCATGCCTGACGATAGCCGCTTCTGAAACGGCTTGGGCCGAGGCCTGGCCGACCCGGGCAATCAAGATCGTCGTCTCCACGCCGGCAGGCGGCATCACCGATGCCTTCGCCCGCGCCTATGGCGACTACATCTCGCAGAAGCTCGGCCAGCCGGTCATTGTCGAAAACAAAACCGGAGCCAGCGGTGCGCTGGCAGCACAGTCGGTGAAGGATTCTCCGGCGGACGGTTACACGCTGATGTACACGATCTCGTCCACCTTGCTCGGTAACCGGCTGCTGCTGAAATCGCTGGCCTATGATCCGGACAAGGATTTCACGATCGTCGCGGTGACGCCTTCGGGGCATCTGCCGCTGGTGGTTCATTCCGCCACCAACGCAAAGACGATCGAAGAGTTCGTCGCCTATGCGCGTGGCAACAAGGTCACGGCCGGCTCGTACGGGATCGGCTCGTTCGCGCATATTGCGATCGCCGAGCTCAACCGCCAATTCGGTCTCGACATTTCCATCGTGCATTACCGCGGCGAAGCGCCGATGTGGCAGGATCTTGCAGCCGGGGTCATCCAGGCGGCGGTCGGCAGCTATCAGGCCGCGCTTCCGGTGCTCGATACCGGAATCGGCCGCCCGATTGCCGTGCCGACACCGGTGCGCATGAAGAAGCTGCCCGAGACCAAGACATTTGCCGAGCAAGGGGTCACCGGCAATGTCTTCCAGCTCATCAGCTTTACCGCGCTGGTGGCGCCCGCTGCGATGCCGGCAGACCGGATCGACATGCTCGCCAAGCTGATGGTCGAAGGCGGCAAGACGGAGCGCGTGCAGAAGCTGCTCGATGCTTTCGGCGTCGACCAGCCGGCCATGGACCGCGCATCCTCGCTTGCACTCTACGAAAAGGAAGGGCCGGTCTGGCTCGAGTCGATCAAGACGCTCGGCTTGGAGCCGCAATAGCCGCCGCCGCGCTCGCCCGGGTGCGGACACCTCCTGGAGGTCAGACCCCGAGCACGTCCGCGAGCCGCAACTCGTCGGCTGGATCCTTCAGGAACAGCTCGGCCTCGATCTCGTTCAGATGCGACAACATCTGCGCGCGCGCGGCCTCCCTGTCGCATTTGCGGATCGCGGCGACGATTCCGGCGTGATGATCGGTGCCGCAGGCCGGCGTGTCGTGCCGGCGGTAGAGCAGGATGATCAGCGAGGAGCGCGCAATCAGCTCCTTGAGAAAACCGAGATAGATGCTGTGGCCACTCATCTCGGCGACGAGCCGATGGAAGTCGCCGGAGAGGCGGACCGAAGCACGCGCGTCGCCACGCAGCTCCGCCTCGCGTTCCTCGGCAAGATGGCGCTGGAGACGCCCGATCCAGACCGGCGACACCGCGTCAACGGCGTGATCGACGATCGTCGGCTCGATCAGGCGGCGCGCCTCGAACACTTCGCGGGCGTCCGCAGGCGTCGGCCTCGCGACGAAGGCGCCGCGGTTCTTCTCGATGTTGACGATGCCCTCATGCGCGAGCTGTTGCAGCGCGGTGCGAACCAGCGTTCGGCTCGCGCCGTAGATCTCGCCGATCTCGTCCTCGCCGAGTTTCGTGCCGGGCAGCAGGCGATGCTCGAGGATCGCCGCAGTCACGCCTTCCCGGATGCGGCTGACGCGATCGCTCGCATCTGGCGCGTCGGATTTCGGTCGGGACTTGGCAGCCATGCGGGTGAGGACTCGATCGCCGAAGATGGCGTCGAATCCTAATCGACCAGCTGTATCCAATCACAGGCGAAACTTTATACAATCCGCGCCTGTTTTGTGTGCACACAACTGCGAAGGCCACGAGCCGGCCAGACCCAGGAGATTCGATCTAACGATCTGAGTCCGCTGCACTGTTTTGAAATTCGGCCGGCAGAGAACGATTCAAGCACGATTGGCATGGACCTTGCGGAGAGAGGCGCAGCATCGCCCTCGCCCCGGACACGCCATGGCCACTCCCGCCGCCCTCGAACTGGTCGCCGTCACCAAGCGCTACGACACGACGCTGGCGGTCGACACCGTCAATTTGAAGATCCCGGCCGGCACCTATTGCTGCCTGCTCGGCCCATCCGGCTGCGGCAAGACCTCGACCTTGCGCATGATCGCCGGCCACGAGGCGGTCAGCGAAGGCGACATCATCCTGGGTCCGCAGAACGTCACCGACCTCGAACCCGCCAAGCGCGGCACGGCGATGATGTTCCAGTCTTACGCGCTGTTTCCGCACCTCACCGTGCTCGACAACGTGGCGTTTGCCCTGAAAATGCGGGGCGTCGACCGGGCGACGCGGCACAAGCGCGCCGGCGAGTTGCTCGAGCTGGTCGCGATGACGCCCTACGCGGCCCGCCTCCCCGCGCAGCTCTCCGGCGGCCAGCAGCAGCGCGTCGCGCTCGCCCGCGCGTTGATCACCGAGCCGCAGATCCTGTTGCTCGACGAGCCGCTCTCTGCGCTCGATCCGTTCCTGCGGGTGAAGATGCGGGGCGAATTGAAGCGGCTGCAGCGCGAGCTCGGCATCAGCTTCGTTCAGGTCACGCACGGCCAGGAAGAGGCGATGGCGCTCGCCGACCACATCGTGGTGATGAACCAGGGCAGGATCGAACAGCAGGGAAGTGCCCGCGACATCTTCCATCATCCCCGCACCGAATTCGTGGCGCGCTTCATCGGCGGTCACAACGTCCTCAGCGACGCAGGCAAACTCATCGCCGTGCGCGCCGATCAGCTCGGCATCGTGCCGATCGCCGACGGCGCGGTCGGCGCGCCGGCGCTGCTGACCCAGACCGAGTACCAGGGCTCCTACATCGCCGTCTCGCTCACGCTCGAAGACGGGACCGCCCTGTTCTCCCACCTTCCCGAGGCTGCCTTCGACGTCCACCAGTTCCGGCCGGGCGATCGCGTGCTGGCCACCTGGGATCCCGCCAAGGCGCAACGTCTGCAATAGCGCCGATCAATCACCGGAATGCGCAACAGAGGAGTGAGTGATATGACCGAAACGACCAGGAAGAAGGGCCTTAGCCGCCGCACGCTACTCAAGAGCACCGCGGGTCTCGCTGGCCTTGCCGCCGGCTCCGGCGCCATCACCGGCTTTCCCTATGTGATGTCGGCCGAGCCGAAGGTGCTGCGCTATCTCGGCACCGCCGTGAACGAGGGCGGCGAGATCTCCAAGCAGTGCCTGAAGGACACCGGCATCAAGATCGAATACATCACCGCGACCACCGACGACGTCACCAAGCGCGTGATGACCCAGCCGAACTCCTTCGACGTGCTGGACACCGAATATTTCGCGCTGAAGAAGATCGTGCCCTCGGGCAACATCCTTGCCCTCGACGCCAGGAAGATCAAGGAATTCGACAACATCACGCCGGTCTTCACCAAGGGCCAGACGCCCGGCGGCAAGAAGATCGGCGGCCAGGGCACCGCGCCCTGGAAAGTGCTCTATCTCGAAGGCAAGGACTCCAAGAAGTTCGCGACGTCCGCGACCGAATTCGTCACCCTGATCCCGACCGTCTACAACGCCGACACGCTCGGCATCCGCCCCGACATCATCAAGCGTCCGATCAGCTCGTGGGCAGAGTTGCTCAATCCCGAATTCAAGGGCAAGGCCTCGATCCTCAACATCCCCTCGATCGGCATCATGGATGCCGCGATGGTCGTGGAAGCCACCGGCAAGTACAAATATGCCGACAAGGGCAACATGACCAAGGAAGAGATCGATCTCACCATGAAGGTGATGACCGAGGCCAAGAAGGCCGGCCAGTTCCGCGCCTTCTGGAAAGACTTCAACGAGAGCGTCAACCTGATGGCCTCGGGCGAGACCGTCATCCAGTCGATGTGGTCGCCGGCGGTGACGAAGGTCCGCTCGATGGGGATTGCCTGCACCTTCCAGCCGCTCAAGGAAGGCTATCGCTCCTGGGCCTCGGGCTTCTGCGTTTCCAAGGGCGTCTCGGGTGCGAAGCTCGAATGGGCCTATGAGTTCGTCAACTGGTTCCTGTCCGGCTACGCCGGCGCCTATCTCAACCGCCAGGGCTACTACTCAGCCGTGCTCTCCACCGCAAAGGCGCATATGGAGCCTTACGAGTGGGCCTACTGGATGGAAGGCAAGGCGGCCGAGAAAGACATCAAGGCGCCGGACGGCTCGCTGCTCGAAAAGGCCGGCGCCGTGCGCGACGGCGGCTCCTACGAGGACCGCATGGGTGGCGTGGCGTGCTGGAACGCCGTGATGGACGAGAACGACTACATGGTCCGCAAGTGGAACGAGTTCATCGCGGCGTAATTTGATGGACACGTCAGAGGACATCCTGCAACAGGCATCCCCGGACCTGGTCCGGGGATCGGAGACGGCGCGCCGCCGCAAAGCGGCGCGGCTGTCACCCTCCTTCATCTCCTGGCTTCAGGCCGGGCCGATGATGCTGGTGTTCCTCGCCTTCTTCCTGATCCCGCTCGTCTTCGTCGTCATCGTCTCGTTCTGGGACTACAACGAATATCAGTTGCTGCCGGCCTTCTCGGGCCGCGGCTACACCGACACGTTCGAGGGCTGCATCGCGCAGCTCCCCGATCTCTGCACCATCGCCAAGACTTATCTGAAGACGCTGAAGCTGTGCTTCCTCGTGTGGATCATCACACTCTTCATCGGCTTCTGGGTCGCCTACTTCCTCGCCTTCCACGTCAAATCCAAAACCTGGCAGATGGGACTGTCACTGCTCTGCACGATTCCGTTCTGGACCTCCAACGTGATCCGCATGATCGCCTGGATCCCGCTGCTCGGGCGCAATGGCCTTGTCAACTCAGGCTTGGTCAAGACGGGGCTGATCAACCATCCCGTTGAATGGCTGCTGTTCTCCGAATTCTCCGTGGTGCTGGCGCTGGTGCACCTCTTCACCTTCTTCATGGTGGTGCCGATCTTCAACTCGATGGTGCGCATCGACAAATCGCTGATCGAGGCTGCCTATGACGCCGGCGCGACCGGCTTCCAGACGCTCGTCAACGTCATCATCCCGCTCGCCAAGCCCGGCATCGTGATCGGCTCGATCTTCGTCATCACCATCGTGATGGGCGACTTCATCACCATCGGCGTAATGGGTGGCCAGCAGATCGCGGCAGCCGGCAAGATCATCGAGACGCGGGTGAACGCGCTGCAATTCCCGGCCGCCGCGGCCAACGCCGTGATCCTGCTCGTCATCACGTTCCTGATCATCACCATGATGTCGCGCATCGTCGACATCAAGAAGGAGCTCTAGAGCATGAAGGAAGGACGCCCGCGCTCTTTCTACGTGCTTGCGATCTTCTTCGCAGCCTACACGCTGTTTCTCTACGGCCCGATGATCGCGATCTACGTGCTGTCGTTCCAGGGGCCGCAGGGCGGCCTCACCTTCCCGATGAACGGTGTGTCGACTTTCTGGATCGCAAAACTGTTCCAGGGCACCGGCATCGTCGATCTCGGCGCGGCCTTTCGCCGTTCGCTGCTGCTCGGCATTATCGTGATGATCGTTACCGTCGTGCTGTCGGTCGCCGCGGGCATGGCGTTTCGCCGCAAGTTCAAGGCGCAGAGCATTTTGTTTTATTCGGCGATCGCGAGCCTGATCGTGCCCTCGATCATCACATCGCTCGGCATCTCGCTCGAATTCCGCATCATCGACGATCTGATCAAGGCGCATTGGAACGAGAATTTCGAGACCTCGATGGGGCTGCTCACCTCGGGCCTCGGTGCACATTTGACCTGGACACTGCCGTTCGGCCTGCTCATCATGTTCGCGATCTTCAACCGCTTCGACCCGCGCCTCGAGGAAGCCGCGCGCGATCTCGGCGCGACGCCGTGGCAGGCCTTCCGTCATGTTGTGCTGCCGATCATCCTGCCTTCGGTGATCGGTATCGGCCTGTTCGGCTTCACCCTCTCCTGGGACGAGCTCGCACGCTCCAGCCAGGCGATCGGTGCGGTGAACACGTTGCCGCTCGATCTCCAGGGCCTCACCACCACCGTGACCAACCCCGACATCTATGCGCTCGGCACCGTGATCTCCGCCGTCTCGTTCACGGTGATCAGCCTTGCGCTCGGCACGATCCACGTGTTGAACAGGCGGCAGGCGGCCAAAGGCTCGGACGCCGGCAAAGGGCTTGTCTGATCTGATGCGACTCCACGTCGTCAACCCCAACACTACGGCGTCGATGACGGCGAAGATCGCCGCCGCGGCGCGCAGCATCGCCCTGCTCGACACATTGATCGACGCGCGCCAGCCGGCGATGGGTCCGGTTTCGATCGAGGGATTTTACGACGAGGCCTTCGCCGTCCCCGGCATGCTCGGCTGCATCCGCGAGGCCGATCGCGACGGCGCGGATGCCCACATCATCGCCTGCTTCGACGACACCGGCCTCGACGCCGCGCGCGCCGCGGCAAAGGCACCGGTGATCGGCATTGGCGAGGCGGCCTTCCACATGGCAAGCCTGATCGCCGCGCGCTTCGCCGTGGTGACGACGCTCGGTGTCTCCATCGTGCCGATCGAGCATAATTTGCGAAAATACGGCCTGGCTGAGCGCTGCGCCCGCGTCCGCGCCGCCGAGGTGCCGGTGCTCGCGTTGGAGGAGCGCAACACCGACGCGCTCGCAAAAATCTCCACGGAGATCACAGCCACGATCCGCGACGACCGCGCGGAGGCCATCGTGCTCGGTTGCGCCGGTATGGCCGATCTCGCCAATGAACTCGCCGCCACGCACGGCCTGCCCGTGATCGACGGCGTCGCCGCCGCGGTGACCTTGGCGGAATCACTGGTGCGACTGGGACTGAAAACCTCCCGGCTCGGACCCTACGCGGCGCCCCGCTCGAAGACCTATTCAGGTCCGTTTTCGCCGTTTCAGCCCTGATCTCTGCCCCTGACGGGCGTTCGGAGGCGTCAAGGCCTCATGATTGTTGGTTTTTTTGCTCTTAGCCTCTTTTTGGTCCCATTCCTTGCCGAAACGTAACGCTTTCGGGACACCCGGCGGCCTCAGGGTTGCCGGTCTTCGCCACTCACCAAGTTTCAATTTGGGTTTTGTCAGCGATGATCGATCTCGCAGAGGACGCACCGTCCAACCCGCTTCTTCGCCTCGGCGCCCAGCCCATCGCGCTGACCGCCGCCGCCCTCCTCCTGCTGATCGCCGGTGTGACCTCGATCGCGATCTGGCGCGCCTATACCGGCTCAGCTCCTGAGACCGACCGGGTGGTGGCGTCGCGGCAGCTTCAGGCTCGCACCGCACAGGCGTCCGAGCAGCTGGTCGAGAAGACCAAGGGGCTGGAGGCAACGCAGCAGGAATCGATTGACCAGCTTCAGGTCGTGCAGGACCAGCTTCAGAGTGTGAAGCGCTTGCTCGCATTCCAGCAGGCCGACACCAAGCGTCTGTCCGAGCAGGTCACGACACTGAACGAATCCATCGACGGCCTGCGGCAATCCTTCGCCAGCACCCGGGCGAGCGAGGCGGAGACTCCCTCGGTTACCCGCAGGAAACCTGCACGGCATCGTGTCCATGCCAGTGCACGCAAGCGCTCGCGCGGCTGAGCAGCCGGCGCCGCCTAAATTTTTGGACTTGTGAACTGGATCACATTCGCCCGTGTGATTCCAAGCGATGCTCGCCGTTACCGGATGGCGTGAGCCGATTTCAATGTCCGGGGCTGGCAAGGTCGTTGACGGTATATTGCGTCAGCGACCTTGTTTTTTTAACGGGTACCGCCGCCTATTCGCAGACATCCACGGGGCGGATGCGCCAGCCCGACGGCGTCATGACGCGCTTGCGCACGACGTAGCAGCCGCCATAGCCACCATCGTCGTAGCCGGTACCATAGTAATAGGGATCGCCGTAATACGGTTGGCCGTAGCCGTAATAGCTGCCGTAATAACCCGCGCCGGCGATACCCGCCCCGATGGCGATTCCCGGCCAGAAGCCGCCGCCGCGCCAGCCGCCTCCGTGGCCCCAACCTCCGCCATGGCCCCAGCCTCCGCCATGGCCCCAACCGCCGCCACCGTGGCCGAAACCGCCCCGCGCCTGGGCCGCCTGTGGGGCTGACAGCCCGACTATCGCAACGGCCAGCGCCGCCATCATCATCTTGCGTAACATCACTCGATCCTCCGCGTGGAGACGCTCCACGCTTCAAAGCAGGATCAAGCTAATCGGCTTTGGGCGTTCCTGACAGCTTCACTGTCTCACTTCCGCGCGAGCGTCAGCAGCCGCGGCAGATGCTCTTGAGCTTCTTGTCGAGCAGCCGGTTCTCGGCGTTGACGGCGGCGTCGGTGGATCCACCTGCGCCGGTCCCGGTGGTGGTTCCGGAGGTGGCATTCGCTCCCGATGATTGCGCCGTCCCCAGGCTGTTGGTCCCGGGCGACGGAGCCGGAGAATTAGCCACACCTCCGGCCGATCCCGCAGAGCCGCCGGTGGCTTGCGCGAACGCTGCGGCCGGCATCGCGGCAAGGGCGAAGATCACGATCGCGGACTTGATTGAACGGGCTGTGGGCAATCTGGCCATTGAATTCTCCTTCGCCGGTCAACCGCCGCAGCAATGACCGGTTCCGGAACAAATGCCGTCGCATCAGCTTGAAACCGGGAGGGCGGGCACGATCACGCTCAGGCTGATCTTCGGCTCCGGAAACAGGAAGGCGCAGTCACGATGAACGATCGCGATGCTTTTGCAGAAGGCGAACGCGCGGCGCGTAAGAACATTCCGGCGGAAGCCAATCCGTACCAGGACGGCAGCGACGAGCATGCCCTATGGTCCGCGGGGCACGAGAAGGTCGCAAGCGCACTAGAAGCGCGCGAGTCCGAAGGAAGCTGAGCTCACCCGATCCGCTTGAGGCCCTTCGTGAAGCGCGGGCCGTTGGCAACGTAGAACTTCGCCGCGCTCCCCATCTTCTGCACCTGGGCGTCGTCGAGCGTGCGGATCACCCGCGCCGGCGAGCCGATGATCAGGGACCGTTCGGGAAATTCCTTGCCCTCGGTGATGACGGAGCCGGCGCCAACGATGCTGTTGCGGCCGATCCTGGCGCCGTTCATCACGATGGAGCCCATGCCGACGAGCGCGCCCTCCTCGATGGTGCAGCCGTGCAGGATGACGTTATGACCGACCGTACAGTTCCTGCCGATGTGAAGCGGAAAACCGAGATCGGTGTGGCAGGTCGAGCCGTCCTGCACGTTGGCGCCCTCGCCGATCTCGATCCACTCATTGTCGCCGCGCAGCACCGCGCCGAACCAGACGCTCGCGCCCGGCTTCAGGCGCACGCGGCCGATCACGGTGGCGGTCTCGGCGATGAAGTAGTTGCCGTCGGCGGGAAGGTCGGGCGCCTGCCCGTCGAGCTCGTAGATCGCCATGAGGGTCTCCTGTCGCGTCAACCCCAGCCATAGCGAAACGGCAGCCTTGACGCAAAGGGCCGCCGCGCGGGCAGCCCTACAGCGCGCGCATCAGACCAGAAAGCCGGCCGCGCGGAGCGTCATCAGGAAGAAGGTGCCGCTCATCATGCTCCAGAAGCCGGCGATGACGGTGGCCATCATCACGAATTCGACGCGACGGCTCTCCAGCTGCCTGCCGCGCAGGGTGTTGCGCATGATGATGAAGGGTGCCGCGAACACCAGGAACGGAACCGCCGCGAAGGTCTTCGGCGCCACGCCGTCCTGCAACAGACCGAAGCCGGCCGGCCGCTGTGCGACCGTCTGGTATCCGCTCACGAGCGCGCCCGCGAGCGCGAAACCGATGCCGATCGAGAAGAATGTATTGAGAGCTTCAGGTGTCATCGGAAGGTCCGCCCTTACGCAACGCGAGGTGCCTTCCTGTGACAAAGAGTGCCGGTTAACGCT
Source organism: Bradyrhizobium sp. Kon58 (assembly GCF_055807455.1). NCBI lineage: Bacteria > Pseudomonadati > Pseudomonadota > Alphaproteobacteria > Hyphomicrobiales > Nitrobacteraceae > Bradyrhizobium > Bradyrhizobium sp. Kon58. Next base: position 275,385 of record NZ_JBVVOT010000002.1, read on the forward strand.
ACATTATCCTTAAGGGAAGGTTAACGCCGCCGGCCGTCCCACGCAGGCCTCTCTCCCTTCCCTGCAGCCGGTGAACGCTCCGCGAAACCGCCACCACGTGGCATATTCGCCGCTGATTCGTCGGCCATCGGCCGACTTCCGGCTCATTCGCGGCTCATGACGGTGTTTTCGGCAACCTCCCCTCAGTCTCCCCGGGCGCGCACCCGGGCCCACGTGATCCCGATCGTGCTCGGCGGCATTGCCGCGGTGTGCGCCGTCGCGCTCGTCGCCTATTTGTTGTGGCCGACCTGGGGCTCGAGCGGCGCGAGCGCCCCGGACAAGCTGCCGGTGAGCGTCGGCGGCACGCTGTTCAACCTGCCGACCAACGCGATCCGCATGAAGATCCAGCGCCACTCCGGGCCGCAGGAGCGGATCGATCTCGACTTCCTGTACCCTTCGCTGGAGGCGCCGGGCGCGCCGAAGCACGTCACCGCCGACAGCGTGGATGCGGCGATGCAGCCGATCGACCGCATCTTCCTGTCGATCGCCGCGCATCGCGATGCGCTCTCGCCCGAGCAGCGCACCGCCACGATCTATCCGCGCTATCTCGACCAAGCCGCGGCAATGCCCCAGGATGGGCTGACGATGCGGACGTTCCGCGCCGATACGCCGTACGGCAGCGAGGATCTCTACTCTGCCGCAAGTCCCGCGCTGACCGCGCGCTGCACCCGCGATGGCGCGACGCCCGGCATGTGCCTCGCCGAACGCCGCGTCGGCGGCGCCGACCTCACTTTCCGCTTTCCGCGGAGCTGGCTCTCGCAATGGCGCGATGCGGCGGAAGCGATGGAGAAGCTGACGGCGCAGTTGCGGGGACCGAAGGGGTAAGCGGCCCCGAGCCTCCAAAACAAAAACTGCGAAAACAACCCCATGCACAGTAGCCAAGTGCCTTGGCATGACTTCGTATTTTCAAGCCGGTTTGGGAAAACTCGCCCCCTCCCACAATTCGTCTCTTTCGAAAGAAATCAATGCCGCGGCCAATTCAAACGCCGATCTTCTTGCGATCGCGCCAGCGATAAGTCGGCAGATCCAGCTTGTCGGCAAGGTCTCGACCGATGGCGAGTCTCGCCGCGCCCGGCAACGAGAACGCCTTCACGACCTGATTGCGAAACCACAATCCCCATGACGTCCGCGGTGCAAATGCCGCGGCGAAGCGCTCCGCTCCGCGCTGCTTGGCGCCGATATAGCTGCGAAGGCGGGTCTCATAGGCGCTGAATGCTTCCTCGTGGCGCCCGTCGGCGCGCGCGAGCTCTCCCGCAAGCACATAGGCAGAGATCATGGCCAGCGCCGAGCCCTGCCCGGCGACGAGCGAGACGCAGAACGCTGCGTCTCCGATCAGCACGACGCGGCCCCGCGACCAGCCGTCCATCCTGATCTGGCTGACCCGGTCGCAATACAAATCGTCTGCGCGCTCGAGTTCGTTCAGAATGTCTGGGCATTCCCAGCCGGCGTCGCGATAGAGATCACGCAGCTGTGCCTTCTGCGCCGCAGGCGCGCCTGCATCACCGCGAAACACGAAGAGGAACAAGGTGCGATCATCGCGCAGCGCGAAACGGCCAACCATACGGCCCGGCCGGTTGTGCATCAGATACACATTCTCGTCGCGAGGGCGATAGCCGCGGGTCTCGAATGCCGCGACGCCATAGCCGAGATTTCTTTCGAACGTCCCGATCGAGCCGAACGCAAGGCGGCGCACCTGCGAATGCAGGCCGTCAGCACCGATCACGAGATCGAAACGTCGGCGCCCGCCGCGCCGCAACTGGACGTCGACCCAATCAGGCTGCTGCTCCAGGCCGACGATCTCCTCATCGAAGATCGTTTCAACACCATCGCGGACCGTACCGTACAGCAGGCGCGACAGATCGCTTCGTGCCAGAGTGACGTAACGCCCGCCTGTGAGATCGTCGAGGACGTTCGTACCAAATCCAGCGACACGCCGGCCGCGATCGTCGACGATCCGCATTTCCCTGGCGCGATAGCCGGTGCTTTCGATCGCCGGCAACAGCCCCATCCGCTCGGCGATGTCGTAGCCCAGTCCCCAGAAATCGATCACGTAGCCGCCACGACGAAGCGTGGGCGCGCGCTCCACCAGCGTCGGCTCGTAGCCTCCGGCACGCAGCCAATACGCGAGCGTCGGCCCGGCGATCCCCGCCCCGGAGATCAGCACTGTTCGCATGGACGGAATGTGGGAGGAGCGCCGGCCGATCGCACCGCCGCGTAAGACACTAAATGGTGAGGTCGGGAAGTTCCGCCTCACCGGTCGGGCCACATCACTCCTGGTCGACCAGATCGTCCTCGAGGATCGCCATCTGGAACTGGAACGAGCGATCATCGTCCTCGTCATCGACGAAGAGCACACCGATGAATTCCTCGCCGATATAGACCTCAGCAGAATCATCCTTCTTGGGCCGCGGCACGACGCGGATCTTGGGATTGCCGAATACGCGCTTCAGATACGCGTCGAGCTTCCTAACTTCCTTGACGTCCACGGCAAGTCTCCAATCGAAATCTGGGTTGGCGCGGGTTTTAGGACGAGACGCGACCAACCGCCAGCATGAATTGCCAAAGAATTTTTGGGGCGAAGGGGGCGGAAAATCCGCCCCCTTTCCGACAAGCTCGATGTCTCCTCTGAGAGACCCATCTCAAAGTCCCCTCTCAAAGTCCCGCCTCAGAGCCCCATGGCGTTGATCATCTGATCCATGGTGCGCGACGGCTCGGCGCAGCCGGCTTCGCCGACGACCTTGGCGGGCACACCTGCGACCGTCACGTTGTGCGGCACCGGCTTGACCACGACCGAACCCGCCGCGATGCGCGCGCAGTGACCGATCTCGATGTTGCCGAGGATCTTCGCGCCGGCGCCGATCAGGACGCCGTGGCGGATCTTCGGATGGCGGTCCTCGTTCTCCTTGCCGGTGCCGCCGAGCGTGACGCCATGCAGGATCGAGACGTCGTCCTCGATCAGCGCCGTCTCACCGCAGACGAAGCCGGTGGCGTGATCGAGGAAGATGCCGCGGCCGATGCGCGCGGCGGGATTGATGTCGGTCTGGAATACCGCAGACGCCCGGCTCTGCAGATAATACGCAAAATCCTTGCGGCCCTTCAGATAGAGCCAATGCGCGAGGCGGTGGGTCTGGATGGCGTGGAAGCCCTTGAAATAGAGCAACGGGTCGATGAAGCGCGAGGTCGCGGGGTCGCGGTCGTAGACGGCGACGAGATCGGCGCGGAAGGCGTTGCCGAGATCGGGATCGTCGCGCAGCGCCTCGTCATAGGTCTGGCGCACGAGATCGCCCGACAGCGCGGAGTGATCGAGCCGGTCGGCGACGCGATGGATCACCGCATCTTCCAGGCGGCTGTGATGCAGCACCGTCGAATAGATGAAGGTCGCAAGCTCCGGCTCGCGGTGGACGATGTCCTCCGCTTCGCCGCGGATCCGATCCCAGATCGGATCAAGCGTTGCGAGCTTTCCTCCCGGATTGACCTGATGCACTGCCATGAGATCTGCTCTTTCGAATTGGCTCGTTTCACTGGTTCTATAACACAGTCTAGGCGACAAAGTCCTGACGGGCTTGCCTGAGAGTGAACAGTGCGTTGCCCAGCGAGGGTATGCCAACACGTTGAATCACAAGAGTTTCTTCCGAGACCCCGGGCGGCAAGGTCGGCTCAAAATGGTCAGGGTTTCGCCAAATTCAAGCCGGGCGGTGTCAAACTATTGGTGAATTCCGCCTCAACGGTGATTGCGGGCATGGTCCGAGTGAGGACGGAGCGGATTTGACCATCACCACTGATCATGCGCGCGCGGGCGCCGCTGATACCCTCTGGCTGCGGCTGGCCGCGGTCGCCCTGCCGCTCCTGATGATCGCGCCGGCGTTCTGGAACGGCTATCCGCTGTTGCAATGGGATACCGGAGGCTATCTGGCGCGCTGGTACGAGGGCTATCTCGTCCCGAGCCGCTCCACCGTGTTCGGCATCTATCTGCACTATGGCGAGAGTTCTGGTTTCTGGATCAACCTCGCGGTCCAGTCGCTGGCGACGCTGTGGCTGTTGCAGCTCACCTTGCGCGTGCTCTCGATGATGCAGACGTTCCGTTTCGTCGCGATCAGCCTGCTCCTGATCCTGTCGACCGCGCTGCCCTGGCTTGCGAGCATGTTGCTCACCGACATTTTTGCAGGCTTGTCGGTGCTGTCGCTATTCCTGCTGGTCATCGGTGGGCAGCGGACCTCGGCGCTCGAAAAGATCACGCTGTTCGTCTTCACCGCCTTTGCCGCCGCGACCCACAGCGCCACGCTCGGCGTGCTGCTCGGTCTCTGCGTCGTCGGCTGGATGATGCGGCCATTTCTGCGCGCGCGTCTGCCCGTCGCAGGACTGGCGAAGGCGAGCCTGACCATCGTCGTGGGCGGGCTGATGCTGGTGTCAGCCAACCATGCGCTGTCAGGCAAATGGGCCTGGACGCCCGGCGGCACCGGCGTTGCCTTCGGCCGCATGATGCAGGACGGCATCGTTGCGCGTTATCTCAACGACCATTGCCCGCGTGAAAGACTCAAGCTCTGCCCCTATCGCGACCAATTGCCGGCGACCGCCGACGAATTCCTGTGGGGCAAGAGCATGTTCAACACGCTCGGCCGCTTCGAGGGCATGAACGACGAGATGGGCACCATCGTCGTGGGGTCGCTCGCCGACTATCCGGCCTGGCAGGCCGGCGCGGCGTTGCGGGCACTGGGCCAGCAATTGCTGCATGTCGCGACCGGCGAAGGCACCAATGGCTGGATCCCGCACACCCGCGGCATCATCGAACGCTATATCCCCTCACAGGCCGCGCCGATGCGGGCGGCGCGCCAGCAGCACTGGGCTCTCGATTTCGACACCATCAACTGGCTGCACGTGCCCGTCGCGCTCGCCTCGATGCTGGGGCTGCTCGCGCTGCTCGCCCATGCGCTCGCGATCCGCCGGCTCGACGACCTGACGCTGCTGGCGGCGACGGTGACTCTGGCGCTGCTCGGCAACGCCTTCATCTGCGCCGTCATCTCCGGCCCCCATGATCGCTACGGCGCGCGGATGGTGTGGGTTGCGACCTTCGTGGTGTTGATGGCGCTGACGCGCCGCTTTGGCGACGATGTCAAAGCACGATAAGACTGGGGTGACGGGGACATCCGGCAGCGTGCAGTTCTGCTCCTGCCCCCAAGGGAAATGTTCGCAGGTTCGTTGTGCCTTGCTAGTCGCACACTAATCGGAACGCGAATCCGGCGGGAGGCGGTCTGTCCGTCAAGCAAAGAAACCGTAGTTGATCTTCCAACCTGTGTTCTTTTTCAATTCTTCGTATAGGGCGTCAAAGCCCTGCGTTCTGCCATAGCCAGTAGCGCTGATATATTGAACGGGCCCATTCGTCTCGAAATAGAATTCAATTGCGCCGCCGCCCAAATTCTCCACGCGCTCCCAGGAGCCGTTGCAGCAAGGGTAGCGTCCATCTACTCCGAACAAGATGAGCCAGAGCCGAAGCGCAAAAGACATGTCGTCTCGAGCATCTACCGCAGCTGAAGGTTTCTCTGCCAGGTAGACAAACCGAACCCCGGGAAAAACCCGACTGAGCTGCAGTTGAACGTCAGCCACACTACCCAATGGAGTGCGGTCCGATTTGCGAATCACGCCACGCAATGACATTGGATACCTTGGTTATCGTGCGCGCAGGTAAGCGCAAGTCAATGTCGCCCCAGTCACATCGTACTGGGAGCTGTCGATCCTTCCTGCCCCGACGGCGGCCTGTCAACATCATAGACTTCTGCAACGCGGACGTGCCCCACGTCTCGCCAGACCCTAGTTCGTCTCAGGCAACTCGGTCTCACCCCCGCCGTGACAGAAACTCCAGCACACCGGTCTTGTAGACCTTGTCGCCGACCGCCCGCATGTGATCGCGCCCGGGAATGTCGAGCACTTCCGAACCCGGGATGATCGCACCGAGTGCGCTGGCCGAGCCCGCGACGTCGTCGCTGCTGCCAACCGCAATCAGCACGGGCACGTCGATGCGCGCAGCTTGCTCTTTCGTCATCAGGTCGCGCGTGCCGCGCAGGCACGCAGCGAGCGCACGGCGGTCGGAACGGGTCTGGTCCGCAAAAGCACGAAACGTGCGGCCGACGGGATCGGAGACGTCGTCGAGCGAGGGCGCTTCCAGCGCCTTCGCGACGTTCTCGCCGGGCCCGGTGCCCTCGATCAGGCCTCCTATGCCGATGCCGCCGAGGATTGCCGAACGCAGGCGCTGCGGCTCGTTGAGGGAGAGCCAGGCCGTCATCCGACCGCCCATCGAATAGCCCATGAGATCAGCCTGCGGGATGGCGAGGTGATCCATCAGCGCGAGCACGTCGCCCGCCATGGTCGGGATCGAGTACTGCGCGGGCTCGTAGAGCTTTGCGCTTTCGCCATGGCCGCGATTGTCGAGCGCAATGACGCGGCGGCCGTTCTTGCGCAGCTCCGAGACCCAGGTCGGATAGACCCAGTTCACGTTCTTGCTGGAGGCAAAGCCGTGCACCAGGATGATCGGATCGCCCTCGCCTTCGTCGAGATAGGCAATTTCAACGGCGCCGTTGTGAAAGCTCGGCATCATCAGTTCCGCAATCTTGAGGGGAAGAGGTATCTTAGGCCGTGACGGCAGCGCTTGCCAGAACGGCTTCGGCGGCGATCCGGGCCTGGCGAAGTCGCCGCGCCCGTCTGCGATCGCACCAGGCCTGGGTCAGGCGCTCCGTCGTCGCCTTGATCGAGGACAACAGGCCGAACAGCGTCAAGGCCGCACCGAACAGCCAGAGTGCAAGATTGAACGCCCCGCCGATCAGCAGCAGCGCGCCGCGGCCGAGCAGCTTCAGGATCGCGCGCGTCTTGCCGCCCTGCGCTTCCGCGAGCCGCGCCGCGCGTGCGACGTCCTTCGGACCTTCAGCGATGCGCAAGCTATCCATTGCGCCGCGCGTGCCGGTCTTCTCGACGACGCGCGTGACATCCTTGCCGAGCCGAACCAGCGCGCCGGCCTTTTCCGCGCGGAACGCCGCCTTGATCGCGCTCAAGGTCTGGCCCGGCCGCAGCACCGAGCCGGAGGCAACCGCGTTCTGGAGCATCGGCGTATCGACGACCTCGCGCGCGGACCGGCCGGCCCATGCCGCCAGTCCCTCGCCGAGCCGGCCCACCTTGCGCGCGTCCTTCACCAGCGTCAGCCCGGCGCGAACCGGCGCGGCACCGCCGACGGAGGCGTAGGTCACGGCCGTAACCGCGAGACCCGCGGCCGCGAGGCCCAGCACCAGGCGATCGGTCTCCTCGCCCATGGCGAGGTGCTTGCCCTCGCGCACGACGTCCCTGATATCGCCGATGACGAAGAGGTCGCCGGCCACGGTCCCCGACAGGCTCGCAACATCGTCCGCGTTGCCGGTGACGAGACCGGTGGCAAACCGTTTTGCGAAATGCGAGGTGGAATTTTCGGCTTTGACCGCGTCGCCGACACGGCTCAGGAGGTCGTCAGGCAGCGCGATGTTGCGGTCGCGCGCCAACGCGACAAAACTGTCGGCAAGATCGGCATCGCCCGATGCGAGCGCGATCTCGATGTTGTCCTGGATCAGGCGGTCGTTGTGCCGCAGCAGCGCGTCGAGCTTGATCTCGGAGAGCGCGGCGGGATCGTCCTGGGCGGCCAGAATCGCGCCGGCCTCGCGGGCATGGGGTGCTACCTGCGCGAGCATGAAGCCGCACGCCACGATACCGGTCAACGCTGTGCTGATTCGCAACCATTTCATGCGGAGAGCCTGGACGGTCCTGAGATCGTTGACGCCTGACGGTTCGTCTTTCGTCGCAATTACGCTCGTCCAGAGACATAGTATGCCAAAATTGCGACACAACGTCCCCGACGAAAGAAGGGCTTCTCTCAGGCCGTAAGATTGTGTCGAATTTGCATGAGCAAATGAGCATGGGGCATTGCGGGGCTTTCGGTTCCGCTGGGCTAGCAATCATCCACACCCACCAGTATGGTCCGCGGCGCCTTAATAATGCCGCGTCAGTCGTGATTGTGTCTGCCGCCATTGCCACTCCAGGATGAGTACGATGTCCGACCATGTCGTCCCGCACTTCCACAACGATGCCGGTGTCCCCGTCATCGAAATCGGCTCGCAAGAGTTCATGTGCGTGGGCGCCAACCCTCCGTTCGATCATCCGCACGTCTTCCTCGACCTCGGCAACGACAACGAGATCATCTGCCCCTACTGCTCGACGCTGTACCGTTTCGCCGCCGACCTGAAGGCGGGCGAAGCCCGTCCGCCGGAATGCGTCCTGAAGGACAAGGTGGCCTGACCGCTGCCATCGGTCAGGGGTGGCGCTCTCCCGAACGATTGTCATCGCCGGTGCCGGCATAGGTGGACTGACGGCTGCGCTTGCGCTCGCGGCCCGCGGCTTCCGCATCGTCGTACTGGAAAAGGCCGAGCGGCTCGAGGAAGTCGGCGCCGGTCTGCAACTCTCTCCCAATGCCAGCCGCGTGCTGGTCGAGCTCGGCCTCACCGAGCGCCTCAAGCTGCGTGCCGTGATCCCGGAGGCGGTCTCGATCATGAGCGCGCGGGCCGGCGGCGAACTCCTGCGCATGCCGCTGGGAGAAGCCGCCGCCGCGCGCGCCGGCGCCCCCTATTGGGTGGTGCACCGCGCCGACCTGCAATCCGCACTCGCCGGCGCAGTCTCCGACCATCCCGATATCGACCTGAAACTCGGCGCGACCTTCGAAGACGTCGCGCCTCACGCCAAGGGGCTGACGGTCGTCCATCGCAGCGGCACGATCCGGCGCAGCGATCTCGCCAGTGCGCTGATCGGTGCCGACGGCATCTGGTCGACGGTGCGCCAGCATCTGTTTCCGGAGGTGCAGCCGCGCTTCTCCGGGCTGATCGCCTGGCGCGGCACGCTCGATGCCACGCAGCTGCCGAAGGACTACACCGCGCGCCGGGTCCAGCTCTGGATGGGCCCGAATGCCCATCTCGTTGCCTACCCGATCGCGGGCGGACGCCAGATCAACGTGGTCGCGGTGCTGCCGGGCACCTGGAACAGACCGGGCTGGAGCACGCCCGGCGATCCCCTCGAGGTGATGGACGCCTTCGCCGCGCCGCGCTGGCCGCCCGCGGCGCGCATGATGCTCGCCACGGTCGATAGCTGGCGGAAATGGGCGCTGTTCGGCGTGCCTGACGACTGCCCCTGGAGCAAAGGCCCGGTCGCGCTGCTCGGCGACGCCGTGCATGCGATGCTGCCGTTTGCGGCCCAGGGCGCCGGCATGGCGATCGAGGACGCCGCGGTGCTCGCGCAGCATTTGAGCCCTGAGGTCGCCGAGAGCACCGCGGGCATCGCGGCTGCGCTGAGACAATACGGCCGTACGCGCCAGGCGCGCGTGCGGCGGGTGCAGCGGACCGCGCGGCAGCAGGGCCGCATCTATCATTTCACCGGGCCGCTCGCCTACGCGCGCGATCTTGCGGTCCGCGCCCTCGGCCCGGAACGCATGCTGGCACGGCAAGACTGGATTTACGGCTGGCGACCCTGATGCGAGGCGCTGGTTTCAGCGCACTGCTCTTGTCGATTTCGCCCCAGGCCTGATCGGGCCAAGATCGGCTGCGGGCGCCGGCGCAGCGGCCGGCTTCGCTTCGGGCGGCGTTTCCCGGCACTTGTTGCGGCGCCAAGCGTCCTCGGCCATCTGCGCCCGCCCGCGGACCCCGACGTAGTCGTTGCGATAGGCAAGCTCCGACACGACGGCGCCGCCCGCGCCGGTCTCTGCCTTGTCCATCAGCCTCTGCAACTCCATGGTGCGGCTAGCGAGCGACTTGCGCTCGCCTTCGAGCTGCTTGCAATCGTACAATTCGTACCTGCCGGGATCGGCAAACGCCGGAGCGACCGTCTCGCTCATGCCGGCGCAGCCGGACTGCGCGAAGCCGGCCGCGAGCAGTGCGGCGGCCACGCAGCACTTGCGCAGGCGATATTGGATCAAAGCAGACATCGAATCAAAGCTGACATGTCGGATGAATAGTCCCCGTCGATTGAGAATGCCTAAAGCAACAACACATGTCCGGATTGAGGCTTTGCCTTGTGCCCCCGGCTCGCCTAAGGAAGAACCGCCCCTCCGGCCTGCAAACGCCAATTCCAGACCGCCGGCAAGGGACTTAAGTGATTGATCTCGTTGGATCAAGCGGGCATGGCGGAATTGGTAGACGCAAGGGACTTAAAATCCCTCGGCGCGCAAGCGCTGTGCCGGTTCGACCCCGGCTGCCCGCACCACGAAAGCTGCGCGGACGATCCCGCCGCGCGCCGCGGCCGCGAGCGCTGATACCTCATCAACTCCTGTCTGCTCCTGCACCGCCTGCCAGCCATCCCGAATCATCGCTTGTGCAACGCAGCATCGGGGTTAGACAAGGGCCTCAAATCAGAGGTGAGCTACTTGTCCGACGTCAATGCCGACGATTGGGTGTCCTCGGGACACCGCCCCATGGGTTTTCCCGAATTCGTCATCGTGATTGCGTCGATCATGGCGCTGAATCCGCTTGCGATGGACATGATGCTCCCGGCGCTGCCCAACATTGGGTCGGCCTTCAACATCCCCGTCGCCAACCATCTTCAGCTGGTGCTGTCGACCTTCCTGATCGGCTTTGGCGCGGGCCAGTTCGTCATGGGACCGCTGTCGGATCGCTTCGGCCGCCGCCCGGTGCTGCTCGGCGGGATGGCGGTCTATGCGGTGGCGAGCGTGCTGGCGATTGCCGCGCCGTCGTTCGAGACATTGCTGCTGGCGCGCGCACTGCAGGGCTTCGGCACCTCGGCGACGCGCGTGATCGCGACCTCGATCGTGCGTGACTGTTACGTCGGCCGCCGCATGGCGAGCGTGATGTCGCTTGCGATGATGATCTTCATCGCCGTCCCCGTGATCGCCCCCTCGTTCGGACAGGCGGTGCTGCTGGTGACGGCGTGGCGCGGCATCTTCGTCGTGCTGATGCTCTACGGCCTGCTCGCGCTTGCATGGTCCGTGCTGCGGCTTCCGGAGACCCTGCCTGAGAGCGAACGCAGGTCGCTCGCGCCGGCCGACGTGCTCACGGCCTACTGGCAGACCGTGACCCATCGCCAAACCCTCGGCTACGCGCTCGCCGCCGGCAGCGTCATGGGTGCGCTGTTCGCCTACGTCTTCTCGGCCCAGCAAGTTTTTGTCGGCATCTATCATCTCGGCCATTATTTTCCGCTCGCCTTCGCCGCCATCGCGGCCGGCACCGCCATTGCCGGCTTCCTCAATGCGAGATTCGTCGGGACCCTCGGCATGCGCGTGATCTCGCACGGCGCACTGACGCTCTACACCGCGGTGGCGGGCGTGATGCTGCTGACCGAAAGCCTCGGCGCGTTGCCGCTTCCCCTGTTCATGGTGCTCTCGGCGCTGATGATGTTCTCGTTCGGCATGATGGTCGCCAACTTCACCGCACTCGCCATGGAGCCGCAGGGCCACATCGCCGGCACGGCGTCCTCGCTCTACGGCTCGATCACGACGCTGATCGGCATCGCCGTCGGCATGGCGATCGGACAAAGCTTCGACGGCACGCTGCTGCCGTTCTCGGTCGGCTTCTTCGTGTCGTCACTCGCCGCGCTCGCGATCGTGCTGGTGGTGGAGAGGGGACGGCTTTTCAAGCCGCATCATCGCACCACCGGCTGAGGAACTTCGCGGCGCTCTCGATGTTGTACTGCAACAATTTGAAAAGGCGCTTCAATGGAACCGAAACACCGTAAAGACCACGACGCCGCGGAGCGGGCGAAGACGGAACGCACGCCGTCGAGCGCCGAAACGACCGGCTTCACCGTGCCATTCGCAAGTGAAGGGCTCGAGCGGGTCCGCGACAGCCACTGTTGAGCAAGACGTCTATTCCGTTGCGCGCCTGCTGGCGCTGAAATCGTCCGCAACGCCCTCGGGTGCCGCGCCGCTCCCACGGGGCGGCACCATCAGCACAACCACTTCCCGCGTGAGACCGGGCCGGCCCCATAGCTGCGCCTGGACGATAAATTCCCGCTTGACGAAGTGCCCGGCACGCCCGGCCACCCCGTCCATCCACCGGCTGCAATCATCCTGATCGCGGAAACAGAGCGCGGCCCAGCCGCGGTCCAGCGTCGTCTTGCGCGGCAAGCCCCCGGGATCTTGATCCTCGAACGGCAGCACGTAGTGCGGGTGGTCCGGGCTGTAGAAGGCCAACGCGAAGGCCAGCGCATCGTCGCCGCTGACGGCGGCGAGCGGCTCGCCCGTCAGTTCGCGCCACTCGCGTGTCAATTCTCTGGCCGCCTCCGCGTAGAAATTACGCCCCTCCTCGTACCCGTGATCGTTGCGGTAGACGGCATGGATCGGCGCGGCGACGAGGACGGCCGTGAGCGCAACGCCGGCCACTACCAAAGTGAGGTTGACGGTGTAAAAGCGCTCGATCGGATAATTTGTGCCGCAGACCACGAGAATGGCGAACAGAAACAATCCCTGCAAAGCCCAGAGCGACGGCAGATCGGTGCCTATCGCGAGCGAGACCAGAACCGGCAGCGCGATCGTGCCGACGGCAACGTAAAAGAGGAGCCGCAGGCCCGGATTCATCGCCGCGAAATCGTCCGGAAACTGCTTCAGCCGCGTGCCGGCGATGAACATCCAGCTGACGGCTGACACACTGATGGCAGCCAACAGCCCCAGAAGGAAGTTCCTGGCCTCACCGAGCGAGCTCAACGCAGTGCCGTTGGCATGGTTCAGCGCGTAGCTGAAGGTCGGTGCCCCCGTCGTGGCGAGCCAATGAACATGCGGTGACAGCGCCGCAAGCCCGACGACGACCGAGATCCAGGGCGAGGCGGACGTGAAATAGGCGCGTCGCGCCGGATGCGCCAGCGCGGCAAACGTGAAGCTCGCAACAAGGAAGATCGAATAATATTTGCCGGCCATGGCCAGCGCCGTCGTGACTCCCACCGCGATCGCCCACGACGCCGCGCGGGTCTCGAATGCGCGCAGGAAGCACCACGTCGCCAGCGGCCAGACGGCCAGCAGCACCGCATTGGCATTGAAGCGCTGGGCATGGAATTGATAGGCCGGCGTCAGCATCAGGAGCAACAGCACCAGGACGCGCTTGTGCCCCGTCACGAATTGCCGCGCGATCCGGTCGACGAAGACCAGCGCAAGCCCGGCATTGGTCATCGCCATCAATTGCAGCGACCACTCGCTGAGCGGAAAGATGGCGCTCCAGCTCGCGGCAACCCAGCCGGTCAATGGCGGATGCTTGGGGTAGCCCCACGCGAAATGCCGCCCCAGCGTCCAGGCCTCCAGCGTATCGGGGTGCAGACCGCCGCCGGCATAGGCGACCGCCAGATACAGTGTCCAGATCGCGACGAAGCAGGCGATGAGAAGCGGCACGGCCCAGCCCGTCTCGACGTCATCAAGCCAACGCAGGAATGGCCGGCGCCATCGCGCCGGCGCGCGATCGGACCGTTCGGCCATCGCCTGGAATGCAAAATCGATCGGCACTGGAATCAAATGGAAGAAGGAAGATGATGCGCAAGGACGGCACATCTAGTTCAGTACGGAAACAAATAGCAATGATTGGAAACTGGAAAAGTTTGAATTCACCGCCTTCTCAGCCGGCGCGAGGTCGACAAACGACCAAGATCGACAAACGACAACGGCGCCGCTGATGACAGCGGCGCCGCATGATGATCCGGACGAAAGGAAGAACTTTCGCCCTACTCCGACTTGTCGACGTTCCAGAACAGCGGGGTCGCGGGACCGTCGAGCACGCCGGTCAGCGATTTACGCCAGCCGCTCGGCAGGAGATACTGTCCCAGCGGGATGTAAATCACCTGCTCATAGGCTTCCTTCTGGATGTCAGCGGCGATCTTCTTCTGATCGTCGAGCGAGGCGGCGCGAACGAAGTCGTCCTTGAGCTTTTCGATCTTGGCGTTCTCGGCCCAGCCGAACCAGCCCTTCTTGCCCTGGCCGCCGATCGAGAGATTGGCGATCGGGTTGGAGACGTCGGCCGCGACCCAGTTGGTGAAGAACATGTTCCAGCCGCCCTCCTTCGGAGGCTTCTGGCTGGCGCGGCGGCTCACCACCGTCTGCCAATCGGTCGCTTGCAGGTCGACCTTGAAGCCGGCCTCGCGCAGCAACTGAGCCGCAACGATCGGCTGCGCCTTCAGCGTCGTGACATCGCCGGGAGCCATGATCACGATCGGGGTGCCGTCATAGCCGGATTCGGCGAGCGCCTTCTTGGCTTCGGCCATGCCGTTGCCCTTCACCAGGGTCTCGGCACCGGCCTCGGTCGCGAACGGCGTATCGCACACGAAGAAGGCGCCGCAAACCTTCTGATATTTGGCGTTGCCGACGAGCGCGTCGAGAACGTCCTTCTGGTTTATCGCCAGAAAGGCAGCACGGCGCACTTTGACATTATCGAACGGCGGATAAAGGAAGTTCATCCGGCCGAGCGTCTGGAAACCGAACTTGTTCGAGACCTCGATCGTGATCTCCTTGTTCGCTTCCAGCAACGGGAGCATGTCGTAAGGCAGGTTTTCCACGAAGTCGATGTCGCCCGACTGCAAGGCGTTCACCGCGGTCTGCGAGTCCGGCATGGTGATCCACTCGACGCGGTCGACCTTCACCACCTTGCCACCGGAGGTCCAGCTCGACGGCTCCTTGCGCGGCACGTAGTCGGTGTTCTTGACGTAGACCGCCTTCACGCCCGGCTGGAATTCCGACTGCACGAACTTGAAAGGACCCGAGCCGATCTGCTCGGGGATCTGCTTGTCCGGCGGCGTCTCGGCGAGGCGCTTCGGCATCATGAAAGCAACGCGGGAGGACGGCTTGCCGATCGAGTCGAGCACGAGGCCGTAGGGCTCCTTCAGCTTCAGCGTGATGGTCTTGGCATCGGTCGCCTCGATGCTCGCGGTGAAGTCGAGCAGTTTCTGGCCCATGCCGTCGACTGCGGCCCAGCGCTTGAGCGAGGCAACGCAGTCCTCCGCCGTCACCGGCGCACCGTCATGCCACTTCAGGCCGTCGCGCAGCGTGAACGTATAGGTGAGCTTGTCGTCGGAGATCTTCCAGTCCGCCATCTGCGGCTGGATCTTGAAGTTCGAATCGGGCGCCACGAGCGTGTCGTAGATCATGTAGCCATGGTCGCGCGTGATGTAGGCCGTGGTGAAGATCGGATCGATGATGCGCAGATCCGAATGCATCACCGCGGTGATGGTCTTGCCGGCCGCAAGCACCGGCGAGGCCAGTGCGGTCGAAAGCGCGACGACCGACAGCGCAAGTTTGGAGGCGAACGCGCGAGGCCCCCGGCGCATCAACTTAAACATAAAAAGTTCTCCTGACGTGAAACTGTTCAAAGGCAGGTTATTGATTGAGCATCCGGTTCGTTCTTTAGGCGAACTAACCTCATGCAATGCCTTTATCTTTTCGAGACTTGCAGACAGTGCCGAGCGCGTCAATCCGGTTTCGCTGCAAGCCCAAGCGGCGCGCGCACGGGCTCCACAAGGATCGGTTTGGCTCTACAACGCTCTCCGCCTGTCCTGCCCCGCGCCAATGCAATGCGCGTTCCATGTTCCGAAGCCCAAGAGACATTCGAGAGACATTGAGATGAATCCAGCCAATCTTCCCTTCGATTCCGAAGCGATGCTCCAGGGCCTGCGCGGCTGGGTGGAATGCGAAAGCCCGACCTGGGACGCGAGCGCCGTGAACCGCATGCTCGATATCGCAGCGCGGGAGATGGCGATCATGGGTGCGACGATCGAGCGCATCGCCGGTCGTCAGGGCTTTGGCGGCGTGATCCGCGCCCGCTTTCCGCATCCGAAGCAAGGCGAGCCCGGTATCCTGATTGCCGGACACATGGATACCGTCCACCCCACGGGCACCATTGAGAAGCTGAAATGGCGCCGCGACGGCAGCAAGTGCTACGGACCCGGCATCTACGACATGAAGGGCGGCAATTATCTGTCGCTGGAAGCGATCCGCCAACTGGCCCGCGCCTCGTTCACGACGCCGCTGCCTATCACCGTGCTGTTCACGCCCGACGAGGAAGTCGGCACACCCTCCACGCGCGATATCATCGAGGCGGAAGCCGCGCGCAACAAATACGTGCTGGTGCCCGAGCCCGGCCGCGCCGACAACGGCGTCACTACCGGACGTTACGCCATCGCGCGTTTCAATCTCGAGGCGACCGGCCGGCCCAGCCACGCCGGCGCGACCTTGTCGGCGGGCCGGTCTGCTATCCGCGAGATGGCGCGGCAAATCCTCGCGATCGACGCGATGACGGGCGAGGACTGCACGTTCTCCGTCGGCGTCGTGCACGGGGGTCAATGGGTCAATTGCGTTGCCACGACCGCCACCGGCGAAGCGCTTTCGATGGCCAAGCGCCAAGCCGACCTCGATCGCGGCGTCGAGAGGATGCTGGCGCTCTCGGGTACAACCAATGATGTCACCTTCAAGGTGACGCGCGGCGTGACACGTCCGGTCTGGGAGCCTGATGCCGG
This sequence comes from Bradyrhizobium sp. Kon58, assembly GCF_055807455.1. NCBI lineage: Bacteria > Pseudomonadati > Pseudomonadota > Alphaproteobacteria > Hyphomicrobiales > Nitrobacteraceae > Bradyrhizobium > Bradyrhizobium sp. Kon58. Next base: position 291,915 of record NZ_JBVVOT010000002.1, read on the forward strand.
CACCATGGCGCTTTATGAAAAGGCGCGCGGGATCGCCAAGTCACTCGGCGCAGAACTGCCGCATGCGAGCGCCGGCGGCGGCTCCGACGGCAATTTTACCGGCGCAATGGGCATCCCGACTCTCGACGGCCTGGGCGTGCGTGGCGGCAACGGCCACACGCTCGAAGAGTATATCGAGGTTGAAAGTCTGGTCGAACGCGGCCGGCTGATGGCGGGGCTGCTCGCGACTCTGGAGTAACGGTGCGAGCCACATCGCCAAAACCGGGCCAGATCACCGAAACAAGTTGACCGCACTGCAAAAACGGTGGCCCGGATGGCATGGGAATTGCTGAAATGTTAGGCTGGTGGCAGAACCCCAGGCAGCCGCTGTCTCTGATTTGACTCTAATCTGACGGGATCCAACTTGCTCGGATATCTCCTTCGCCGAATTCTCGCCGCCGTGCCCGTGATGGGCGTGGTGGCGCTGTTCGTCTTCCTTCTGCTCCGCCTCACCCCGGGCGATCCCGCCGCGATTCTTGCCGGCGACAACGCCACGCCGGAGCGGCTGGAGCGCATCCGGACCTCGCTCGGCCTCAACGAGCCGCTGATCGTGCAGTTCATCACCTGGCTGAACAAGCTGCTGCATGGCGATCTCGGAACTTCACTCATCTCCAACCTTCCGGTGATGAAGATGATCGGCCAGCGGGTCGAGCCGTCGATCTCGATTGCGCTGTCGACCATCATCCTCGCCGTCATCGTCGCTGTTCCCCTGGGCGTGATCGCGGCCTGGAAGCACGGCACCTGGATCGACCGCTTCGTGATGGGCCTGTCCGTGCTCGGCTTCTCGGTGCCGGTGTTCGTGGTCGGCTACATCCTGATCGAGGTCTTCGCGATCGACCTGCGCTGGGTGCCGGTGCAGGGCTTCCGCAGCATCTCGAACGGTTTTGGGCCGTTCTTCGAGCGCATCATCCTGCCCACCTGCGCGCTGTCCTTTATCTACATCGCGTTGATCGCGCGCATGACGCGCGCGGCGATGCTCGACGTGCTCGGCGAGGACTACGTCCGCACCGCGCGCGCAAAAGGCATCAACGAAGTCGCTGTGATGATGCGCCATGCGCTGCGCAACGCCGCCGTGCCCGTGATCACCGTGATCGGGACCGGCTTTGCGCTTCTGATCTCCGGGGTCGTCGTCACCGAAAGCGTGTTCAACATCCCCGGCATCGGCCGCCTCACGGTGGATGCGGTGCTGGCGCGCGACTATCCGGTGATCCAGGCGATGATCTTGCTGACGTCGTTGATCTATGTCGTCGTCAATCTCCTGATCGACGTCGCCTACACGCTGCTCGATCCCCGGATCCGGTACTAGGGCTAAGGATAACAACAAGAATGTCTGTCGATACCCTTCCCCAGTCCTCCATCCCGATCACGTCGCCGCTGCGGCCGCGCTTCGGATTCCTGACCTCGACGCCGATCATCGCGGCAGCGACCATCTGTTTGGCGTTGGTCGTGCTGATCTCGATCCTGGCGCCGTTGATCGCGCCGTATGATCCGATCCAGCTTGCGCCCTCGCAGCGGCTGAAGCCCTCTTCGGCGCAATTCCTGCTCGGCACCGACGCCTATGGCCGCGACCTGCTGTCGCGCGTCATGTATGGCGGACGCATTTCGCTTCTGATCGGCATCGGCTCGGCGATCATGTCGATCGTCATTGGGTTGGCGATCGGCCTCGTCTCCGGCTTCTTCAAGCTGGTCGATTCCGTCATGATGCGGATCATGGACGGCCTGATGGCAATGCCGAGCATCCTGCTGGCAATCGCCGTGGTGTCGCTGTCCGGCGCCAGCCTCTGGACCGTGCTGATCGCGATCACGATCCCCGAAGTTCCGCGCGTGGCACGCCTAGTACGCTCGGTCGTGCTATCGGCGCGCGAAGAGCCCTATGTTGAAGCGGCGATCTCGGTCGGCACATCCCTGCCAAAGATCATGTGGCGGCATTTGATGCCGAACACGATCGCACCGCTGATCGTCCAGGGCAGTTACGTCTGCGCCTCCGCGATCCTCACCGAGGCCATCCTCTCCTTCCTCGGCGCCGGCATCTCGCCGGAAACGCCGACCTGGGGCAACATCATGGCCGAGGGCCGTCAGTACTTCCAGCTCAAGCCGACGCTGATCTTCTGGCCGGGCCTGCTGCTCTCGATCGCCATCCTCAGCATCAATTTGATAGGCGACGCCGCCCGCGACGCACTCGATCCGCGCATGAAGCAGCGGGAAGGCAAATGATGACCGATCAAGTGATGACCAGCCCGATCCTCGACATCAACAACCTCGTCGTCTCCGTCGGCAAGAAGCCGAATGCTGCAAACATCATCGACGGCATCTCGATCCAGGTGCACGAGCGCGAGACGCTGTGCCTCGTCGGCGAAAGCGGCTCGGGCAAGTCGGTGACCTCGCTGACCACGATGGGTCTGCTGCCGAAGGGCACGCTGATTCCGACCGGCGGCAGCGTCAAGCTGGTCGGCGAGGAGATTCTCACCGCGACCGACCGCCGCCTGCGGCAGCTCCGCGCGACGCGGATGGCGATGATCTTCCAGGAGCCGATGACGGCACTCAATCCGGTGATGCCGGTTGGCCGCCAGATCGACGAGGTTCTCCGCGCGCACACCAAACTCGATGCGAAGGCGCGCAAGAAGCGTATCCTCGACATGATGGAGCAGGTGCGCCTGCCCCAGGTCGAGCGCATCTTTGCCTCCTACCCTCACCGACTCTCCGGCGGTCAACGCCAGCGCATCATGATCGCGATGGCGCTCGTGCTCGAACCGAAGCTTCTCATCGCCGACGAGCCGACCACCGCGCTCGACGTCACAACGCAGAAGCAGATTTTGACCCTGATCCGCGACCTCCAGCGCGATCACGGAACCGCCGTGCTGTTCATTACCCATGACATGGGCGTGGTCGCCGAGATCGCCGACCGCGTCGCGGTGATGCGGCAGGGCCGACTGGTCGAGACCGGAACGCTGGATTCCATCCTGCGCAATCCGACCATGGAGTACACCCGCAACCTGCTCTCGGCAGTGCCGAGCCTGGTGCCGCGCGCGGCGCGGCCTGAGACCAAGGAACCGGTGGTGCTGGAGGCCAACGAGCTCGGCAAGGTCTATCGCGAGCGCGCGTTCTTCGGTAAAGGCCGCGAAGTCGTCGCCGCCGACAACGTCACGCTGACGCTCCGCAAGGGCCGCACGCTCGGCATCGTCGGCGAGAGCGGCTCAGGCAAATCGACCGTGGCGCGCTGCATCGTCCGCCTGATCGACCCGACCTCCGGCGGCGTCCGCCTCTCCGGCCGCGAGATCTCGGACATCTCGCGGCGGCTGTTGCAGCCGCATCGCAAGAAGATCCAGATCGTATTCCAGGACCCCTACCGCTCGCTCAACCCGCGCGTCACAGTCGGCGAAAGCATTGCGGAAGGCCCGATCAATTACGGCGTGTTGCATGCCGACGCAATGAAGCGTGCGCGCGAATTGCTCGAGCTGGTCGGCCTGCCCGCCGATGCGGTCGCGCGCTATCCGCACCAATTCTCCGGCGGCCAGCGTCAGCGCATTGCGATCGCCCGCGCGCTCGCGCTCGACCCCGACGTGCTGGTCGCGGACGAGGCGGTCTCCGCCCTCGACGTCTCCGTGCAGGCGCAGGTGCTGGACCTGTTCGACGAGATCCAGAAGCGGCTCGGCATCGCCATCCTGTTCATCACTCACGATCTGCGCGTCGCAGCACAGATCTGCGACGAGGTCGTGGTGATGCAGCACGGCCGCGTCGTCGAGCAGGGCCCGGCCGCCGAAGTGCTGACGCATCCGAAGGAAGCGTACACCAGAGCCCTGCTCGAGGCAGCGCCGGGCCGCGGCTGGGATTTTGCGAACTTCCGGCCGGTGGCCGAGGGCGTGGCGGCCAGCGCCTAGTTTCTCTCCTCGTCATTGCGAGCGCAGCGAAGCAATCCAGACTGTCCCCGTCGAGGGATTCTGGATTGCTTCGCCGCGTTCGCAATGACGGCGGTTGCGACAAGCATTCCTAAAACGATCTGACGCCATGCGCGGCGCGATTGCTTCCCGGCTTGCTCTCGCCGCAAGCACAGGGCTAACGTCGCGCACTTTCAATTGCTGGACTTGAGTTGATGACACGTATCGCCGTCGGCGGCTTCCTGCACGAGACCAACACCTTCGCTCCGACGAAGGCGACGTTCGCGGACTTCCAGCACGGCGGCGGCTGGCCGGCGATGACGCAAGGACCCGACGTGCTGAAGGTGATGCGCCGTATCAATGTCGGCCTCGCCGGTTTCGTCGACAGCGCCGAGGCCCTCGGCTGGGAACTCATCCCGACCATTGCTTGCGGCGCCAGCCCCTCGGCGCATGTCACCAGGGACGCCTTCGAGCGCATCGTCAGTGTCATGGTCGACGGCATCGCAGCCGCCGGCCCGATCGACGCCGTCTATCTCGATCTGCACGGCGCGATGGTCACGGAACATCTCGACGACGGCGAAGGCGAGATTCTGGCCCGCGTGCGCCGCGTCATCGGCAAGGACATTCCGCTGGTCGCGAGCCTCGACCTGCACGCCAACGTCACGCCCGAGATGATGGAGCATGCGGACGCGCTGATCGCCTACCGCACCTACCCCCATATCGACATGGCCGAGACCGGCCGTGCCTGCGCGCGACACCTCGCATTGCTCTTGAAGACAAAGCAGCGTTTCGCAAAATCCTTCCGGCAATTGCCGTTCCTGATCCCGATCAGCTGGCAGTGCACCAACGACCAGCCGACCAAGGGCATCTACGAAAAGCTTGCGGCGCTCGAGAGCGACGCGGTTCCGACGCTGTCCTTCGCCCCCGGCTTCCCCGCCGCCGATTTCCGCGATTGCGGGCCGAGCGTGTTTGCCTATGGCAAGACCCAAGCCGATGCCGACCGCGCGGCGGATGCGATCGTGAAGCTGATCGAAAGCCATGAGGACGATTTCGACGGCAAGATCTGGTCACCCGATGACGGCGTGCGCCACGCGATGGAACTCTCGAAGGGCGCGAACAAGCCGATCATCATCGCCGACACCCAGGACAATCCCGGCGCCGGCGGCGATTCCGACACCACCGGCATGCTGCGCGCGCTGGTCCGCAACAAGGCGAGTGCCGCGACCGGCGCGATCTACGATCCGGCATCGGCGAAAGCCGCGCATGAAGCCGGCGTCGGCGCCACCGTGACGCTGTCGCTCGGCGGCAAATCCGGCATTCCCGGCGACGAGCCCTATCGTGAGGCCTTCGTCGTCGAAAAACTCTCCGACGGCCGCTTCATCGCGCCCGGTCCCTACTACGGCGGCCGCGAGATGGAGATGGGCCCGTCGGCCTGCCTTCGGATCGGCGACGTCCGAATCGTCGTGAGCTCGCACAAGGCGCAGCTCGCCGATCAGGCCATGTACCGCTATGTCGGCATCGAGCCGACTGAACAGAAGATTTTGGTCAACAAGAGCTCGGTGCACTTCCGCGCCGATTTCGAGCCGATCGCGGAAAAGCTGATGATCTGCGCTGCCCCCGGCGCGATGCCGGCGGACACGGCTACGCTGCCGTGGACGCGCCTCCGGCCGGGGATCCGCATCAAGCCGAACGGCCCGGTTTTCACTCCCTCCTCACGCTAACTGGACAGAACACATGCCCACGATTGACCGCATCGACGGCTATGCCGACGAACTCACTGCTATCAGGCGCGACCTCCACGCCCATCCGGAAATCGGCTTCGAGGAAGTGCGCACCTCCGGGATCGTCGCGGACAAGCTGAAGAGCTGGGGCATCGAGGTGCATCGCGGTCTCGGCGGCACCGGCGTGATCGGCGTCATCAAGGGCAAGGGTTCGAGCGGCAAGCGTATCGGGCTTCGCGCCGACATGGACGCGCTGCCGATGGAGGAGAACACCAATCTGAAATGGAGTTCGAAAATCCCGGGCCGCTTCCACGGCTGTGGCCATGACGGCCACACCACCATGCTGCTCGGCACCGCGCGCTACCTCGCCGAAACCAAGAACTTCGACGGTACCGTGCACCTGATCTTTCAGCCGGCCGAGGAAGGCCTCGGCGGCGCCCGCGCGATGATCAAGGACGGGCTGTTCGAGAAATTTCCGTGCGACGAACTCTACGGCCTGCACAACGCGCCCGACCTCAACCACGGCGAGATCGCGATCCTGCCCGGCCCCGCGATGGCCAGCGCCGACTTCTTCGACCTCCGCATCACCGGCTATGGCGCGCACGGTGCGATGCCGGAGCGCTCCAAGGACGCTGTGATCATCGCGACCACGCTGGCGCAGGCGATCCAGACCATCGTCAGCCGCAACGTCGAGCCGCTGCAAGCCGCAGTCGTTTCGATCACGCAGATTCACGCCGGTTCGGCGTACAACGTCATCCCCGGTGACGCGCATCTCTGCGGCACCATCCGCACTTTCTCGAAAGAAGTCCGCACCCTGATCAGCGAACGCATCCGCACGATCTGCGCCGGCATCGCGAGCGCCTATCAATGCGTGATCGACGTCGACATCCGCGACACGTTCGATGTGCTGGTCAACCAGGTCGAGCAGTCCAAGGTGGTCGAGGAGGTCGCGCGCACCATCGTCGACCCCGCCAACGTGATTACCCGCGCCCAGCCGAAGATGGGCAGCGAGGATTTTGCCGACATGCTGCAAACCATTCCTGGCGCCTATTTCTGGGTCGGCCACGACGGCTCGGTGCCGGTGCACAATCCCGGCTTCGTGCTCGACGACAAGATCCTGCCGATCGGTGCCAGCATGTTCGCCCGGATCATCGAGACCCGGATGCCGGTGGGTGCCCATGCATAAAAAGAGCGTCGAAGAGGAAGTCACCTCGCTGCACGATCTCTCCGCGGTCGATCTGATCGCGGGCTATCGCGCCAAGCAGTTCTCGCCGAGCGAGGTGCTGGAAGACGTGCTCGCGCACGTCGCAGCTTGGGAACCGCACCTCAAGGCGCTCTATGCATGCGATTCCGACGGCGCGCGCGAGGCCGCGAAGGCCTCGACCGCGCGCTGGTCTGGAGGCGAGCCCTCCGGCGCGCTCGACGGCGTGCCGGTGACCGTGAAGGACAACATCGCGACCAAGGGCGTGCCGGTGCCGCTGGGCGCGGCCAGCGTCAAGCTGGTGCCGGCCGAGAAGGACGCACCGCCCGCCGCGCGCCTGCGCGACGCCGGCGCGATCATCTTCGCCAAGACCACCATGCCCGACTACGGCATGCTGTCCTCGGGGTTGTCCTCTTTCCACGCGCTGGCGCGTAATCCCTGGGACCTCTCCAAGAACCCCGGCGGCTCCAGCGCCGGCGCGGGCGCCGCTGCGGCGGCCGGCTATGGTCCGCTGCATCTCGGCACCGATATCGGCGGCTCGGTCCGCCTGCCCGCGGGCTGGTGCGGCCTCGTCGGATTCAAGCCGAGCTTTGGCCGCGTGCCGATCGATCCCGCCTATGTCGGCCGCGTCGCCGGTCCCATGACCCGCACCGTCGACGATTGCGCGCTGATGATGAGCGCGATCGCAAAACCCGACCGGCGCGACGGCACGAGCCTCCCAGCCGAGCCCCTCAACTGGAAGGGGCTGGAGAAATCCCCGCGCAAACTCCGCATCGGATTGATGCTCGATCCCGGCGTTGGCCTGGCGCTGGAGAAACCGGTGCGCGAGGTCGCTGTGAAGGCGGCGAAAGCGTTCGAATGCGCAGGGGCCGTCGTCACCGAAGTCGACGGCATCCTCACGCGCGAGATGCTCGATGGTCTCGACAATTTCTGGCGCGCACGGATGTGGGATGATCTGTCGAAGCTGACGCCCGCCGAACAGGCAAAGGTGCTGCCCTACATTTTCAAGTGGGGCGAGTCTGGCGCGAAGCTCTCCGGCATCGACGTTATCCGTGGCTTCAACCAGACCATGGCAATCCGCGCGGCGGCATCAAAGCTGTTCTGCGAGCTCGACTATGTGATCTCGCCGACTGCGCCGAACGTGAACTATCCGGCGGAGTGGGCCTCGCCGACCAACGATCCCATGAAGCCGTTCGAGCACATCGCCTATACCGTCCCGTGGAATATGTCGGAGAATCCGGCGATCTCCATCAACGGCGGTTTCGACGCCAAGGGATTTCCCATCGGCGTGCAGATCGTCGGACGCCGCTTCGACGATATCGGCGTGCTTGGCATGGCCAAGGCTTTCGAGAGCCTGCGCGGGCCGCAGAAGTCCTGGCCGAGCCCGCCGGCGAAGTAATCTACATACTCCGTCATGGCCGGGCTTGTCCCGGCCATCCACGTCTATACGCTTGCACTGAAGCAAGTACGTGGATGCCCGGGACAAGCCCGGGCATGACGGCAGGCTGCGTAGAAACACCAATAACAAAGAAAAGGAAGGAAACCACCATGGCGTATGAGACGATCAAATACGAGGTCGCCGAGCAGATCCTCACCATCACGCTGAACCGGCCCGACAAGCTCAACGCCTTCAACGCGCAGATGCAGGGAGAGCTGATCGACGCGTTCGACGCAGCCGACAAGGACGACGACGTCCGCGCCATCATCGTCACAGGCGCCGGCCGCGGTTTTTGCGCGGGCGCAGACCTTTCGTCGGGCGCCGACACCTTTGATCGCGACGCCCGGCGCGGGCCCGTCAAACGCTTTGCCGACGGCAAGGTCGACTACAGCGATTCCCAGGTGCGCGACGGTGGCGGCCAGGTGACCCTGCGCATCTTCAAATGCCTCAAGCCTGTGATCGCTGCGGTGAACGGTCCCGCGGTCGGCATCGGCGTTACCATGCAGCTCGCGATGGACATCCGCATCGCCTCCGACGCCGCGCGCTTCGGCTTCGTGTTCTCCCAGCGCGGCATCGTGCCGGAGGCCGCCTCGAGCTGGTTCCTGCCGCGCATCGTCGGCATCTCGCAGGCGCTGGAATGGTGCTATTCGGGCCGCGTCTTCCCGGCGCAGGAAGCCCTCGCCGGTCGCCTCGTCAGCAAGGTTGTAGCCCCTGATGATCTGCTGCCGACCGCCCGCGCGCTCGCCAAGGAATTCGTGGCGAAGACGGCGCCGGTATCGGTGGCGCTGATCCGGCAGATGATGTGGCGCATGATGGGCGCCGACGATCCGATGGAGGCCCACAAGGTCGACAGCCGTGGCATCTACGCCCGCGGCCGCTCTGAAGATGTGAAGGAAGGCGTGGTGTCGTTCCTGGAGAAGCGCCCGGCGCAGTTCAAGAACAAGGTATCGAGCGACATGCCGGATTATTTCCCGTGGTGGACGGAGCGCGAGTACAAGTGAGGCATCGTAGGGTGGGCAAAGCGAAGCGTGCCCACCATTCTTGTCACGGCTGCCGATAAATGGTGGGCACGGCGCTCACGCGCCTTTGCCCACCCTACAGCACTGTCACTCCATCACCAACGCCACACGCCCGATCGCCTTGCGGTCGAGCAACAGCCGCATCGCCTTCGCAACCTCCTCCAGCGGCAGGCGGTGCGAGACATGGGGCCGCAGCTTGCCCTCCTCGGCCCATTGGAGCAACGCCTTCAGCCTGATCTCGCCGAGCGCGGGATTTTTCCGTACCGCTTCGCCCGCTCGCACGCCGAGCACGCTCGCACCCTTGATCAGCAAGAGATTGGTTTTGGCCGAGCCGATGCCGCCGGTGAAGCCGATCACCAGCAGCCGTGCGCCCCAGGCGATGCAACGCATCGAATTCTCGAACACTTCGCCGCCGACGGGATCGAACACGACGTCGGCACCGCGACCGTCGGTGATCCGTTTGACGGCATCACGAAACGGCTCGCGGTCGTAGCGCACGAGATGATCGGCGCCGCGCGCCTTGGCGATTGCGAGCTTTTCGTCGCTGGACGCCGTCGCGATCACGGTCGCACCCAGCATCTTGCCGATCTCGACGGCGGCAAGGCCAACGCCCCCGCCGGCGCCATGCACCAGCAGCACCTCGCCCGGCTCGAGCCGGCCGCGGTCGATCAGCGCGTGATAGGCGGTGCCGTGCCCGGCGAGATAGGTCGCAGCCTCCGCATAGTCGAACGTCGATGGCATCGGCGTGAGCTGCGACGGGATCACCACCGCTTCGTCCGTGAAAGCGCCGTGCCGCATCTTGACGATGACCTTGTCGCCGACGGCGACGCCGCTCGCCTCTGCGCCGACCTCGGTCACGTCGCCGGCCGCCTCCATCCCCGGCGTAAACGGCAGCTCCGGCTTGAGCTGGTACTCGCCGGCCGCCATCAGCACGTCCGGAAAATTCAAGCCGGCGGCACGGATCGCGACGCGCACTTCGCCCGGCTTCAGCTCGCGCGACGGAAACTCTTCGAGCTGCAACGCTTCGGGCGCGCCGAGCGCGCGGCAGACGACTGCCCGCACCATCAGGCCGCGCTCGCCTTGCCGCGCAGCAGCGCTTCGCGGATCAACGGCAGGCGGTCGTTGCCGAAATACATGTCGGTCTTGCCGACGAAGATCGTCGGCGAGCCGAAGCCGCCGCGGGCGACGACCTCCTCGGTGTTGGCCTTGAGCTGATCCTTGATCCCCTGCCCGGAAATGCCCGCGAAGAATTTCTGCTCGTCGACGCCGACCTTCCTGCAGATCTCGGCGAGCACTGAATCCTGCGAGATGTCCTTGTCCTCGCCCCAATAGGTCTCGAACACCGCCGTGGCGAAAGGCACCGAGTCCTGCCCGAGCCAGATGCAGCCGCGCATCGCTTTCACGCTGTTCACCGGAAATACCGTCGGTGGCATCTTGATCGCGAGACCGGCTGAGCGCGACCAGTCGGCGAGGTCCTTTTTCATGTAGCGCGCCTTCAACGGCACCGGTGTCTCACGCTGCGCATAGACGCTTGGGTTGACCGTATTAAAGATGCCGCCCACCAGGATCGGCCGCCAGACGATCTCCGCGCCAACCTCCCTGGCCAGCGGCTGGATGTTGTGGAAGGCGAGATAGGTCCAGGGGCTGGAACAGTCGAAGAAGAATTCGATCATGGCGTTTCCGGTCCGGCGCCGCCGGTTTCGAGGCGACTTTTGTTGTTCTGTACCTCGACGTTAAGACATGGCAGGAAGGGGCGCAATCACAACCCGCCGAGAGGGCCGCCATGCTGTTTCCAACCACGATCGCCGGCTCCTTGCCGAAGCCGGAGTGGCTCGCCGAACCCAACATGCTCTGGGCGCCCTGGAAGTCGCAAGGCGACGAGCTCGTCCGCGCCAAGCGCGATGCGACGATGCTTGCCGTCAAGGTCCAGGAGGATGCCGGCATCGACATCGTCACCGAGGGCGAGCAGGCCCGGCAGCATTTCGTCCACGGTTTCCTGGAGAAGATCGAGGGCATCGACTTCGCCCACAAGGTCGAGATGGGCATCCGCAAGGATCGATACAAGGCGATGGTGCCGCAGGTCGTCGCCCCGCTTCGGCTGAAGAGCCGCGTCCACGCCGACGAGGCGCGCGTCGCCCGGACTCATACAAAGAAGAAGCTGAAATTCACCCTGCCGGGCCCGATGACGATCATCGACACCATTGCCGATCGCTACTATGGCGACCGCGTCAAGATGGCCTTTGCGTTCGCCGAACTCCTGAACGAGGAAGCCAAGGCGCTCCAGGCCGACGGCGTCGATCTTGTTCAGTTCGACGAGCCCGCGTTCAACGTCTACATGGACGAGGTCAACGACTGGGGCATCAAGGCGCTGGAGCGCGCCGCGCAGGGCCTGACCTGCGCCACCGCCGTGCATATTTGCTACGGCTACGGTATCAAGGCCAATACCGACTGGAAGGAAACGCTCGGCACGCAATGGCGGCAGTACGAGCAGATCTTTCCCGCGATCGACGCCAGCCCGATCCAGCAGGTCGCGATCGAGTGCCGCAACTCGAAGGTGCCGCTCGACCTGCTTGCCCTGCTCAAGTCCAAGATCGTGCAGGCCGGCGTGATCGACGTCGCCAGCGACACGGTGGAGACCGCCGAGGATGTCGTGCAGGTGATCGACGCGGTGTCGAAATTCGTGCCCAAGAGCAACATCATCGCCACCACCAATTGCGGCATGGCGCCGATGCGGCGCGAGATCGCCGAAGCCAAGTTGATGGCGCTCGGCGCCGGCGCCGCGCTGGCACGCGAGAAGCTGGGATGATCACGACGCGCGTGTCTTAGTCCAGCGCCGTCGGATGCAGCACGGGCCGGTAGCCGGCCTCGAGCGCGCGCAGCGTTGAGGGCGGCGTCAGCAACTTCATGTCGTCGAGCTGACGCGCGTCCCTGGCATAGCCCGCCGGCGACCACAGCAGGGCCCTCCCCTGCATTATCAAAAAGCTCTTCTCGCCCTGTTGGACCATCGCGCCGTCCGGCAATTCCGCGAGCGGCCTCGGCAGCGCATGCAGCCGTTTCTTGCCGCGATCGAGCCGTTCCCGATGCAGTACGGCATCCATTGCCTTGGCGCTGATGCCGCTTGCACCATTCCCTGCTTCCCATGCAACGCGAAAGCGCTTCGCATCGTCGCGGCGGCAGAAGAAGCACGGACGGTGGCCTGCGGCAAAGGCGGTGGCCTCGTCGAGGAAGAACAGCTCGGTCCAGCTCCGCCGCGCCATCACCGGCCGCCGCCAGCCGCGGAATTCACACAGGCAAACGATCCAGGCCGGCGACGACCAGCGCTTCTTCAGCAGCGTCTTCGTCGCGGGATCATGGATGATGCCGCGGTTGCCGGTGAACAGGCCGCGGTGCGGCGTCGCGATGATCTCGCCAGTCGGCGTGACGCGGTTTTGCAGGGGCATGGTCGCCTCCGCCCGTCATTGCGAGCAGCGAAGCGACGAAGCAATCCAGATTATTTCCGCGGACACATTTCTGGATTGCTTCGCTGCGCTCGCAATGACGGCGATGATCACGCCGCCCCGTCGCGCAGCGGCGGGTGATAGGACAGCGCGGTGTCCCAGGGGAAGAAGATCCAGGTGTCCTGCGAGACTTCGGTGATGAAGGTGTCGACCAGCGGACGTCCCTTCGGCTTGGCGTAGACGGTGGCGAAATGCGCATCGGGCAGCATGGCGCGCACCAGCTTGCCGGTCTTGCCGGTATCCACGAGGTCGTCGACGATCAAAAGCCCCTTGCCGGTGCCGCCGCCGAGCTTCATCACGTCTTCGGAAATGCCCTTCAGCACTTTGAGGTCGCCCTGCTTGTCGTGGTCGTAGCTGGCGATGCAGACCGTATCGATCACGCGCACGCCAAGCTCGCGCGCCACAATAGCGGCCGGCACAAGGCCGCCGCGGGTGATCGCGATCACCGCATGAAACGGACCAACCTCATTGAGCCGCCAGGTCAGTGCCCGGCAATCCCGGTGGAACTGGTCCCACGACACCGGAAAGGGGCGGCCCGCCCGTTCTTCCGCACTTAGTTCCGGTGCTTCACCAGCCATCGTCGTCTCCTGCTTCGTCTGCCGGCAGCTAGGTTGCTAGCGGGTGATGTTCAATCCCGCCAGCATTTCCTTCACCGCCGCCATTGCGGCTGCGAGCTTGTCCGCATCGCGCGAGCGCACCACCAGATTGGTGTTCGGCTTCTGCTCTTCATCCATGAAGGGATAGCTGCCGATGATGGTGTCGGGATGTTCGGCGGCAATCGCCCGCAGCGGGCTGCCGATGTCACCCTCCCGCGCATTGGCGCGGACCGATTCGGAGAGCATGCGCACGCCCGATTTCAGCTTGGGCGAGACGATGTCCATCATCGCCTGCATGATCGAGGGCACGCCCGCCATCACGATGACATTGCCGATCTTGAAGCCGGGGGCGAGGATGGTCGCGCTCTGGATCAACTCGGCTCCATCAGGGATGCGGGCCATGCGCAGGCGGGCCTCGTTGAGATCCTGCTCGCTCCAGCGCTCGCGGAAACGGGCGACCACCTCCGGGTGGTGATCGATGCCGACGCCGAACGCCTTGGCGACGCTGTCGGCGGTGATGTCGTCATGGGTCGGCCCGATGCCACCGGTGGTGAAGACATAGGTGTAGCGATGCCGCAGCGCATCCAACGCGGCAATGATGTCGGGCTCGTCGTCGGAGACGACCCGGACCTCCTTCAGGTCGATGCCGATATTGGTCAGGTATTCGGCGATGAAGCCGATGTTCTTGTCCTTGGTCCGGCCGGACAGGATTTCGTCCCCAATGACCAGAACACCCGCCGTGACGATCTCGCTCATACCTCAAGTCCCTCACCTATCGGCCCGACTTTGCCGAGGTAACGCGTTGAAGTCACGCGCTTTTGCTGCCGAAATAAGCACTCCTCAGCCATTTTTTCAGGCAAGCCGCCGGCCATCCCCGGCAAATGTCCTCTTCCCATGCTTATCGCGCTGGCCCGGCCCTTGCTACCGCATGAAAGTCATGCACTCTTGCCGCATGGCCAGGACGTTTGCGGTCTTCACCAAGGCCTCGCGGCCTGTCGAATGGCGCAACGCCTTGCGGAGACAAGTCGGGATCTATGGCAGTCGCGTTTGATGAAATGAACATTCCCGGTGGGGACCTTCGCCCCGCCTATCAGGAGCTGGCGCGCTGGCTCAAGGAGACGCCTCCCGAGGCGCTCGAATATCGCCGCCAAGAGGCCGAGCTCCTCTTCCGCCGCATCGGCATTACCTTCGCGGTCTATGGGGACACCGAGTCCACGGAGCGCCTGATCCCCTTCGACGTGATCCCGCGGATCATGTCCGGCAAGGAATGGTCGCTGCTGGAGAAGGGCCTGAAGCAGCGCGTGCGCGCGCTCAACATGTTCCTGCGCGATATCTATCACGGCCGCGACATCCTCCGCGCCGAGATCGTGCCCGACGACCTCATCTTTCAGAACCCGGTCTTCCGTCCCGAGATGAACGGCCAGCAGGTGCCGCACGATGTCTACGTGCATATCGCCGGCATCGACATCGTCCGGGTCGATTCCGAGGACTTCATCGTGCTGGAGGACAATGCGCGCACACCCTCGGGCGTGTCCTACATGCTGGAAAACCGCGAGATCATGATGCGGCTGTTTCCGGACCTGTTTGCCCGCCACAGGGTGGCGCCGGTCGAACGCTATCCGGACGAGCTGCTATCCGCCCTGCGCTCGGTGGCGCCGCAAAGCGCCTCCGGCGAGCCGACAGTCGCGTTGCTCACGCCGGGCGTCTACAACTCGGCCTATTACGAGCACTCCTTCCTGGCCGACAAGCTCGGCATCGAGCTGGTCGAGGGCCGCGACCTCATCGTCAAGAACAACGAAGTGTTCATGCGGACGACCGAGGGCGTGAAACGGGTCGACGTGATCTACCGCCGCGTCGACGACGACTACCTCGATCCCCTCACCTTCCGCCCCGACTCCGCGCTCGGCGTGCCCGGGCTGATGTCGGCCTATGCGGCCGGCAATATCACGCTCGCCAACGCCGTCGGCACCGGCATCGCCGACGACAAGGCGATCTACTCCTACATGCCGGACATCGTAAAATTCTATCTCGGCGAGGAGCCGATTCTGAAGAACGTGCAGACCTGGCGCTGCCGCGAGCCGAAGGACCTCGCCTATGTGCTGGACCATCTGAGCGAACTCGTCGTGAAGGAGGTGCACGGCTCCGGCGGCTACGGCATGCTGATCGGTCCTGCCGCGACCAAGGCGACGATCGAGGCCTTCCGCGAAAAGCTCAAGCGCGAGCCCGAAGGCTTCATTGCGCAGCCCACGCTGGCGCTCTCGACCTGCCCGACCTGCACGGCATCCGGCCTTGCGCCGCGCCACGTGGACCTGAGGCCGTTCGTGCTCACCGGCAGCAAGAGCACCACGATCGTGCCCGGCGGGTTGACACGCGTTGCCCTGAAGGAAGGCTCCCTGGTGGTGAATTCGAGCCAGGGCGGCGGTACCAAAGATACCTGGATCCTGGACGAGTAGAGAGATGCTGTCGCGTACCGCCGAAAACCTCTATTGGCTCGCCCGCTACGTCGAACGGGCCGAGTATCTCGCGCGCACCATCGATGCGACGCTGCGCGTCACCGCGCTTCCCGCCGCCTATATCGGCAAGACCAACGAATGGGACTCGGCGCTTTTGACCGCCGGCGTTGCCGCAAGCTTCTATCAGACCTACGAGGAAGCCAACGAGCATAACGTCGTCGAGTACCTCTCGTTCTCGCCGAACAACCCGTC
Source organism: Bradyrhizobium sp. Kon58 (assembly GCF_055807455.1). Classification (NCBI taxonomy): domain Bacteria; kingdom Pseudomonadati; phylum Pseudomonadota; class Alphaproteobacteria; order Hyphomicrobiales; family Nitrobacteraceae; genus Bradyrhizobium; species Bradyrhizobium sp. Kon58. The sequence continues at coordinate 308,006 of NZ_JBVVOT010000002.1, forward strand.
CTCGATCAGGAATTGCATCGAGGCGGCGCGGCTGAATTCGCGTTCGGTGCGCACAGCGCTGACGAGCGAGATGTGGGACACCATCAACTCGGCCTGGATCGAATTGCAGGAAGTCTGGAGCAGAGGGACCTCCACGCGCGAGGACCTCGCAAAATTCCTGCGCTTCGTGCAGGAGACCTCGCTGCGCTTCGACGGCTCGGCCTACCGGACCATGTTGCGCAACGACGCGTATTGGTTTTCGCGGATGGGCCTGCATCTCGAACGCGCCGACAACACCGCGCGCATTCTCGATGTGAAATACCATGTGCTGCTGCCCGAGGAGGAGCACGTCGGCGGCCCGCTCGATTTCTACCAGTGGACCTCGATCCTGCGCTCGGTTTCGGCGCTGACGGCCTACCACTGGGTCTATCGCGAGACACTGAAACCCTGGCTGATCGCGGACCTCTTGATCCTCAACGACACGCTGCCGCGTTCGCTGGCGAGCTGCTACGGCAATCTCGTGCGCAATCTCGATCAGATCGGGGTCGCCTATGGCCGCCAGGGCCCGGCCCAGCGCCATGCCCGCGGCATCCGCAACCGGCTGGAACACAGCAATATGAACGACATTTTCCAGCATGGCGTGCATGAATTCATTCAGGAATTCATCTCCGACAATTCCAGGCTGGGCGAAATCATCACGAAGCAGTATTTGATCTGATCTTCTGTCATTCCGGGATGGTCCGTAGGGCCATACTCGGAATCTCGAGATTCCGGGTTTGGTGCTGACGCATCGCTCCGGAATGACCACCTAGAAATCACGGTCCCCCATGCGCCTGCGAATCCTGCACACCACGACCTATCGCTACGAGCCGCAGGCCACGAGCGTGATCCAGATCCTGCGCATGACGCCCGGCAGCCATGACGGGCAATATGTGGCGGAGTGGCAGATCGACGTGTCGACCGACACCAAGCTCGACACCCACGAGGACGCGTTCGGCAACGTCACCCATGTGCTGTCCTGCGGACCCGTCGGCGACATCAAGATCACCGCCGAGGGCCTGATCGAGACCCACGACACCGGCGGCGTTCTGCGCGGCGCCGATGAGCGCTTTCCGGCCGGCATGTTCTTGCGCGCCACCGACCTCACCACGGTCAATCCCGCGATGAATGCGGTCGCGCGCCAGCTGCGCAGCGAGGCCGAGAGCGACACGCTCGGCTTCCTGCACACGCTGATGACGCAAATCAGCGATCACATGACCTTCGACGAGGACCCGACCAACAGCGGCACGTCGGCGGCGGAAGCGTTCACGCTCAAGCGCGGCGTCTGCCAGGACTACGCGCACATCTTCATCGCCTGCGCGCGCAGCGGGGGTGTGCCGGCGCGCTTCGTCTCCGGCCACTTCCTGCGCTCCGACGGAACGGTGCATCAGGATGCGGGCCATGCCTGGGCGGAGGCCTATGTCGACGGTCTCGGCTGGGTCGGCTTCGATCCCGCCAACAGCATCTGCGCCACGGACGCCCATGTCCGCGTCGCGATCGGGCTCGATTATCTCGGCGCAGCCCCCGTGCGCGGCACCCGCTATGGCGGCGGCGCGGAGACGCTGTCGGTGGCGGTCAAGGTCGAGCAGGCCGGCCGCGCCGGCCAGTCGCAATCGCAGTCCCAGCGGCAGAGCTGAGCCGCGCCGCGCGCGCCCCTCGCCCGTGCACAGCTTCACCCTGCCGCCCCGCGGCAATCGGGGGTTGGAGCGGCCCTTGAAATTGGCTAGTAATTCGGCGCAAACGCGTTCGGGGACTGGAAATGACCTATTGCTGCGGAATTCTGGTTCGGGACGGTCTGGTGATGATCGCCGACACCCGCACCAATGCCGGCCTCGACAACGTCTCGACCTTCCGCAAGCTCCACATCTTCTCCAAGCCCGGCGACCGCATCATGGCGATCGCCAGCGCCGGCAACCTCGCGATCAGCCAGTCGGTGCTCTCGACGCTGACCGAGGGCCTCGAAGACCCCAACACGGGTGAGATCGAGACGCTGATGAACGCGCCGACCATGTTCCAGGCCGCCCAGCGCATCGGCCGGGCGATCCGGGCCGTGCACACGACCGAAGGGCCGGCGCTCAAATCAGAGGACGTGTCGTTCGACGTCTCCTTCCTGTTCGGCGGCCAGATCAACGGCGCGCGCATGCGCCTGTTCATGGTCTACACCGCCGGCAATTTCATCGAATGCACCACCGACACGCCCTATTTGCAGATCGGCGAGCACAAATACGGCAAGCCGGTGCTCGACCGCGCCATGCATTACGACGTCGAGCTCTACGAGGCGCTGAAGACCGGGCTGATCTCGATGGATTCGACCATGCGCTCGAATCTCGGCGTCGGCCTGCCGATCGACGTGCTGGTGGTGCGCGCCGACGCCTGCGAGGCCGACCTCAACCACCGCATCGAGGCCGGCGAGCCCTATTTCCACGATTTGCGCTCGCGCTGGTCGGCGGCCTTGCGCGCCGCGCATCAGAACATTCCGCGGCCGCCCTACAAGAACGAAAAAGAATCCAAAACCTGACAGATCAAGAGAAAAGGCAGGAAACGATGAGTGAAGCGAAAAAGATCGCAGTGGTGACGGGCGCCGGCACTGGAGTCGGGCGCGCGGCGTCACTGGCGCTAATGAACACAGGCTTCACCGTGGTGCTGGTCGGGCGCCGGCCCGACATGCTCGAGGAGACGGCCAAGCTCGGGCCCGCCGGAAAGAGCCTCTGCGTCACCGCCGACATGACCAAGCCGGACTCGATCGCCGCGCTGTTCGACAAGGTCAAGGCAACCTATGGCCGGCTCGACGTGCTCTTCAACAATGCCGGCATGGGCGCGCCGCCGGTGAATTTCGAGGATCTCAGCCTCGAGCAGTGGCAGGCGGTGGTGAACACCAACCTCACCGGCCCGTTCCTGTGCACCCAGCACGCCTTCCGCATCATGAAGGACCAGACCCCCCGTGGCGGCCGCATCATCAACAACGGCTCGATCTCGGCGCATGCGCCGCGGCCGTTCTCGGCCGCCTATACCTCAACCAAGCACGCCATCACGGGCCTCACCAAGGCCTCCAACCTCGATGGCCGCATGTACGACATCGCGGTCGGGCAGGTCGACATCGGCAACGCCGCAACGCCCATGACCGACCGCATGGTCAACGGCCCCGGCGTGCTGCAGCCCGATGGCACGTCGAAGCAGGAGCCGCGCATGGATGCGAAAGCGGTCGGCGATGCCGTCGCCTACATGGCCGGCCTGCCGCTCGATGCCAACGTGCTGACCATGACGGTCATGGCAACCAAGATGCCGTTCGTGGGACGGGGCTGAACAAAAAAACGCGAAAACAACCCCATGCACAGTAGGCGCCTCATTGATTTATCTACGGTATTTCCGCAGTCCTCATTGCGCGCGAAGCTCTCTCCTTCTCCCTCTCTCCGTTCTTACGGGGAGAGGGTTGGGGTGAGGGGCTGTTTCAGCAAATCACGGTAGCAATCAGGCTCGCGAAGAGTCCCCCTCACCCGGAATCCGCGCTACGCGCGAATTCCGGCCTCTGCTCGCAAGCGGGGAGAGGCGAAGAGTCCCTTACTCCAAACTCTCCACCTGCCGCAGGCTCGGGAACAGCTTCATCCACAACAGCGCCACCGCGACCGTGCAGACGCCGCCCAGCACGGCTGCCGGCATGGCACCAAACAGTGCGGCAGCCACCCCGCTCTCGAACTGGCCGAGCTGGTTCGAGGCGTTGATGAAGAGGAAGTTCACCGCACCGACCCGGCCGCGCATCTCGTCGGGGGTCGCGAGCTGCACCAGCGAGAAGCGGATCACGACGCTGATCGTATCAGCCGCGCCGAGAACGGCGAGCGCGAGCACCGACAGCCACATCCAGGACGACAAAGCGAACACGATCGTTGCGACGCCGAACACGATCACGGCCTGAAACATGCGCAGGCCCACACGCCGCGAAATGGCGTGACGGGCCAGCACCATGGTCATCAGCAGCGCGCCGACCGCGGGGGCGGCGCGCAGGATCCCGAGCCCCATCGGACCAGTCTGGAGGATGTCGCGGGCATAGATCGGCAGAAGCGCGGTGACGCCGCCGAACAGCACCGCGAACAGATCGAGCGAGATGGTGCCGAGGATCGCGGGATTGCTGCGGATGAAGCGGACGCCGGCGAAGATATTGTCGGCGCCCGCGATATCCTTGGCGATCGCCTGCGGGCGCGGCCGGATGAATCCGGTCAAAATCATCCCGAAGATCCAGAACAGCACCATCACGGTGTAGGCGAGATGCGGTGCGACCGCGTAGGCAAAACCGCCGAGCGCCGGACCTGTAATGGTCGCGACCTGCGCCGCGCCGCTGGAGACGGCGGTGGCGCGCTGGAGCGAGCCCTGCGGCGCAATCGCCGGCAGCAGTGCGGCAGTGGTCGGACTTTCGAAGGCGCCGGCAATGCCGAGCACGAAGGTGGCCACGAAAATCTGAACTTCGCTGACCAAGCCGAGATAGGTGATGACACCGAGATAGAGCGCCGTCGCGGCTTCGACGAGCTGGCAGAGCTGGACCACGCGCTTGCGCTCGTAGCGGTCGGCGGCATGGCCGGCGACGAACACCAGCAGCGCCGTGGGCAGGAATTGCACGAGGCCGACCATGCCGAGGTCGAAGGCCGAGCCGGTGAGATCGTAGATTTGCCAGCCGATCGCGACCGCGGCGATCTGGCTGGAGAAACGCGACAGGCTGCGCGAGAGCAGAAAGAACAGGAAGGCGCGATGGGAGAGGAGCGCGCGGGCGCTGACCGGCGGGTTTCCCGATATTGGCTGGTCTGGCTTCGCCTCTTCGGTCACGCTCGGACTATCGGCTCCTGTGTCGACGTGCTCCGCGTGGCTGACGCGGACCTGCTTGTCAACAGCGGGACGCTCCGACAATCTCCCGGCATTGCGTTTGCAACGCAGGGGTGGCCATAATCATCGGGGTTTGGGGACATCATGCTGCGGCTGCAATCGGCACTCGGCATTTTCGCATTGCTGTTGATCGCCTTGGTCCTGAGCGAGAATCGCCGCGCGGCCTCGCTGCGCCAGGCGGCGATCGGCCTCGTCGCCACTTTCGTCACCGCGATCGTTCTCCTGAAGGTGCCTGTCGTCGCGCGCGCCTTCGGTGCCATCAACGACGCCGTGGGCGCGATCTCGGCGGCCTCGCGCGCCGGCTCCTCCTTCGTGTTCGGCTATGTCGGCGGCGGTCCCCTGCCCTTCGACCTGAAAGCACCGGGGGCCGATTTCGTCCTGGCGTTTCAGGCGCTGCCGATCGTGCTGGTCATGAGCGTGCTGACGACGCTCTTGTTCTATTGGCGCGTGCTGCCGCCGATCGTGCGCGGCATGGCCTGGCTGCTGGAGCGGACGCTCGGCGTCGGCGGCGCGGTCGGGCTCTCGACCGCCGCCAACATCTTTCTCGGCATGGTCGAGGCGCCGCTGTTCGTGCGGCCTTATCTCGCGCAGATGACCCGCAGCGAGTTGTTCCTGGTGATGACCGGCGGCATGGCCGGCATCGCCGGCACGGTGCTGGTGCTGTACGCGACGCTCCTTGCTCCCCTCATTCCCGACGCAGCCGCGCATTTCGTCATCGCCTCGGTGCTGGGCGCGCCGGCCGCGATCCTGGTCAGCCTCATCATGGTGCCGGAGACATCCGCCAAGCACACCGGCGGCGCGTTGGAATATCCCGAGATGGAGGTCTCCGGCACCATGGACGCGATCGTGAAAGGGACCGGCGCAGGGATCGAGCTGCTGATCAACATTGTCGCCATGTTGCTGGTACTGGTGGCGCTGGTCTATCTCGTCAACGCCATTCTCAGCCTGCTGCCGGATATCGGCGGCGCTGCGATCTCGTTGCAGCGCCTGCTCGGCCTCGTGATGGCGCCGGTATGCTGGCTGATGGGATTGCCGTGGGAGCAGGCGATCACCGCCGGCAGCCTGATGGGCACGAAAACCGTGCTGAACGAGCTGATCGCCTATGTCGACTTCTCGAAGCTGCCGCCCGGCACGCTCGATCCGCGCTCGCGCCTGATCATGCTGTATGCGATGTGCGGCTTCGCCAATTTCGCCAGCCTCGGCATCATGATCGGCGGTCTCGGCGTGATGGCGCCGGAGCGGCGCGAGGAAATCAACGCGCTCGGGCTGAAGTCGATCGTGTCGGGAACGCTGACGACGTGTCTGATGGGAGCAGTGGTGGGGGTGTTGAGCTAGCTCTCTCCGCTCGTCACTCCGGTCGACCGCACAACTTCGACTTCTGCAATATACGCCGCACCTCAGGCAGCTTGGCACGGCACGGCTCGACCGCCATGGCCTTCGCCTCACTGTTTCGTCCCTGCGCCCACAGCAACACCGCCATCAAGCCCTGCGCCCCGATGCGCACCGGTCCACCCGCCACATCCGAAGCGGCGAGCGACATGGCAGTTCGCGCTTCTGTTTCAGCGGCACTGAGGTTCGCTTTTTCAAGGAAGAAGACCGCACGGAACAGATGAGCCCGCGGGTCTTTCGGATAGCGGGTGACGAGATCTGAAGACCGGCTCGTCATCTCGCCAGCGTTCGGCGGCACTTCCGATGCGCGGATATACTGCACGGCATCAGCCATGTAGGACGAATAATGAGCGGCGGCGAAGCCGGCGCAGATCAGAGATCCGACGAATCCTCCGAGCAACACCATGCCGGTGCTCCGCGGCAGGCTGTCATAGGACCAGAAGGCGAGCCACGGCACGATGGCAAGCGCACCGCCGGCCAGCGCACCACCTGCATGGGCAAAATAGTTGACATTGCCGGAGGCTCCAAAGGCGAGCGGCAGCAGAGCGGGAACACCAAAGAAGAGCGACGTCTTCAGTCTCGACATTGTTTGCTCGGCGTCCGCCTCTGGCTCGAAGCTCGCGACGAACAGCGCCGCGATGAGCCCGGTAATGGCGCCGGACGCACCGACGCTCACCGTGCCGGGGCCATTGCCCAGAAGCGAGCCGGCCTCCCCGGCCACTGCACTGGCGACGAAGATCAGCGAAAACCAGCCACGACCGATCAGGCTCTCCAGCCTGACGCCGACGATGAACAGCGCAACGCAGTTGCCTATGAGGTGCCCATTGCTACCATGCAGAAGCGGCGCAAGGCCGATCCGCCACCACTCGTTCCTTCCGACAACCAGATCGTAGCCGGACGCGCCCTGAGCGATCAGCGAACGGACATCGAGCGAGCCGTCCAGCCCAATGTCCATGGCGAGACTGCGTTGCAGAGCGTAGATCAGGAGCAGACAGAAAATCAGGCCGATGGTGAGGAAAGGGATATCGGCCAGAAGCTTGTTGTCGCCCAAAAGCGCCCCCTCACTGGGCAGGGGCCGGGGAGCGATCGGTGCGGCGACGGGTTGAAACGGTGCGGGTTGAAATGATCCTCTTGGAGAAGGCCCTACGACGCCGCGTCGGCCAAAAGTGTTGGTCGCCATGAAAACATTTCCCGCATTTTCACAGCCTTGAGTTGACGCGAGAGGTATTTTCGACTGGTTACCGCCCGCCCTGCGGACGGCTGAAACCATCCGATTGGTAACTGCCCGGTTTCACGGATCGGGCGCCTTCTAACGATCGGCTGATCGTGGGAGTGCTGAGTAAGCCCGCTCTAAGCCAACGCTCCAGCCACGGTGCGAAATGCCATGACCGCGCGATCAATATCCGCATCATCGATATGGCGATGGGTCACGCAACGCAATCGACGCCTGCCCCAGGGCCTCGCCCTCAGGCCTGCCCTTTCGAGAGCCCCCGACCACACGGCGCTGTCGCGCCCGGAGAGAGAGACATCAACCTGCACGATATTCGTCTGCGGGATTGTCGCGCTGATCTTTGGATGCATCCCGTTCAACGCATCACTCAGCGCTCGCGCGCGCCGGTGATCCTCCGCCAGACGCGTCCCCATGACCTGAACCGCCTCCAGGCCGGCCGCGGCCAGGACGCCGATCTGACGCTGCGTGCCTCCCAGCATGCGGCGAAACCTGCGGCTGCTGTCGATCACTGTGCGTGGCCCGGCGAGCACGGCACCGGCGGGTGCGCTGAGGCCCTTCGACAAACACAGAGAAACCGTGTCGCAATGTCTCGCAATTTCGGCCGGCGCCGTTTCAAGGGCGACGGCGGCGTTGAACAGCCGCGCGCCGTCGAGATGCACCGGGACACCGCGGGCCGAGGCCATGGCGTGCACGGCCTGCATATGATCCAGCGGCAATACGGCGCCGCTCGCGTTGTTGTGCGAGGTTTCCATTGCGACAAGAGCGGTCCCGAGCTTGAGTCCTTCGCCCTGCAGGGCGTCCTCCAGCAAATTCAGATCCATTGCGCCGGCGGTGCCGGCAATGGCGAGGTAGAACTGCCCCGTAAACGTCGCCGCCCCTCGTTCCGAGGTGTACATATGGGCATTCGATTCCAGCACGATCTGTTCGCTGCGCTGCGACTGCGCCAGCGTCGCCAGCAGATTGGCCATGGTGCAGCTCGGCACAAACAGGCCGGCATCCTTGCCCAACGCCGCAGCCGCGACGCCCTCCAGCTCCTGCACCGTGGGGTCACCGTCCAGCCCGTCATCGCCGAGCGGCGCGGAGGCCATGCGGGCATACATCGCCTCGGTCGGCTTGGTGACGGTATCGCTGCGCAGGTCGATAGGTGGCAACCCGGCGCCCGCCGGACTCGTGTCGTGTTGATGTGCCATTGCGAGACCTCTAGAGCGCTTGTCGCGTCATTCGTAGACTGCCGGGTCGCCGGAATCGGTCGGGTTGGCCAGCGCCCGCTTGAGGGCGGCGCTCATCGGGAATTTCAGGTTGAGGCCATGCGGTGGAATTGGTGAATTGAAATATTTGTCGTAGAGCGCCGCAATCTGCCCGCTCTTCATCAGGTCGATCACGGCATCATCGACCATCTTCTTGAAAGCAGGATCATCCTTGGGTTGGACGATACCATAGGGCGCCGTCTCGAGGCTCTTGCTGCCGATCAGGAAGTCATCCGGGGTTCTGGACGAGGCGACCGTGGCATAGGCAAGACCGTCATCGTTGGCGGTGCCGGCCACCCGGCCCGTCGACACCAACAAGAAGGTCTCGGCGGTGTCCTTGGCCGGCACCACCGTGATGCTGAGATTTTCCTTGGCGTTGATCAGCGTAATCACCTTGAAAGTCTGGCCGCCGGCCTGGGCGGCGATGGCCTTGCCGCGAAACGAAGCCGGGTCGTTGACATCGACCCCGCCATCCTTGCGCGCGACGAGGACGACCTGCGCAACGAAGGTGGTGGGAGCAAAGGCAACGAGTTTATGCCGCTCGACATTGTTGGTCGTGTTGCCGCATTCGAGATCGATCGTGCCGTTGGCAAGCAGCTGAATACGTGTCGCCGAGGTTATGGGGTTGTAGCGAACCTCGAGCTTGGGAAGCTTGAGGGCCGTCTTGATCGCCTGCACCACCTGTTCACAGATTTCCACGGTGTAACCGATCGGCTTCTGGTTGCCGTCGAGATAGGCGAAGGGCACCGAGGTCTCGGGGTACCCCAATGTGATCGAGCCGCTCTCACGGATCTTGTCCAGCCTGCCCGCGCCCTGGGCCATGGCCTCGCTGGAAAGAAGAACACCAGCGACGGTCGCCGCGGCCAGTGCCTTGATCATCGTCGCTTTCATATGTCCCCTCTTGTCGCGAATGCTGGTGACGCCGTCCACGGTGGGTGAGCAACCCCAGGACAGCTCCGTGCGAACAGCTCCGTGCTCTGGACTATCGTCCAAAAGCCCGATCTGATGAAATTCCAGTTTCATACTCTCCTATACGGATTTGATATGGCCACCAGACGCATGGGCCTGAAGCATGTGGAGGCTTTTCGGGCGGTCTTCGTGACGGGATCGATGACGCAGGCGGCTCAGCGCATGCATACCTCGCAGCCCCAGATCAGCCGCCTGATCGGACAGCTGGAGGCGATCACACAATTCCCGCTGTTCGACCGCAGTGGCGGCCGCCTCCGCCCGACGGTGGATGGATCGCGCTTTTTCCAGGAGGTCGAGAAGACTTTCATCGGCCTGGCGGGACTGGAGGCCAGCGCAGCCAGCATCCGCTCGTTCGGCATGGGTCGGTTAAGCGTTGCGGCGATGCCGCGCCTGGCCGGCGGCCTGCTGACACGCATCGCGGCACGCTTCAAGGTGGACTATCCGCATGTGATGATCTCGATCCGATCCGGCACGGCGAGCGCCGTGCACGACTGGGTCAGTTCCGGGCTTTGCGATACCGGATTGGCAATGCTCTACGGCGAGGTTGCGGGGGTGCATGTCGAGCCGGTGCTCAAGACCCGTTGCGTCGCGATCATGCCGAAGGCGCATCGTCTTGCGCAGAAGAAGACGCTGCGCCCTGCCGATTTTGCCGACGAAGCCTTCATCTCCTTCGCCACGGGGAGTCCACTCTACGATCGCATCGATACGATCTTCGCGCAGGCCGGCGTCACGCGCCGCATTGTTGCGGAGACCGATCTGGGCGCATCGGTCTGCGCCCTGGTCGCCGCGGGCCTCGGCATCAGCATTATCAACCCGATTGCCGCGCATGACGAAAGCTCCGGCGCGGCTCTGACCACGCGCCCCTTCAACCCGGCTGTCCCCGTTACGATCGCACTGCTCTATCCACCTTATGCCGCGCGCGCCCGGTTGATCGATGCCTTCAGCGAATATGCTCGCAAGGTCATGAGCACGGAATTGGGCTATCTCGAGCGGTAGCGGGTCGATCCGCGGCGAGGCTTGTGTGAGGCTGGCGCCCTCGTAGCTCCGACGGACCGCAGCGCAATCGCGACAATCCTTCCATGTTAATCTCGTCAGGAGATTCGCGTGGAATTGATTCATGAGCGACAGCGTCGGCCAGCGTGCATTTCAAAAGTCCCGGCTTCAGAAACGACAAAAAGCCGAGGTCGGGCCGTTGCTCGCGCGCGCCCTCCAGCTGCACAAAGCGGGACTTCTGCGCGAGGCAAAGGCGGCCTATCGCGAACTCCTGGAACTCGCGCCCAACCAATTCATCGCGCTTCATTTGCTGGGCGCTTTGGAGGCTGAAGCCAAAAACTATCAGCAGGCGCAAGTTCTGCTGAGCCGAGCGGTGGCCGTGGATCCGCGATCTGCCGAAGCTCATATGAGCCTGGGCGTCGCGCTCAACGGGCTAAAACGTCACAATGAGGCCCGCGAGAGCTATCGAAAGGCCCTCGCCCTCCGACCCAACTACGCCTTGGCCCTGTCTAATCTCGGTAACGCGAGCGCGGCCCTTGAACTCTACCAGGAAGCGCTCGAGAGCTACGACAAGGCGCTCGCAATCGACGGAAAACTTTCCGAAGCCCATAACGGCCGGGGTTGGGCGCTCTGCCGTCTGCGCGCCTATGACGAGGCTGTCGCAAGCTTAAACCGCGCGTTATCGATCAAGCCTGACTATGCCTCGGCGCTGTCGAGCCGCGCCGTTGCATTGCGGGAGCTTCAGCGATTCGACGAAGCCATGGCGGATTGCAATCGCGCAATCGCCCTGGCACCCGACGACGCGAATGGATGGCTCTGGCGGGCCAGCATCTTGCTCCTGACCCGGCAAGTTGCCGAAGCATTGTCCGATTGCGAGAAGGCTCTCGCGGCCGATCCCGGCTTCTCTCAGGCCCACAGCCTGCTCGGCCAATGTCTCGCGGCGCTTGGCCGGGTCGACGAAGCGCTCGCCAGTTTCGACAGAGCTCTCGACATCGAGCCGGATCAGAGCACGATCTCCAGCAAGATATTCACCCTCGATTTTGTGGCCGACGCCAGCGTTGCGCAGCATCAGCAAGCGCGACGTGTATGGTGGGAGCAGATCGGTGCGAAGATCGCCTCAGCAGCGGCGGGACCGCATGACAACAGCCGCGATCCGGATCGCCGTCTGGTGCTGGGTTATGTCTCGTCGGATTTCCATGCACATTCGGCGGCGTTCATTTTCAAGCCGGTCCTGCAGCACCATGACCGGGCACAGTTCGAGATCGTGTGCTACGCTTGTTCACCGAAAACGGATGCGACGACCCGCGAATTTCAGGGGATCGCCGATCGCTGGCGCGACGCCTCGCAATGGTCCGACGATCGGCTCGCCGCCCAGATCCGCGCCGATAGCGTCGATATTCTGATCGATCTGTCCGGCCATACCAGCGGAAACCGCCTCGGTGTGTTTGCGCGCCAGCCGGCACCAGTTCAAGTGCATGGCTGGGGCCACGGCACCGGCACCGGGCTGCCAACGATCGATTATCTATTCTCGGACCCGGTCGCGATTCCTGCCGCGGTTCGGCATCTGTTTGCGGAGACCGTCGTTGACCTGCCGTGCTTTGTGACGCTGGCGCCGCTGCCGGCCGGGATTGCGCGGGCGCCGACGCCGGCGATTGCGAACGGCTTCATCACATTCGGTGTCTTCAACCGCATCAGCAAGATTTCGAACGAGGCGGTGGACGTCTGGTCCAGGATTCTCGAGCGGGTGCCGGGTTCGCGACTGCTGATCAAGGATACTGCGCTGGACGCTCAGCTGGTCCGCGACAATCTGCTGGTGCGGTTTGCAGCTGGCCGGTTGCCGGCCGAACGCGTCGATCTGCTCGGAGCCACGTCGCGAGACGAGCATCTGGCAGCGTTCAATCGCGTCGATATTGGCCTCGACCCATTCCCGCAGAATGGCGGCGTCAGCACGTGGGAAGCCTTGCAGATGGGCGTGCCGGTAGTGGCGAAGCTCGGTCACAGTCTGCCGAGCCGTGCTGCCGGCTCCATCCTCGCCGCACTGGGCCTGCCGGACTGGGTCGCGGAAAGCGATGAGGCCTATGTCGAGATCGCAGCGAGCCGTGGGGCACAGATCGGCGAGCTCGATAAGTTGCGCCGCGAACTGCCCGGACAGATCAGGGCTGCGGCCGCCGGCAACCCCGTCTCATACGCGCAAGCGGTGGACGATGCCTATCGCGCGATGTGGAAACGCTATTGCAAGGATGGCGGCTGATCTCCGCTTCGCCTACGCCTTCAACTCCACCGTCCTGAACTCCGCCGGCAGGATCACCTCCAGCAGCTCGACGTCGTCCGAATAGTCCAGGATCATGTGCTTGATCTTCGGCGGCTGGGTCCAGGCGCTGCCTTCTTTCATCAGCGTCTCGCCCTCTCCGTCCATATAGGTCTTCACCCAGCCCTTGAGCACGTACACCATCTGGAATTCGACGTCGTGGAAGTGCAGCTTCGACACCTCGTCCGGATTGCAGGGGCCTTGCAGCCGGATCACGTGCGCTTGCGCCAGCCCGTGGCTCGCGGCGGCGATGCCGAGATCGCGATATTTCGCGTAGGTGCGCAGACCGTCGGCCTTGAAGTCTTCCTCGCGGTGATGGCTGATCGCGATGCGCTGCTTGGGTCGCGTCGGTTTCTTGACGGATGACTTTGCCGTTGTCGTGGGGGCTTTCGCCTTCACCGCCTTGCGCGCCGTGGATCGTGCTGCGGGTTTGGCCCCGCTTCGCTTCCTCACCGCCGCCTGCGATGCGCTACGCGATTTTGCTTTCTTGGCCATGGCGGTCTCCCCTGTTGTTGTGGGGGAGAGGTTAGCACGGAATGCGAAATCGTAGGATGGGTTAGCGTCAGCGTAACCCGCCACTTCGCTCCGCAAGCGTGGAAGCATGGTGGGTTACGCTGACGCTAACCCACCCTCCAGCACCGCGCTTGCCTTCAATGCAGCCGGAATACGCCGTCGACCGCGCGCAGCTCGGCCGGCTTGATCAGCTTGGAATGCGCGACCGTGACCGAGAATAGCGGACCGTCGAGCTTCTTCTGCCAGAACGCCAGGAAATCCGTCAGCGCCGGAAATTTCGGAAACATGTCGTAGTTCTGCCAGACATAGGTCTGGAGCAGCGAGCGATGATCCGGCATCCGGTAGAGAATTTCGGCCGTCGTCAGCCCGTAACCCAGCACCTGTTTCCGGAAGTCGTCGGAAACAACCCCAACTCGCGAGACCATGCCAACCTCCTTTGCAGGAGCGCATATTCAAGGGGTGGCTTTCCGGTACGCGCCCTACGAGCCACCCGGTGGAGATGCGCTCACATGAGTGAAATGTGACGCAAACTGACAATCCATCTCAAGCCCAAAAGTTTAACAAGCTGTTGAAATTCAATGCGTTAGCAGCAGATGTCGCTCCGTGCTAATACGGGCGCCGAGCGCGATTAACGATGGAAAGAGATTTTGGCAGGCGGCGCTTCCGAGTGCTATTTATCTGCTACAAGCCCTTGCTCCCGCCAAAATCCTGCCTTATCTGAGCTGTGCCTGTGCTAGCACTCGCGGGCGCAGACTGCTAACAACCCAAAATTCCCAACTCGTGCAAAAGCTTAGGAGAACTGCATGAAATTCCGTCCGCTTCACGACCGCGTCGTGGTCAAGCGCATCGACGCAGAAGAGAAGACCGCTGGCGGCATCATCATTCCCGACACGGCCAAGGAAAAGCCCTCGCAGGGCGAGATCGTCGCCGTGGGCCCGGGTGGCCGCGACGAGGCAGGCAAGCTGATCCCGATCGACCTGAAGGTCGGCGACCGCGTGCTGTTCGGCAAGTGGTCCGGCACTGAGGTCAAGATCGACAACGTCGATCTGCTGATCATGAAGGAAAGCGACATCATGGGCGTCCTCGACGTCCCCGCTTCCAAGAAGAAGGCGGCCTAAGAGCCCCTCTCTTATCCAGCTAAACACCTAAGGAAAAAATCCAGATGGCAGCAAAAGAAGTTAAATTCTCGGTCGATGCGCGCGACAAGATGCTTCGCGGCGTCGACATTCTCGCCAACGCGGTGAAGGTCACGCTCGGTCCGAAGGGCCGCAACGTCGTGCTCGACAAGTCGTTCGGCGCTCCCCGCATCACCAAGGACGGCGTCACCGTCGCCAAGGAGATCGAGCTCGAGGACAAGTTCGAGAACATGGGCGCGCAGATGGTGCGCGAAGTCGCTTCGAAGTCCGCTGACGCGGCCGGCGACGGCACCACCACCGCCACCGTGCTGGCCCAGGCGATCGTGCGCGAAGGCGCCAAGTCGGTTGCCGCCGGCATGAACCCGATGGACCTCAAGCGCGGTATCGACCTCGCGGTCGAAGCCGTCGTTGCGGACCTCGTCAAGAACTCCAAGAAGGTCACCTCGAACGACGAGATCGCCCAGGTCGGCACCATCTCGGCCAACGGTGACGCGGAGATCGGCAAGTTCCTCGCCGACGCCATGAAGAAGGTCGGCAACGAGGGTGTCATCACCGTCGAGGAAGCCAAGTCGCTCGAGACCGAGCTCGACGTCGTCGAGGGCATGCAGTTCGACCGCGGCTACATCTCGCCCTACTTCGTCACCAACGCCGACAAGATGCGCGTTGAGATGGACGACGCCTACATCCTCATCAACGAGAAGAAGCTCTCCTCGCTGAACGAGCTGCTGCCGCTGCTCGAGGCCGTGGTGCAGACTGGCAAGCCGCTGGTCATCGTCGCCGAGGACGTCGAAGGCGAAGCGCTTGCGACCCTGGTCGTGAACCGTCTGCGTGGCGGCCTGAAGGTCGCGGCCGTCAAGGCTCCGGGCTTCGGCGATCGCCGCAAGGCCATGCTGCAGGACATCGCGATCCTGACCGGCGGCCAGGCGATCTCGGAAGATCTCGGCATCAAGCTCGAGAACGTGACGCTCAACATGCTCGGTCGCGCCAAGAAGGTGATGATCGACAAGGAGAACACCACGATCGTCAACGGCGCCGGCAAGAAGGCCGACATCGAAGCGCGCGTGGCCCAGATCAAGGCGCAGATCGAGGAAACCACCTCGGACTACGACCGTGAGAAGCTCCAGGAGCGTCTGGCCAAGCTCGCAGGCGGCGTCGCGGTGATCCGCGTTGGCGGCGCGACCGAGGTCGAGGTGAAGGAGCGCAAGGATCGCGTTGATGACGCGATGCATGCGACCCGCGCGGCTGTTGAAGAAGGCATCGTCCCGGGCGGCGGCGTCGCCCTGCTCCGTGCCTCCGAGCAGCTCAAGGGCCTGCGCACCAAGAACGACGACCAGAAGACCGGCGTCGAGATCGTGCGCAAGGCGCTCTCCGCGCCCGCTCGCCAGATCGCGATCAACGCCGGTGAAGACGGCTCCGTGATCGTCGGCAAGGTCCTCGAGAACAAGTCGTACGCCTACGGCTTCGACTCCCAGACCGGCGAATATGTCGATCTCGTCAAGAAGGGCATCATCGACCCGACCAAGGTGGTCCGTACCGCGATCCAGAACGCAGCCTCGGTTGCGGCTCTCTTGATCACCACGGAAGCCATGGTCGCCGAGCTGCCCAAGAAGGGCGGCGCCGGTCCCGCGATGCCCCCGGGCGGCGGCATGGGCGGCATGGATTTCTGATCCAGCCATTCCGGCAAACGACAAAATGCGAAACCCCGGCAGCGATGCCGGGGTTTTTGTTTTTGGGGGATCGCTAGTTCATGCAGGCGCCGCGCACTGCCCCCGGAATGACGGTGGGCCTCACCACACCTTTCCCAGCCGCTCCATGTGCGGCTCGCCCTGTTGGTCGAGCGACCAGAATATCCGCGTCACCTTGCCGACCAGATTGTCCATCGGCACGAATCCGATCGACGACATCACGCGGCTGTCGCTCGAGTTGTCTCTGTTATCACCGAGCACGAAGAAATGGCCGGGCGGCACGGTGTAGACGTCGGTGTTGTCGTAGTAGCCGTTGTCGACGCAGTCTTGCGTGACGTAGGACGCGCCGTTCGGCAGCGTCTCGCGCCAGCGTTTGGCCTTCGCACCATCGTCCACGCCGCAGGTGGAGCCGGCAACCACCGCCTTCAGGGCGACGCGCGTCACCGGGCGGTCGTTGAGGATGAGTTGCCCCTGCCGCATCTGGATGCGATCAGCGGGCAGCCCGACCACGCGCTTGACATAGTCGACCGAGGTGTCCTTTGGCGTCCGGAATACGACGACGTCGCCATGCTCGGGCTCGGCGGCCCGGACACGCCCGGAGATCCACAACGGCGCGAAGGGAAACGAATAGCGGCCGTAGCCATAGGCATATTTTGCGGCAAAGACGTAATCGCCGACGACCAGCGTCGGCGTCATCGAGCCGGATGGGATGTTGAACGGCTGGAACAGGAAGATGCGAAACAGGAACGGCGGCGACCACAGCACCGGAATCAGGAGGATCAGGATGACGATCGCCTTCCATTCCCGCACTTTGGCCTGCGGGTGGATGGTTTCCTGAAGAGTGGTCATGCGCTGCCCTGATCAAGCCCGTGGTCGTCACGAGATTACGCAACCTTCGCGCGCACGCAATCCCATAACTTGGTCGCGCCGCGCACGGATCGCGTTCACGCCGCAATCAGCCGCGCGCGAGATCGCTGAAGCAGCGGCGGATCCACTCGATGGTGAGCCGCGTCGCCGGATCGCGCTTGAGATGGTTCTGCACCAGCAGCCAGACGTCGCGGCGCCCGGGCAGCAGTGTGGCGCGCAGGCGGCGATCGCCGAGCAAATCGGCGCAGACGTGCTCCGGCAACACGCCCGCGGCCTGATGCGCGCGGATCAGGTTACGGATGACGCGAACGTTGTCGGTGACGCAGCGCGCGTGGGCTTGCTTCATACGCAGGAATTGCATCTCGGGAATGGCACCGAGTTCGTCCGGATAGGCGCACAGCACCGGCTCGCCCTCGGTCGTAACAGGCTCGAAATAATAGAGCTTGACGTCACCGAGCCTGGAGATCGTGAAGTCACCCTTGTCGGGTTTACGCAGACGGATCGCGAGATCGGCTTCCCAGCGCGAGAACTTGACGTTCTCGCTCGAGGTGAGGAATTGCAGCGTCAGGCCGGGATTGGCGTGCAGGAAGTCGCTCGCGCGCGGCGACAGAACCTCCTCGGCGACCGTGTTGGTGGAGGCGATACGCAGGCGTCCCACCGGGCCCGCCAGACTCTCGCCGACGCGACCGATCTCGGCGGCATGAGCGGCCATCGCCTCGACATGCGCCAGCACCGCCTCGCAATGGCGCGTCGGCCGGCGCTGGCCGTCCACCGCATCGAACAGCGGCACGCCGAGATCGCGCTGGATGCGTGCAAGCCTGCGGCCGACCGTGGTCTCGTCGATGCGCAGCCGCGCGCTGGCGCCGGCATAGGTGCCCTCGTCCCTGACCGCGGCGATGATGCGCAGATCGTCCCAGTTCATGCGATGAGCCTAGCAGGTGCCACCGGCTCCTGCAAATTTGCAGCCATATGCTGCAATAGTCCTGCACATTGGCAGGCTGCCGCCGCGCTACTGTCGCGCCATCCGATATTCCCCAGGAAGGCCCGACCCGCATGACCGCCCCTAAAACCCTCCTAGAATTGTCCGGCGCAGATCTCAATCCGCCCAGGCTCGCCGATTCCTGCCTCGTGCTGATCGACATCCAGAACGAATATTGCGCCGGCCCGCTCGCCTTGCCGGATGCGGAGCGCGCGATCGCCGCCGCCGCGCGCCTGCTCGCCCGCGCGAGGGCGAGCGGCGCTGCGATCTTCCATGTCGCGCACAAGGGACGTGCCGGCAGCCTGTTCGACCGCGAGGCCGCGCGCGGTGCGATCGTCAGGCACCTGGCGCCGCTCGCCAGCGAAGCCGTGATCGAAAAGGCGCTGCCGAACGCTTTTGCCGGCACCGACCTGCAGGTCCGGCTGGCCGCAACCGGACGCACGAACATCGTGCTGGCCGGTTTCATGACCCATATGTGCATCAGTTCGACCGCCCGCGCCGCGCTCGACCTCGGCCTGCGCACGACGATCGCAGCCGATGCCTGTGCAACACGCGATCTTCCCGACGGCCGCGGCGGAGCGCTCTCCGCAAGGACCATCCACGAGGTCGCCCTGGCCGAATTGTCGGATCGGTTTGCGATCATCGCGCAAACCAAGGCGCTGACCTGA
This sequence comes from Bradyrhizobium sp. Kon58, assembly GCF_055807455.1. NCBI lineage: Bacteria > Pseudomonadati > Pseudomonadota > Alphaproteobacteria > Hyphomicrobiales > Nitrobacteraceae > Bradyrhizobium > Bradyrhizobium sp. Kon58. The sequence continues at coordinate 326,878 of NZ_JBVVOT010000002.1, forward strand.
GGGAGCGTGGGCGATGCTGCAACTCTATTTCTCCCCGATGGCCTGCTCGCTTGCGAGCCGCATCGCGCTGATGGAAGCGGGCCTCGAGGCCCGCTATCATCCGGTCCATCTCCAGACCAAGCAGGTCGTGGACGACGGCGGCGATTTCTTCGGCGTTTCGCCGAAGGGCGCGGTGCCGGTCCTGGTGCTGGAGAATGGCGAACGGCTGACCGAAAGCGCGGCGGTGCTGCAATACATCGCCGATTTGAAGCCCGAGACAGGCCTTGCACCCGCGTTCGGAGATCCCGACCGCTACCGTCTCCAGGAATGGCTGAGCTTCATCGGGGCCGAGATCCACAAGGCGTTCCTGTTTCCAACCTTCTGGTACAAGGACGACGCCTCGCTCGCCAAGCCGCGTGCAAGGATCGCGCAGACATTGTCGATGCCTGCCGCGCATCTGGCGGACCGCGAATTCCTCGTCGGCAACAGTTTTACAGTCGCGGATGCCCACCTCACCTGGGCTTTGCTGCTGCTTCGTCCCGCAGGGATCGACATCGCGCAATGGCCATCCTTGTCGGCCTATCTCGCGCGCATGCAGGCGCGGCCCGCCGTGCGGGACGCGATTGCGACCGAAATGGCGGTGCGCAAGACGATGGCGGCGAGCCCGGCGTGACAGGATGTCACGGCCGCGAAATCCAAGCGTTTTCTCTGGCGGGGCATTGATGTCGGCGCGGCATGCGCTAATCTGGAGGGATATTTTTCGACATTTCCTTGGAAGGCATTCATGCGTGCTCTTTCCAGATTTTGCCTCGCCAGATTTTGCCTCGCCAGATTCTGTCTCGCCCTCCTGGCCTGCTGGCTTTTCCTTGCGCCTGCATCGGCAGAAACCCGCGTCGCGCTGGTGATCGGCAATGGCGCCTATGCCAGTACGGCGAAGCTTCCCAATCCGTCGCACGATGCCGAAGACGTCGCCGCCTCGCTCAAGCGCAGCGGCTTCGAGGTGCTCCAGGGCATCGACCTGCGCCAGGCCGACATGCAGGACCTCACCATCCGCTTCGCGCGCGCCGCGAGCAAAGCCGACGTCGCCATGTTCTACTACAGCGGCCATGCGATGCAGTACAACGGCGTGAACTATCTGATGCCTGTCGACGCCGTGCTGAGCGACGAAGCCGACCTGAAGCGCTTCGTGCGGGTCGACGATATCGTGAACGATCTGCAGCAGGCCAAGAACCTGCGCATCCTCATCCTCGATTCCTGCCGCGACAATCCGCTGGCCGAAACCTTGAAACGCTCCGCCGGTATGACGCGCGCTGCCTCGATCGGGCGGGGCTTGTCGAAAGTCGAAGCACCACGCGGCACGATCGTATCGTTCTCAACCCAGTCCGGGCAGACCGCGGCCGACGGCGGCGGCCGCAACAGCCCCTATACGACGGCGTTCCTGAAGCACATCGAGGAGCCCCAGGAGATCGGCGAGGTCTTTCGCGACATCAGCAGCGACGTCTACGATTCCAGCGGCAAGACCCAGCTCCCGGAGCTGTCGCTATCGATCATCGGCAAGTTCTATCTGAACGGGCCGGTGTCGATCACGGTGGCGCCGGCGGCGCCGCAAGCCGCACCCCGGGCTGACCCTTGCGCGGCAGCAGAGGCGCACTGGAAGGCCGCGGACGGCATCGGCACGCTTGGCGCCTACGAGGACCATCTCACGAGATTCCCGAATTGCATCTTCGCCACGCTTGCCAAGGCCCGAATTGAAGGCCTGAAGCAGAAGGTGGCGCTCGCGCCGGCAAGCGGCAACGCCCGTACCGCGAAGGACTTCGACGGCAATTGGGACGTGACGTTGAACTGCCCGCCGACCGGCAAGGCGCAGGGCTTCACCCGGGCCCTGTCTGCCACGGTTGCGAACGGCGTCTTTCATGCCGACGCCCAGAGCCAGGGCGCCGTCAACCGCCTGGAGATCGATGGCCAGATCCCCGCGGACGGCAAGACGACTTTGAGCGCGCGCGGCACGACAGGGGCGAGCACCTATACCCTCAACAACCTCGCGCCCGGCTCGCCCTACGCCTTTACGGTCGATGCGCAGTTCGATCGCACCCGCGGCACCGGCAAGCGCAACGAGGCACGCGCCTGCGGTCTGGTCTTCGTCAAACGCTGATCGTGCATCGTCCAGCGTTCACACGCCAGTCTGACTGATGAACTTGGTGTTGAAATAGCCCTCCATCGCCTCGGTGCCGCCTTCCGAGCCGTAGCCGGAATCCTTGATGCCGCCGAACGGCACTTCGGGCAGCGCGAGACCAAAACTGTTGATCGACATCATGCCGGCTTCGATCGCCGAACCGATCGCGGCCGCCGTCTTGGCCGAGCTGGTGAAGGCGTAGGACGCCAGCCCAAAAGGCAGCCGGTTCGCCTCCTCGACCACCTCGTCGAAGGATGAGAAGCGGGAAATCAGCGCGAGCGGGCCGAACGGCTCCTCGTTCATGGCGCGCGCATCCTTCGGGACTTCGCTGACCACGGTCGGCTCGAAGAAATGACCCTTGTTGCCGACGCGTTTGCCGCCGGTCTCGAGCTTTGCGCCTTTGCCGACGGCATCCTGCACCATGCCTTCAATGGCGGTGACGCGACGGGGGTTGGCGAGCGAACCCATTTTGGAGTCGGGATCAAGGCCGTTGCCGACTTTGAATGCCTTGGCGCTGTCGACAAATGTGTCGACGAATTCACGGAACACGTCATCCTGCACGAGCATCCGCGTTGGCGAAATGCACACCTGCCCGGCATTGCGATATTTTGCTGCCGCCAGGATCTTTGCGGCCGATGTGACGTCGGCGTCCTTGAAAACGATCGCCGGCGCATGGCCGCCGAGCTCCATGGTGGCACGCTTCATGTGCAGGCCCGCGAGCGCATTGAGCTGCTTGCCGACATGAGTCGAGCCCGTGAACGAGATCTTGCGGATCACCGGATGCGGAATGAGATATTCGGAGATCTCCGAGGGAATACCGTACACAAGGTTGATGACGCCATCGGGCACGCCAGCGTCCGCAAACGCGCGGATCAGCTGTGCGGGCGAGGCCGGCGTCTCCTCCGGCGCCTTGACGATGATCGAGCAGCCGGCGCCGAGTGCGGCGGAGAGCTTGCGCACGACCTGATTGATCGGAAAATTCCAGGGCGTGAACGCCGCGACCGGGCCGACCGGCTCCTTGATCGCGAGCTGGTAAATGCCCGGCCCCCGCGCGGGGATCAGCCGGCCATAGGCGCGCTTGGCTTCTTCCGCAAACCACTCGATCACATCGGCGGCGGCCATCGCCTCCATTTTGGCCTCGCCGAGAGTCTTGCCCTGCTCCATCGTGAGCAGCGGCGCGATCTCGTCATTGCGCTCGCGCATGATTGCGGCGGCCTTGCGCATGATGCGGCAACGCTCGAAGGGGACAATGTTTCGCCAGATCTTGAAGCCGGCGCTGGCTGCGGCCAGCGCCTCGTCGAGGTCGGACCGTCCGGCATGGGCGACGGTGCCGATCACCTCTTCGGTCGCGGGATTGCGCACCTCGATCACCTTGCCCGAATGGGCCGGTCGCCATTTGCCGCCAATGAAAAGCTGGGTGTTCGAATAGGCCAACGGATTCTCCTTTTAGGTCGAGTTGTGAACGGCGCCGTGACAAATCGCGTCCGCCGCCTTTGTCATTTCCGGCCCGAGATAAGCGCGGCAGCGCGGATCTGCGACGAGAGCGCCGAAATTCGCCATGGGTGTTACGCCGCCGCCGGCCACGAACAGGAATCGTCCGGCGATCTCGGCGAGGATGTCGAGGTGCCAGGCGGCCGTCGGGTGCATGCAGAGCACGACCAGCCGGCCCTCGTCGCGCAGCTTGCGGAAGAAATCGAGCATGAAGCCGATATAACCATCCTGCAGGTTGAACTGCGGTTCGTCGAACAGGTGCACCAGCGGCGTCCGGGTCGGCGACGGCTCCAGCAAGGCGGACGGAATGCGCTTGCGAAAGCGCCTGACCTGATACGATTGGTGATAGTGAATCGCGAGCCGGTCGCGCTCACGATATTTGACGCCATGAATGTCGGTGCCCGCGACCAGCACGCGCCCCGAGGTCGGTGCGTTCGAGCCCGTCATCATCTCGAACAAAGTCGTCTTGCCAGCCCCATTCGGGCCGACGACACCGACGATGTCAGGTTCGTCCAGCGACAGGTTTGCCTGCAGCGTGAATGATGGTCGGCGGATCACGCGGCCCCGCGTATAGACCTTCCGAACGTCGTCGAGAACGAGCAGCGGTGCGGCCACTTATTGTACTCCCAACAAGCGCTGACGAAGCCCGCGATCATCCCGCAAGGCCGCGGCCTCTCCGGTCCAGACGATCCGGCCGCGATCGATCACCGCGGCATGGTCCGCGACCGACAGCGCGATCTCGGCGTTCTGCTCCACGACCAGCGAGGCAATACCCTCGTCCTTCATGCGCAGGATCGTCGCAAGCACGTCGCCGACGATTTTCGGCGCCAGTCCCTGGCTGGGCTCGTCGAACAGCACCAGTCCCGGCGAGCCGACCAGCGCGCGGGCGATCGCCACCATCTGCATTTCGCCACCCGACAGATTTTCGCAGTCGCGCTCCATGAGATATTCGAGCGGCGAGAAGATCGCAGCGGCCTCCTTGAGGCTCCAGTGGCGAAAGCGCGTGCGCTTTTGCGCGATCGACAGGTTGCGCGCGACCGTCAATGTCGGACACAGCCGGCGGTCGTCGGGCACCCAGCCGACCCCAGCGCGCGCAATCTCGTGGGTTGGATCGTGCGTGACATCGTGACCGTCGAAACAAACGGAGCCGCGGCGTGGGCGCGTCAGCCCGAGAATCGAGCGGAGCATGGTCGTCTTGCCGGCGCCGTTGGGGCCGAGCAGCGCAAACACCTTGGCGTGCTCGATGGCGAGCGAAGCGCCGAACAGCGCCTGGGTCTCGCCGTAGAAGGTATCGACCGCATCCACTTCGAGGATCATGCGAACTTCCCGAGATTGGAGCGCCGCACCCATTCGTTCTGCTGCAGTTCGTGTGGCGTTCCGCGCGCCACCACCTGGCCCCAATGGATGACCGAGATGCGGTCAGCCAACGAGAACAGGAACTCCATGTCGTGCTCGATGGCGACGATGGTCAGCCGCCCCTTCAGGCGAGCAATCAGGGTTGCGAGCCGTTGCACCCCATCGGAGCCGAGACCGGAGGTCGGCTCGTCCAGGCACAGCACGCGGGGCGCCTGCGCCAGGGCGACCGCGATCTCCAGCGCGCGCCGGTCGCCATAGGACAGGTCCTTGGCGCGGATACCACCCTTGTCGGCAAGCCCGACCGCCGCGAGCGCTTCGGTAGACTTCGCGGCAAACCGGCTGTCGCCCGCCGCTGCGCGCGCGATATCGTGGCCACGGGCGCGAAACTCGGGCAATCCCATCATGACGTTGTCACGCGCCGAGAATTCGTCGAACAGCGTCATGATCTGAAACGAGCGGGCGATGCCCTTGGCGGCGATGCGGTGCGGGCTGAGGCCCGTGACATCCTCGCCGCCGAGCAGGACTCGGCCCCGGTTCGGCTTCACTCGGCCGGTGAGGACATTGAAGAATGTGGTCTTGCCGGCGCCGTTCGGACCCATCACACCGTGAAACTCGCCCTCCGCGACCGCGAGATCGACGCTCTCCAGCACGACGCGATCGCCGAAGCGGACATGAACGGCCGCGGCTTCAATCATGTTCATCGCCCGCTCCCGAACAGCAGCCGCATCGCCGAGGTACCGCGCTGCCGTAAGGCGCCGAGTGAGTGCTGCTGCACGGCAGCGGAGATCGCGCCGGCAATGCCTTCGGGGCGGAACAGCACGATGGCGATGAAAAGCAGACCAAAATAGAGCATCCAGGCATTGGTCAGCGCGCCGATCACGTCGCGGGCGGTGAGGAAGAGAAACACGCCGATCACCGGGCCCCAGAAGCTGACAAGCCCACCGCCGACCAGCGTCATCATCACGACGTAGCCGGATTGATGCAGGCTCATGACGTCAGGGAATGCGGCGAGCTGCGCCATGGCGAACAATCCGCCGGCAAAGCCCGAGACGGCGGCCGACAGCGTAAAGACGGCGACCTTGTAGAGCCAGACATTATAGCCGAGATGGCTTGCACGGACTTCGCTCTGCCTGATCGCGGCGACCACGCGGCCATAGGGAGAGTGCACCAGCCGCCACAATGCAGCGGTGCCGACCGCAAAGACGGCGAGCACGAAATAGTAGAACGCGACATTGTCGGTGAGATCGAAAGACACCAGCCCGAAATCGGCGGGCAACCGTTTGATCTTGAGAAGTCCGTCTTCGCCGCCGGTGATCCGGTGCGATTTGATCGCCAGTGTCCAGAAGATCTGGCCGAAGGCAATCGTCATGAAGGCATAATAGATGCCGCGCCTGTGCGAAATGAACAGCGCCACCAGCACGCCGGCAAGGCCCGCGACCGCGGCTGCGGCAAGCAGACATATCCAGAGATTTGCAACGATTTCGAGCTGACAGAGACCGAACGCGTAGGCGCCGATGCCGAAATAGGCACCATGACCGAACGACGGAAGGCCGGCAGTGCCCAGCACCAAATTGAACGCGAGCGCGTAGAGCGACCAGATCAGGATCTCGATCCCCAGATAAGGATAGAGCCCGATCCGCGTGATCCAGAGCGGCACCGTTGCAAGCACGAGCCAGAGCACCAGCATCGTCGGCGACACGAGGCGCGCGGCGTCCGGTGAAGATTTTGATTCCACAATCATTCCCTTTAGGCCTCGAGCACGCTCTTCTTGCCCCACAAGCCGCGCGCGCGGAACGTCACGACGGCAACGAGCAAGATGTACATCGACAACAGCGACCATTCGGACGCGTAAGCACCGGCGAGGCCGACACACAGTCCGACCAAAAGACCCGCCACGACCGCACCCCAAAAGCTGCCGACGCCCCCGAGCACGATCACCAGGAACGCAGGAATGACCGCATCGACGCCCATATGCGGGCGAATGCCCCAGATCGGCGCGACGATGATGCCCGCGATCGCGGCCAGCATCGTGCCGAACACGAACACCAGCAGCCGCAATCGTGACAGGTTGATGCCGAGGGCGCGCACGATCTCGCTGTCATGCGCGCCGGCCTTGACCGTCGCGCCGAACGAGGTCTTTTCGATCAACAGCCAGACCAGGCCGATGATCCCGGCGGCGATACCTGCTGCATAGAAGCGATAAGTCGACCAGATCAGGTCGCCGAACAGGAAGCCGCCATTGATGGCGGACGGCACCTGCAGCACGTAGTCGCGAGTGCCCCAGACCAGGCGGATCATCTCCTCGATCACCATCGCGGCGCCGAAGGTCAGGAGCAGCCCGTACAGCGGATCCTTGCCATAAGTCCGCCGCATGCAGAGCTCGATCAGCATGCCGACCAGACTCACGATCACGGGCGCGATGATCAACGTGGCGGCATAGCGCCAGCCGAGCGGCAAGACGAGCCACGCTTTCGCAAGTTCCATCGGCAATGGCGGGCGCGGCCCCGTGAGCTGCATGGCAACATAAGCCCCGAGCGCGAACAGGGAGCCGTGCGCGAGGTTGATCTGCTCCATCAGCCCGACGATGAGCATGAAGCCGAGTGCGATCAGCGCGAACAACAGGCCGAGCGTCAGGCCGTTGAGGAGATGCGGAAGAAGGTCGAACAAGGTTTTGGGCTCTCGCAACTGGCATGTCTCACCCGGGACGTCGATGGTCCCGGTGCGCGGCGCACGAAATCGCGCGCCGCTCGTTCTGCGACGTGACGCGCCGTCTCTAGGAGTCGACGGTCGGCACCTGCTCATAGGGCGTGAGCTTGCACTTGCCAGGTGCAGCATCGTCAGCCGCGGATTTCGGCTCCGTCCAGCTGATGATCTCGAACAGATCGGTATTGTCGGCCGGCTTGGCGTTGCGCCGCGCCAGGTAGATCGTCTGCTGCATCTGGTGCGTCATCGGATCCATGTAGGCGTCGAAATGCTGCATGCGGTCGGTCGCCGAGACCTTCAGGTTCTCAAGCTCCTTGATGATCTTGACGTTGTTGGTCGACCCTGCCCGCTCGATCGCGCGGAGCAGTTCGCGCGTGGACATGTAGCCGTTGTAGGAGACGTTGCCTGGCACCGGGATCGGGCCGTCCTTGTTGGCAACCTGCCACTTCTTGACGAATTCGGCGACACCGGGCAGCGGCAGCTTGTGATACCAGGTCGTGCCGAACACGCCGAACAGGCTGTCGGGCGCGCCCCACACGTCGGGCCAGTCCTGCTGGTTGTTGATCCAGGCCGGCTTGCCGTCGAGCTTGAGCTGCGCCACCTGCTCGCGCAGTGCCTTGATGTCGTCGCCGCCAACCGCGGTCGCCACAACATCGGGCTTGGCCTGCTGGATCTTCAGGAGATAGGCGGTGAAGTCGCGCGTGTTCTGCGGCACCAACAGATTGTCGAGGATCTTGCCGCCGGCGCTCTCGACCTGCGTCCTGGTCGCGGCGGAGGTCGTGTGACCCCAGACATAGTCGTTGGTCAGCAGCATCCAGTTCTTGCCGATGGAGTCCACCGCGTTCTTGACCGACGCCTTGGAAAAATTGGTGCCGTTGCCGTCCCAGACGAATTTCACGCGTGAGCAATTCTCCCCGGCTTCGCTCGGCGCCGAGGAATTGGTGTTCATGTAGATCACACCGTATTTGCTGGCGACCTGCGTGATGGCGTTGGCGACGCCCGAATGCAGCGCGCCGATCAGGATGGTGCAGTCCTCGCGAGTGATGAAGCGTTCGGCGACGCGGCTGCCCGTCGCTGGTGTCGTCTCGGTGTCCGCGGTGATGAACGTGACTTGGCGCCCGAGTACGCCGCCTTTGGCGTTGATCTCGTCGATCGCCATCTTGATGCCGCGGAAATCATCCTGGCCGCTGTTGCCGTATTGACCGCTGGCATCGCAGGTCAGGCCAAGCTTGATCGGTTTCGCACCTTGCGCCCAGGCATGATTCTGCCGCCACGGCCCAAAGAAGCTGCCGGTGCCGCCGATGACACTCGCCATCAAGCTGCCCTTCAGAACGCTTCGTCGTGAGATCTGACGCCCTCTCATCGTGTCCTCCCGTTTTCGAAGTCTTTTGCTTTTTTGTGAGATTAGAATATTCATTCCATCTATTATGTAAAGTAGAATATTTGATCCAAACGATGAAATGCCGTTAAACAGGCGAGCGATCCGGAGATCCGACTCGATGAACAAGGCGGCTGGCGCCATGAGTTACGACGAGCTGCGCGGCGCGATTGCGCAGCGGCACCGGGCGCTGTCCGGTCGGCTGCAGCAGATCGCGGAGTTCGTGCTCGATCACCCGACCGATGTCGCGCTCGGCACCGTGGCGGAGGTGGCGCAGCGCTCAGGGGTGCCGCCGTCGGCGATCGTTCGCTTCGCACATGCGCTCGGGTTCGGCGGCTTCACCGAGATGCAGCAGGTGTTCCGCTCACGCCTCGTTGCCGGCGTCGCGCCAAGCTACAAGGCGCGCCTCGCCCGCATGAAGAGCCAGGAGAAGTCAGTGCTCGGCCGCCAGCCGGCCGCGGTATTGTCGCGTTTCGTGTCCGAAGCGCAATCATCGCTGGTCGCGCTCAGCCAATCCGTCCATGCGCGCGAACTCGACGCCGCAACCGCGATCCTTGCCAAGGCACGTGACATCTATCTGCTCGGCCTCGGCGGCTCGTTCCCGGTTGCGATCCACCTCGCCTACGTGCTGCGCAAGCTCGGACGGCGCGTCGTCCTGCTCGACGGTCTTGGCGGCAGCATCCACGAGCAGTCGCACGCGGCGACATCAGACGACGCGCTGGTCGCGATCAGCTTCCGGAATTACTATCCGGATACGGCGCGGCTGTTTCCTGAACTCGTCGCGCGGGGCGTGCCCACGATCTCCATCACCGACAGCCTTTTGAGCCCGATCGTCGAGGGCGCAAGCGTCGTGTTCGAGATCCAAGACATGCCTGAGCCCGCGCTGCGTACGCTTGTCGCACCGATGTGCCTCGTGCAGGCGTTGGCGATCGGCCTCGACCTCGCAGCAGACTGACACTCACAACAGGTACAAGATCATGACATCGCATGACACCACCAAGATTCTGGCAGGCAAAGTTGCGTTGGTGACCGGCGCGGGACGCGGGCTCGGCCGCGCTTTTGCGGAGAAGCTTGCCGCGCTCGGCGCTGACGTCGCCATCCACGGCATGCGTGAGAACGGGCCGGCCGAATATGGCGAGGGCACCACCCTCACCGCGGTCGCCGCCGAGATCGGACGCGAATTCGGCGTTCGCAGCCAGCGCGTGCTCGGCGATCTCACCAAGGGCGAGGACATCGCACGCGTCATCGCGGAGACCGAAGCGGCACTCGGCCCGATCGACATTCTCGTGCACAATGCCGGCGGCGATATCGCGGCCGGCGGCGGCAAGCCCGATCCGAACGATGCGGTGAACATCAAGGAGGCGGATGTGCGCGCGGTGCTGGAGCGCAATCTGCTCTCCACCATCCTGACATGCCAGGCGGTCGCGCGCGGCATGATGGAGCGCCGACGCGGCCGCATCGTCACGCTTGGCTCCGTCGCCGCTTTCAAGGGACGTACCCAGGGCTCGATCTATGCAGTGTCGAAGGCCGGCGTGACCCACTACACGCGATGCCTGGCCGACCAGCTCCGCCCCTACGATATCGCCGTCAACTGCATCGCGCCCGGAGATACCCGCACCGGCCGCTTCCTCGGAACGCGCGCAGTCGACCCCGACAGAATGGTCGAGACCGGCACGCTCGACCGGATCGCAACCGTTGACGAGGTCGCGCGTGTTGTCGAATTCTTCGCAGGGCCCATGGGCGCCTTCGTTTCCGGTCAGGTGCTGCGGATCGACGGCGGCGGGCAGTGCTGGCCGGGCTGAAACGCACGCGCGAGGCGAAACAGAAAAGGGCCGCTGCAAGCGGCCCTTTTGCGTGATCTCGAATTGACTAAGCCTAGTCCACCCGCGCCAGCACCGCGAGCTTGCGGATGCCCTTGTTGCGGTAGGCGTCGAGGAACGCGTAATAATCCTTGAACGACACGCAGCCGTTGGAATCGCCATTCGGCCCGAGCATGAAGGTATGCGCGAGCAGGCCGTCGCGGCCGTAGATCGCGCTCTCACCGCCAATCGGGGTCAGGCGCAGCGCAGGCACGCCGTGAAACAGCGCCTCGCGCGGCTTCAGCGTGTAGATGTGCGGCGGCGTCACACCGCGCATGCGGACGCGCGAGGAGCGCGGGTCGTCGAGGTTAGAGCCGAGGCCGGAATGCGCCTCGAGCTTGGTGCCGTCTGGCAAGTAAACCGCCTTGGCGGAGATGTCGTAGACCGCGGTGTCGCGCTCATAGGGCGCCGAACCGCCGAGCATGGGGTTCTGCTCCCTCGGCGCGATGGACGCGGTTACGCTGGCGTCGGCCGAGGCATAGGCGAGCAGCCCACCGGACGGCTCGCGCTTGCCCCAGAGCTTTTCCACCATCGACTGACGCGGTCCGGTGATCGACATCACCGCAGCCTTGGCGCGATCGGCAATCGATTTTGGTTTCGCCTCAGGCGCCGGCACGATCTCGGCCGGATCTGCCGAGGCAAGCTGCACCGGCGCGTCAGCGCCGCGCTTGGACTTGGCAGCGTCAGCGATCTTGGCGGGACCTGGCTTCAGGACTTCCGCGACCCTCGCGATCACGCTCGGCTTCGGCGCGTCCTTGGCTTCGGCGACCTTGGTTGCGGGTGCGGCGCTGGCCGCATTCGATGTCACGCCCTGGGTCGCAGCCGCGGCAAAGCGATCGTTGAACATTTCGCGCGAGATCGGCGCTGCCACCTGCAAGCGGTCGGGCAAGAGCGCAAAGGCTTCCTTGACGGCCTCACCGGCCTCGCGCAACGCGACCCTGGGCGCCCGCTTGATCACGGGCTCGTCGTAGCCGCTGCTGCCGACGGTCGGATAGACGCTGGCGGCAAAGATGTTGCTGTAGATGGTCCAGCCGGCGCCAAGCACGACGCAGCCGATCACGGCGGCGCCAAGCACGTTTTGGGAGGTCATTTTCCGGGAAGGCTTCCGATAAGAAGTGCTCGAGAATCCTTTGGACTTTCGTGCCGCGATGCTTTGCGCAGCGATACTCGTACTCATTCGCCTTGCGTCCAGAACGGTGTCACTCAGTCCCCCTTCGAAGCGCCGCTGGTCACGATCCGGGAACAGCATCTCGCAGAGGGTCGGAGCGTCATTAAGGCCACTTTTAGTTAAATGCGGATTAAGTTCGGGCGGATGTGGGGCAACCCGTTCGGGTGTCCCATTTCGAGAAAAAAGCCCGCAGAATTACGGACTTAAGCGCGTCTGTTAACTATGATTCTCGGCGGGATTTGGCGTTGCCGGCGACCGTCTCCGGCCGCATCTGTAAGGCCATCCAACCAAGTCGTTTTCGTGGTCTTCAATACCCGGAGGATACCGGGGAAACGTTGCGCGAGGCTGGTGCGCACAGCCCCCTCTCGTCCGCAGCCGCAGCGCGGTTATCAGCAGCCACATCACAGACCGCGGGCGCGAGCCGGTGCCCTGACCGAAAGTTGATCGCACTGCACTGGAAAAGGCCGCAGCGAGAAAATAGCTACGGCAACCGGCACTTTTCAGCAGCCTCTGCGTGTGATACGGTACCGTATCAATATCGCCTTGAACTGTGCCAAGCACGCAAACGGAGGCTGGCATGAGAGGGATCGCGCGCGCCGGGTTTTTCGCTCTGGCGTGGTTGTTTCAGATCATCGGGTCTGCGAGTGCACAGCCTGCCGCCAATGCGGGTTGCACGGCATCGCCATCCGCTGCCGGCACGCAGACCTGGCGCTGCGACAACGGCATCACCATCGTTGCGGAAAACGGCGCCAGATTTGAACTTAAGGACGCTAACCGCGACGGACATATAGACTCGGTGGAGTTGAGCAGCAAAGCGCTGCTGATCGAGGTGCCCAAGAAGCCCGGCGGCAATCCCTTCAAGGTGCTGACGCCGCAGGCGATCGCCGCGGTGCGCGGCACGAAATGGGCGGTCGATGTCGCAGAGGCCAAGACCTCCGTCTTCGTGGCTGACGGTCGTGTCGGCGTGAGCCGCAGGAGCGGCGGGCGCGGCGTGGTACTAGCCCGCGGCGAAGGCGTCGATGTGGAAGCGACAGGCCCGTTGATGGTGAAGACATGGGGTCAGCCGCGCGTCGACGCGTTGATGACGAGACTAGGTCAATAGACTAGGCCGATAAGTTCGGGTCACCGGGGCTCGGCCAACAGCATTTGGACGATAGAGAAAATTGCAACACGACCACATGAGTAGCCGACGCATTCAGATCCTGGTGGCACTCGTCCTCACCGCGCTTTGGGGCGCGGGCATCTATGCCGGCCACGCCAACGGTCATCTGCGTTTTCTCGATCGCCTCGAGGCGACGCTGACGGATTGGCGGACGCAGGTCCGCGGCGTGCGGGTTCCGCCCGATCTCGTCACCATCGTCGCCATCGACGACACCGTCGTGAAGCGCGGCGGCAGCTATCCGCTGCCACGGGCCGATCTCGCGCGCGTCGTCGACACCATCGTGCAGTTCAAGCCGAAGGTCGTCGCGATCGACCTGCTGCTGGTCGACCGCAGCGCTGCGATCGGCGACGCTACGCTGGCAAATACGCTGGCGACGGGTCCCATCGTCCTTGCCGCCGCAGCGATCTTCCCGTCCGCCAGCGAGACCGTGGAGACCAGCGGCCAAGGCCCCCTCGCCGCCCTGCCGCAGGCCGAGCGCTTCCTGCTGCCCTTGCCGGCGTTCGCCGATCATGCCGAGGTCGGCGTCGTCAACGTTGCGACCGGCCAGTCTGGCTCGCCGCTCTCGGTGCCGATGCTGTTCCGGACGAGCGACAAGGTCGAGCTGTCCTTTCCGTTGCGGGTCGCGGCGCGCGCGCTCGACAAGTCGCTGACGATCGCGCCGGACCATCTGATGCTCGGCGACCGCGCAGTGCCCACCGATACCGACTTCGCGCTACCGATCACCTATTACGGCCCGCGCCGGACCATCCGCACCGTCAGCGCACAGAGCATCTTCGACGGCACGTTAAATCGCGCGGCGATCGAGAACCGGATCGTCGTGATCGGGGCCTCGGTCGCCGGCGGCGGTGATTTTTACCCAACACCGTTCGATTCTCTAATGCCCGGCGTCGAAGTGGTCTCCACCGCGATCACCCATCTCGTCGCCGGCGACAGCATCGTGCGCGACCGCAAGGTCCACATCGCCGACGCACTCATCGCGATCCTGTTGCCGATGCTGCTGGTGGGCCTGCTCGCCTGGCGGCGCAGCACACTCGGCATCGTCGCTGCGGGCGCGGTGATGATCGCCTGGGCCGGCTTCAATCTGTTCGCGTTCACGCACGGCGTCTGGCTGAACGCAGCGACCACGCTCGCCGCAGCAGTGCCGCCGGTTGCGGTCTTTGCCGGCGTGCAATTGTGGGCGGGAGGCCGCCGCACGCAATATTTCGCGGCCAAGAGCCGGTCGCTCGCGCAATTCCAGGCGCCGGCCGTGCAGGAGTGGCTGGCGCGCGATCCGAATTTCCTGTCAACGCCCGTCCGGCAGGACGCGGCCGTGGTCTTCATCGATCTCTCCGGCTTCACGGCGCTGAGCGAGCGGATCGATCCGGGCGAACTCCAGGACATTCTGAAGGCGTTTCACGCGCTGATCGAGAAGACCGCGGTCGATTGCGGCGGCATGATCAGCGGCTTTCTCGGCGACGGCGCCATGATCCTGTTCGGTCTGCCCGGCGCGATGCCCGACGACGCCGCACGCGCGCTGAAATGCGCGATCGACCTGCACCGTGGCGTCGAACGCTGGATCGCATTGTTGCCGCCTGCGATGCGGGATCAGCTCGGCTTCAAGATCGGCGCGCATTTCGGCCCGATCGTCGCCTCCCGCCTCGGCGAAAGTCATCAGCACATCACGGCGACGGGCGACACCGTCAATGTCGCGAGCCGGTTGATGGAGGTTGCCGTCCAAAACGGCGCGCGGCTCGCGCTCAGCGATACGCTGCTGGACGCGGCCGACTTCCAGGGCGCTCCCGACGGCGTATTATCGGGCCCCCTGCTCACGCAGGTCCGCGGCCGCTCCGGCGTCGTGACCGTTTGGTTCTGGCGCGACCAGGACAGGCCGAACCAGGCCGCGACCAAGGCCGAGATGATCAACTGAACCTTCGCCGTCGTCCCAAGGAAGAACTACCGCGCTTCCGGCGGTGGCGAGCGGTCCAGCACGTCGCCCTTGGCGGCTTCGAGCAGATCGATGCTGTAAGTCTCGATCACCAGCGGGCCGCGCTTGCGCTGCAATTGCGCGACCTGCGTCACCTTCGCAAAGAGATCGTGGACGGCGGGATGGCCGTCAGAGCGCAGCTCGTCGACATAGATCAGCTTACCCGCAAGCAGCTTTGGATTCGGCTCGGGCATGTTGGCCCAGCGGATGCGCTGGTTCTGCTGCGCCACGCAGCTACCGCGCGGCAGATAGAAGGCGAGCCAGCCTGTCGTGCCGTAGTCCGGGGCAAGTACGCAGGTCGCACCATTACGGGCGCGCACCGCTTCGATTTCGGCAGCGAGCTCGCGCCAGCCGACGCCGACGCTGCGCACGGTCGCATCGCGGCGATAGCCGGACAGCCAGCCGGTATTGGCCTGCACGATCAGCGCGGCAAACATCACGATGCCGGTGGGTGCGGCCCAGCGCAGGCAGAAATCCACCAGGCGGCGCTGGCGCGGCTTCCACTGCACGAGATTGGCGGCGGCCGCCGCCGCGACGACGAAAGGCGGGTAGACCGGCGCGAACCAGTTGGCCTCGACGCGGGCATGCAGCGAATGCCAGACGAAATAGGCGACGATGGTCCAGAACATCGTCTCGATCAGCACGCGCGAGGCCAGCGCGCCGGCCCGACGCCAGGTCAGCGCGTGCAGCCCCATCGCGCCGAGGACGAACACCAGCGGCGTTGCAAACGCGATTTGGGTCGGGATCAGCTCGGCAATGAAGACCGGACGAAAATCCTCGATCCTGGCGCGCCCGAGCTGCTTTGCGAACGAGACCCATTGATGATCGGCATTCCAAAGGATCACCGGCGAGAACAGCGCGAGCGCAACGAAACCGCCGAGATACGGCCACGGCGAGAGAAACCAGTGCCGCAGTTTCGGCACGGCCGCGATCCAGATCAGGATCGCCAGCCCAAAGAACATCGCGGTGTATTTCGACAGGAGCGCCGCGCCGACGGCTGCGCCGACCGCGAGCCACCAGACGCCGCGGCCGCTCTCCAGCACCTTGGCGAGAAAGAACAGCACGAAGCTGGAGGCAACCAGAAGCGGCGCATCGGGCGTGACGATCAGCGTGCCGACCGAGGCCAGCAGCGTCACGTTGAGCAGGATGGCGCTGGTCGCCGCCACCCGCGCGCCGCCGAACAGGATCACGGCGGAGCGATAGATCGCGTAGCTCATCGGCAGCGCGAGCAGGATCGAGACCAGGCGGACGCCGAGCTCGGTGTCGCCGGCGATCAGGGTGCCGGCGCGGATGACGTAGGCAACCATCGGCGGGTGGTCGTAATATCCCCCGGCGAGGTTCTGCGACCACATCCAGTAATAGGCTTCGTCGAAGGTGATCGGCGTGAAGGCGGCTGCGACGAGCCGCAAGCCGACCAGCGCAAAGATCACCAGCACCGTATTGCGGACGATCCGCGCGTCAGCCCCGCCCATCGTGAGCTATTTCTTGCGCCAGACGAACAGTCCGGACATCGCGTAGTTCCATACCACGCCCATCAGCGCCCCGGCCGCACCCGCAAGCCACCAGATCGGCTCCTGGTCGTAGACCGAGAAGGCGACGCCGACATTGGCGAGCAGGCCGACGCTGCACACGATGTAGAACGCGATCAGGCCGCGCAGTAGCGCAAAGCCCTTCAGCCGCTGGTCGCGATAGGTGAGGAAGTTGTTGAGGACGAAATTGCTGGTCATCGCGACGATGGCGCCGGAGGCCTGCGCTTCCGCGAACGGCTCCTTGAACAGCTCGAGCGATATGAACAGAGTGGTAAGATGCACCACGAGGCCGATCCCGCCGACCATCGCGAACAGCAGGAAGCGCAGCGAGACGGCATCATTGGTGAACTTCGCCAGCACCAGGCCGAGAAAATCCAGCGCGACCATGGAATCGAGCTTGCTTTCGCCGTGCTGGCGCTCACCGAACGTGTAGGGGATTTCGATGGCGCGCAAGGTGCCGTTGGCGCTTGCGACGAGGTCGAGCAAGATCTTGAAGCCGTGCACGGAAAGTTTCGGCGCCAGCTGCTCGAAGCGGTCGCGGCGAACCATGAAGAAGCCGCTCATGGGATCGGCGATTTCGACCCGCAGTGCTTTCCTGGCGAGTTCCGTTGCCAGCGCGCTGGCGCCGGCGCGCTGCTTGTTGAAGCCTTCGCTCTTGTAGCCCTCGATGTAGCGGCTGCCGACCACGAGTTCGGCCTGCCCGCTCGCGAGCAGCGACAGCATCTTCGGCAGTTGCGTCTCGTCGTGTTGGAGGTCGGCGTCGATCACGGCCGCATAGGGCGCGCTGGAGGCCAGGATGCCCTCGATGCAGGCCCCCGACAGGCCGCGGCGGCCGATGCGGCGGACACAGCGCACGCGGCTGTCGCGCTGGGCCAGCGCGCGCACGACGTCCCAGGTGCCATCAGGCGAATTGTCGTCGACGAACACGACTTCCCAGGCGATGCCGGCCAGCGCGGCCTCCAGCCGTCGGTACAGCACCGTGACATTGTCGCGTTCGTTGAAGGTCGGGACGACGACCGACAATTCCGGCGCCGGCGAAGCCGCCTGTTGGGTGTCGGAGCCCGGTCTGATCGCTTCATTCATGACGGCAGCGTATATCCGCCGCGTCCTGTGCTGCCAAGATCTTGTGCTGCCAAGAACTTGTCCTGCCAAGAACTTGCGCCCGTAAGCCGGGATTTCTCTGGGGAGCGGCCCAAAAGGGGCCCAAAAATGCCAACGACCCCGGAACGGCGGGCCGCGCGTACATCCGGCGCAGCCTGTGCTATTCCAAGGTCGTTCCAGCGCCGGAGTTTTTCGCTCAACGTCGCCGTTAGAAACTAAATGGGAACGGCAACACCGCTTTACAAGGGGCTAAAGCGGCCTTTTCACGCCCTTATTGGTTCGGGACTTCCTTGATCACCGGCCCTCGCGGCACGGGCGCGGCAGGGGCCGCCGGCGCCGCAGCCCCGGCCGGCTCGGCCTTCGCAGGTTTGGGCGGCTTGCCGTATTGGCCGATCGGCCCGAAGACGACGGCCACCGCAAGCACGATCGCCGCGACGATCGCGCCCAAAATGCCCCCCACCGACTCAGACGACATGGAAACCCATCCCTGTTCCAGATGCGCTCAGTAATACCATGGATGAGCGCGCTGCCGGAAGGGCCTGCCGGAGGCCGGTCCATGGGCTATTTCTGCGGCGGCTTGTGCTTGACGAAGGCCGTCACGATGTCCTTTTGCGCCGCCTCCACCGCCCTGTTCGCGGTCGCGAGATGCGCGCCGGCATCAATATCGGGATATTGCGTGGTGAGATAATCGAGCAGTGCCACCCGGTAGTATTGTCGCTCCGACGGACAGGCTCCGGCGACGGAGCGGCCAAAATCCTGTTCCGACAGGTCCTGATTGCCGTCGCGCGAATATTCCCGCGCCAGGCAATGCCAATAATCGTCGCGGCCCTGCTTGGCGAGCTTCTGCGCACCCTTGGCATCGTCATCATCGGCCATGACTGAAGATACCGTGGCAGCAGATGTCATCATGACGAGCGCCGCTCCCACCATCAGCATCCGCATCTTGTTCTCCATTTTTCGCAGATCCTGTCGCGAGCTTAGACGGGACGTCGCAACTGGCCAATCACAACTGGTTTGATTAGGATGGAGGCCCTCCTCCCGTCATCCGAGATCCTCCCGTGGCCAAAGCAAAAACCGCGTCCAAAAAATCCGGCAACATCTTCATCGGCATCGGCGGCTGGACCTTCGAGCCCTGGCGCGGCGTGTTCTATCCGGAGAAGCTAACGCAAGCCAAGGAGCTGTCCTACGCCGCCTCGAAGCTGACCTCGATCGAGATCAACGGCACCTATTACGGCTCGCAGAAACCGGAGAGCTTTCGCAAATGGGCGAGCGAGGTGCCTGATGGTTTCGTGTTCTCGGTGAAGGGGCCGCGCTTCGCCACCAACCGGCGCGTGCTGGCCGAGGCTGGGGATTCGATCAAACGTTTCTATGATTCCGGCGTGCTGGAACTCGGCGATCATCTTGGGCCGGTGCTGTGGCAGTTCGCGCCGACCAAAAAATTCGACGGCGCCGATTTCGGCAAGTTCCTCGAGCTGTTGCCGCGCAAGATCGAGGGACGCGCGCTGCGCCATGTCGTCGAGGTCCGTCACGACAGTTTCTGCACGCCGGACTTCGTCGCGCTGATCCGCGAATTCGAGACGCCCGTCGTGTTCGCCGAGCACGGCAAATATCCTGCGATCGCCGACGTCGCCGGCGATTTCGTCTATGCCCGGCTGCAGAAGGGCAATGACGAGATCAAGACGTGCTATCCGCCGAAGCAGCTCGATGCCTGGGCCAAGCGCTTTCAGGACTGGGCCGAGGGAAGCGAACCCGACGACCTGCCGAAGGTCGACAAGGCCAAGCCGAAGAAGGAGCCGCGCGACGTGTTCGCCTATGTCATTCACGAGGGCAAGGTGCGCGCGCCGGCCGGCGCCATGGAACTGATCGCGCGGGTGAGCTGAGGTATTTCACTAAAGGTGTCTCATGGCAAAGGCCAAAAAGCTCTTCACCATCGGCTATGAGCAGACGCCGCCCAAGGCAGTGCTCGACGAGTTGGAGCAATCCGGCGTCAAGCTCGTCGTCGACGTGCGCGCGGTGACGTCATCCCGCCGTCCCGGCTTTTCCAAGAAGCAGCTCGCCGCAGGGCTCGACGAACGCGGCATCGCCTATGTCCATCTGGCAGCCCTCGGAACGCCCAAGGAAGGCCGCCTCGCCGCCCGCAGCGGGCAATACGATGTGCTGGAGAAGGTTTTCTCAAAGCACCTGAAGACGCCGGAGGCTCGGGAGCAGATGGACGAGCTCTCAGCGCTGGTGAAGAAAGCAGGTCCTGTCTGTCTGCTTTGCTACGAGCGCGACCACACCCACTGCCACCGCCAGATGATCGCTGAGATCATCGAGGAGCGCGATGGGGTGGCAGTGAAGAATCTGGCGGGACGGCAGGCCTGAACGACTCTCTCCGTCCTAGCCGGGAATAGAGAGCTACCCTTCTCCCGCCAGCTTAAACGTCCCTTCCATCATCTGCACGCATTGCCCGCCGACATGGGCCGAGACGATCTTGCCGTCCTGCTTGCGCACGCGCGTCTGAAGGATACTGGGCCGGCCCATGTCAAAACCCTGACCGACCGTGAGCTTCAACTCGCCCTCGCGGATAGGATCGAGATCGGCGAACAGCGCGGCGGCCGCGACCGTTGCGCTGCCGGTGGCGGGGTCTTCGGCGAGGCCGCTGGCGCCGCGCATGAACATCCGCGCCTGCCGCTCGCACGGCGCCTCCGCCGCGGGCACATCGCGCGTATAGAACCACGCCGCGAACGCGCCGTCGTACGGAAATACCTTGCCGAAGGCCGCCGCGTCGGACCTCGCCCGTTTGAGCGCATCGCGCGAGTGCACCTCAATCACCAGAAACGGCGTTCCAACGCTGACGACCTGTGGAGCGTGACGGTCGACCTTGATGTCGTCGGCACTGAGCGAGATGCAGCTCGCGGCATCAGTGGCAGACAACTGCGACAGGCGGGTCAGAGGCTGCGGCGCGGTGAGCTCGGTGCTGATCACCCGCCCCTGCTCTCGCACAATATCGACCGGCACCAGCCCCGCCTTCTCTTCGAACCGCAGACGCGGTTTCGGCTCCTTCGCGATCGAGGCCAGCACGAAGGCGGTGCCGACATTGGGATGGCCAGCGAAAGGAAGCTCCCTAACAGGCGTGAAGATGCGCACCTCGGCATCATTCGCCTTGTCACGCGGCGGCAGCACGAAGGTCGTCTCCGAATAGTTGAACTCGGTCGCGATCGCCTGCATCTGCTGCGTGGAGAGCCCGCCGGCATCGAGCACCACGGAGAGCTGGTTGCCGCCGAAGGCGCGGTCGGTGAACACGTCGACGGTGATGTAGCGGCGCTGCATCTTCACTTCCTCATGCAAGTCGCGGCCGCAACCGGCCGCGTCGCCAGCAGTCTACAAGCCGGCGGCATCGCGCGTCATGCCCCAAAATTCGGTGCAATCGGAGCAATCGCGGTGAGGTGTTGGAAGCCGAGAAGCGGCTTCCACAATGCAAGACCCGAAAGCTAGCAGAGATAGTTCATCACGGGCCTTCAACGAAGCGCGACTCACATTTGAAGACGCAGGAGGCGGCCCTTACCCCAATTGAAACACCGCCACCTTCTGCTCATAGCCGCGCACCTCGACCTCACCGAGCGCGACGGCATCGCTGCCGTCCTCGCCCAGCACCTCGCGGACGGCCGCGGAGATCAGGAGCTGCGAGCCGAACTCCTTGTTCAGCGCTTCGAGGCGGGAGGCGAAGTTCACGGTGTCGCCGATGACGGTGTATTCCTTGCGCCGGGGCGAGCCGATATTGCCGGCGACGACCTCGCCGAAATGGATACCGATGCCGATTCTGAGTGGCCAGCTCGTCTGCGCGTTGATGCGCTCCATCGCGGTCAGCATCTCGCGGCCGGCGGCGACCGCGCGATGCGCGGCGTCGGAGGTCTCGAGCGGCGCGCCGAACAGAGCGAGAAAGCCGTCGCCCAGAAACTTGTTCACGATGCCGCCCTCGCGGTCGAGAATGTCGACCAGGACGGCGAAGGCGCCGTCGAGCCGGTCGACCACCTCCTGCGGGGTGCGCGACTGCGCGCCCGCGGTGAAGCCGCGAAAATCGACGAACATCACGGCAACGCGGCGGAGGTCGCCGGCGGCGCTCGTCCCTGCCGCCATCAGCCGCTCCACCACCTGCGGCGAAACGTGCTGGCCGAACAGGTTGGTCACCCGGTCGCGCGCGGTCGCTGCGGCAATGCTTGCGGCGAATTGGCGGCGGAGCTGCGCACCGACCGCGCCTGCAAGCACGCCGCAGATCAGGATGATGGTGCTTCGCACCGCGTGGAAGTAGATCTGCGGCTCGCCGCTCCCGCTGGCGGGATCGAAGATCAGCGCCACAGTGAGCAATTCACCCGCTGCGACGAAGCCGGTGAAGGTGGACAGCCAGAAGTCGAGCCGCAGGGTCGAGAGGATGACGAAAATGAAATAGATCAGCGGCACGACGAAGCCGAGCGCTTGGCTCGCGCCCATGCTGCGGATCTGCAGGATCAGGATGACGGTTGGCAGCGAGGTCTCGATCAGCGCCCCGATATAGCGCCGGATCACCGGCAGATCGCGGTCAAGCTTGAGGTTTCGCCTGATCTGGCTGTGGACCCAGACTTCAAACAGGATGAAGCCGGTCAGAAGACCATAGACCTCGGCAAGCCCCTCCGTGCCCCGCCAGACCCGCTGCACCACGGAGGAATCGACGAGATAGATCGCGGTGAGGAACACGACGATGACGCAGCCCGTCGTGATCAGCGCCCTCACCCGCACGAGCTCGGTGCGCAGCACTTCGCGCGTCAGCTCGCGCTCGAAGTCTTCGGACATCACGGCATGCTGCCGGGCCTTCCTGCTCGCAAAACTGACCATTCCGCCCCCTTGATTCCAGGGGCATCTTGCCTCAATCCAGCGTGCGGCGGAAGCGCGTCACGGCGATGGTCATGGCGAGCAGCATCAAGACCGCCAGCGCCAACGCGTCGAAACGCAAATTTTGCATGCTCGCGCCCTTCAGCATGATGGCGCGGACGATGCGCAGATAATGCGTCAAGGGCAGGCACTCGCCGACATATTGCGCCCAGGCCGGCATCCCGGCAAACGGGAACATGAAGCCGGACAACAAGATGCTCGGCAGGAAGAACATCATCGACATCTGCATCGCCTGGAGCTGGTTCTGCACCAGCGTCGAGATCGTATACCCGATCGCCAAATTGGTCGTGATGAACAGCGTCGAGAGCAGCGCCAGCAGGAACAGATTGCCGAGCACCGGCACGCCGAACAGGCCGACCCCGATGCCGATGATGAGGAACGCCTGCACGAACCCGACCAGCACGTAAGGGATGATCTTGCCGAACATCACCTCGACCGGCCTGATCGGCATCGACAGCAGGCTCTCCATCGTGCCGCGCTCGACCTCGCGCGTGACCGAGAGCGCGGTGAAAATCAGCATGGTCATGGTGAGGATGGTGCCGACGAGGCCCGGCACGATGTTGAGGCTCGACGCGGCGGCGGGGTTGTAGCGAGCATGCGCGCGGATCTCGAACGGCATCTCCGGAGGATCTCCGATGTAGAGATCGTGCTTGAGTGCGGTCTGCACGACCATGCCGAGCGAGCCGATCGCCGCGCTCGCCGCCACTGGATCGGTGGCGTCGGCCGCGACCAGCAGCGCCGGCTTATCGCCGCGCCGCACTGCCCGCTCGAAGCCGCGCGGGATCTCGACGCCGAACAGAACCTTGCCGGATTTCAGGAGATTGTCGAAATCGTCGACGTCGTGCACTTCGTAGATGAAACGAAAATAGGCGGTGTTCTCCAGCGCCTTCAGGATCGAGCGGGCGAGATCAGAGTCCTCCTGGAGCAGCACCGCGCTCGGCAGATTGTGCGGCGTGGTGTTGATGGCATAGCCGAACAAGAGCAGCTGCATCACCGGCAGCATCACGATCATCGCAAACGACACCCGGTCGCGCCTGAGCTGGATGAACTCCTTGATCAGCATCGCATAGGAGCGCCTCCAGAAACCGAAGCGCTCCCGGATCGCGTGGTGGGGGTCGGGATGATCGACGGCGCTCATTGGAAATTGTCCTTGGACCGGCCCATCAATTCGATGAACACGTCTTCCAGTGAAGGCGATGATTTGTGCCAATGCAGCCCGCTTTTCTCGCGCCACGGCGCGATGCTGGCCTCGAGCGCGGCGACATCGCGGCCGGACACGTGCAGCGACGTGCCGAACGGCGCCACCATGTCGATCCCAGGCTTGCCGGTGAGCGCAGCCGTGAGCTCGTTCAGGTCCTCGCCCGTCACGGTGTAGGTCGTCAGCGCGGATTTCGCGATCACCTCGTCCACGGTGCCATGCACGAGCAGATGGCCATAGGCGATATAAGCGATCTCGTGACAGCGCTCGGCCTCGTCCATGTAGTGGGTCGAGACCAGCACGGTGAGACCGTCGGCCGCGAGTGCATGAATCTCGTTCCAGAAATCGCGCCGCGCTTTGGGATCGACACCGGCGGTCGGCTCGTCGAGCAGCAGCAGTTTCGGACTGGGCAATGTGCAGGCCCCGAGCGCCAGCCGCTGCTTCCAGCCGCCGGAGAGTTCGCCCGCGAGCTGTTCCTCGCGCCCCGAGAGCCCGAGCCGCTTGATCATGTCCCGCGCGGCGCCGCGCGCGTCGGCAAGGCCATAGAGCCGCGCGACGAATTCGAGATTCTCGCGCACCGAGAGGTCCTGATACAGGCTGAAGCGCTGGGTCATGTAACCGACCTGGCGCTTGATCTTTTCCGCGTCCTTCAGGATGTCATAGCCGAGACAGGTGCCCTCGCCGCTGTCCGGCGTGAGCAGGCCGCAGAGGATGCGGATCGTGGTGGTCTTGCCGGAGCCGTTCGGCCCGAGGAAGCCGTAGATCGAGCCGCGCTTCACCTGCATCGACAGATCGTGCACGACCTCGCGGCCGCCGAACGACTTGGTCAGGCCCTTGACGTCGATCGCGATGCCATTGCCGCCGCTCATCGCTGGTCCGCCACCGGAGTTTTTGGATTGAGAAAGACGTCGATCGGCTGCCCGACGCGCAAGGCGTCGGGACGCGAAGGCCGGGCCTGGATCAGATAAACGAGCTTGTTGCGCTCCTCGAGGCTGTAAATGACAGGCGGCGTGTATTCGGCCGAAGTCGCGATGAAGTAGATCTTTGCTGTGAGATCGGCGGCGCAATTGTCGCACGCGATCCGCACCGTATCGCCGATCGCAAGCTTCGGCAGCTCGGTCTCCGGCACGAAGAAACGCAGCTTCATGTTGCCGGGCGGCATGATCGAGAGCACCGGCCGCTGCGCTGCCACCATCTCGCCCTCGCGAAAATAGATCTGCTGGATGGTACCGGCCACGGGCGCAAAGCCCTTGCGCCGCGCCATCCGCGTCTCCGAGGTCGCCACCCGCGCCTCGGCGACGCGCAAGGCAGAGACGGCCGAGTCGAGATTGGCCTGCGTGCCCGAGCCGGTCTTGCTCAGCGAGGCCGCGCGGTCATAGGTCTGCTGCGCGTTGGCAAGCGTCGCCTTGTTCTGGTTGAGATCGGCAAGCTGGAGATCGTCGTCGACGGAATAGAGGTGATCGCCGACCTTGACCTCGTCGCCCTCGCGGATGTTCAGCTTGGTCACGCGGCCCGCCTCGTCCGGGCTGACGAAGATCATGTCAGCCTCGACCCAGCCCTGGAAGCCGGGCTCGCGCTTCTCCTTGCAGCCAGCAAGACCGGTCGCGAGGACGACAACCGCGATCGCACAGAGGCGCGGCAGGTGATTCTGTCGAACCCTCACCCTGAGGAGCCGCGAAGCGGCGTCTCGAAGGGCGAGGAGCCACAGCTGGGCCTGCATCCTTCGAGACGCGCGTTCCGCGCTCCTCAGGATGAGGTGAGAGATGGTTCGTGACGACCTCATGTCGTCCTCCGTTCGCCAAAGATCAAATCGAGATGAACGCGCAGCATGTCCTGCGCGTCGAGCGGCGCGTGCCGCGCAAACAGGCTCTGCCAGATCACCGCGATCATCGCGGGTGCGACCAGGATCTGCGGGTAATGCGCCAGGTTCTTCTGGCGGATCTCGCCGCGGGCAATGCCGAGCTCGATCAGGGCGCGCATGGCGGCCATCCCGCGCGAGACGACCTCGCGGTAGTAGAAATCGGCCACGGACGGAAAGCGCGGTCCCTCGGCCACGATCAGGCGCACGAGATCACCGCGTCTGGTGCCGATCACCTCCTTGAGGAAGTTGCTGGCAAACGTCTCGACGAGATCACGCACCGAGCCCGCCGGCGGCGGCAATGCCGTCAACCGCGTCACAACAGGCACGATCACGGTCCGCACCAGCTCCTCGAACATCGATTCCTTGTCCTTGAAGTGCAGGTAGATGGTGCCCTTGGCGACACCCGCGCGCTTCGCGATGTCGTCGAGCCGCGTGGCGGCAAAGCCGCGCGCGATGAATTCCTCCATCGCGGCATCCACGATCGCCGCGCGCCGCTCCGCCGCGCGCATGGCGCGGCTCGGCGTGGGCGCCGCGTCGTTGCCAGCGCTTGCAGAGGCCTTTGCGTTGGCGCGATCTGTGGACGGAGCGGCGGGTTTGGTCGGCTTCCTGGTCATTTTGACGATTTGACTGACCGGTCAGTCATAGTCAAGACAGGACTACAGACCCACCTAGGTCAATAAATTAGCCTTGACTAATTCATCAGTGAATACTAATCTAATTCCCATGATCGAAGCCACCCCAAATCCCGTCACCACAGTGATGCGCGCCCTTGCCGATCCGACCCGGCGTGCGGTGTTCGAGCGCGTCTTCGAGAGCAAGGAGATCAGCGTCGCCGAGCTCACGCGCGGAAGCGGCGTGACGCAAGGCGCGATCTCGCAACACTTGAAGTCCCTCAAGCAGGCCGGCCTCGTCGCCGAGCGTGCCGAGGGCCGCAACGTCTATTACCGTGCCGCGCCACAAGGCCTCGAACCGTTGGTCTCCTGGATGGACCATTACGGCGTGTTCTGGCGCGAGCGCTTCCAGAACCTGCGTGACCTCTTGAAGGAGATCGATCCGTGAGTGCTGTTGAATTGAAAGCCGAGACAAAAGACATCGTCCTCGACGAGGTGCTCCCTCACGCGCCGGAGACGATCTGGAAGGCGCTGACCAGCGCCCAGCTCATCGCGCGCTGGCTGATGCCGCCGACCGGTTTCGAGGCCGTCGAAGGCAACACTTTCACCTACCAGACCACGCCGGGTGGCGCCTGGGATGGCGTCATCCATTGTCGCGTCCTTGAAGTCATGCCGAACCGGCGCCTCGTCTACGCCTGGAAGGGCGGCGATGAGCGCAACACCGGCTACGGCGCGCCGCTCGACACTGTCGTGACGTGGTCCCTCGCCCCGGTCGAGGCCGGCACGCGGATCCGTCTGGTTCATGCGGGCTTCGTCATACCCAGGAACGAGTCGGCCTACACGGGCATGAGCGGCGGCTGGAAGAAGGTCGTCCGCCAGCTCGACGAGATCAGCGCCGAAGGCAAGTAAGGAGTTATCGCATGACCAAGCCCTTTACCGGCGGCTGCGCCTGCGGCGCGATCCGCTATTCGATCGCCAGTGAGCCCCTGTTCAGCAATCACTGCCAGTGCCGGGACTGCCAGCGCGAAAGCGGCAGCGGCCACGGCTCGTACATGACCTTCGCGCGCGCCGGCGTCACCGTGACGGGCGAAGCGAAGCACTGGGACATGGTCGGCGACAGCGGCAACGTGAAAACACGCGGTTTCTGCGCCCAGTGCGGCTTGCCCATTTACCTGACGTTCGCGGCCATGCCCGACATCTTCACCATCCGCGCCGCAAGCCTCGACGAACCCGCCCGCTACAAGCCGCAAGTGGTGACTTACGCCGCGCGCGGACATGCCTGGGATCGCCTCGACCCGGACCTGCCGAAGTTCGCGGGCATGCCGCCGGGGTAAGGCATCGCAAGTGGAAGCGCGCGCAAGACCGCGCGCGTTCACGTCAACTATGAAACTTCAGCCCATCAACGATCTTGTCGATCACCTTGCGCTCGGCGCGCACGGCAAGACCGACGAGGTTGAGATCGGGCCGCGCAACCGCCCTCACCGCTTCGCGATTGGCGGCATCATGCGTGGTCTTGAACATGTCCTCGGTATAGACCGCCGGCTTGACGCTGCGCGTCAGTGCTCGATCGAGCGCGCGCGTCAACGCGGGACCGTCGGCGCCATAGATCAGGATCGGCTGACCGATCAGCGCGTGATATCTCGTGCCTGACGCATCCTCATAGGGCTCGCCGATGCAGTCGGGAAACGCAGCCGCGATGCCGCTGGTCAGGAACGAGGCAACGTTGAGCTTCTGCCAGGGCTGAAGATCAGAGCGGATCACAACGGCGATTTTAGTGTCGAATTGCATTGAATTCCCCAACTGTCATTCCGGACTCGATGCTACGCAACATCGGAATGACGGCAACAGGAATCAACCCTTTGCGTCGCAGGCCCAGGCGCGGATCACGCATTCCTTGCCGCCGTATTTGTAGCATTCGCGCGTCGCGGCATTGAGCGTGGCCGAGATCTTCGGCTTGACGGCATAGCCATAGGCGCCGCAGGGATTGGACAGATCGACCGACATCGCGGCGCAGGCGCGCTTCATGGTCACGGTCGTGCAATCGCCCTTGCACTGCTTCTGCGCCGCCGCACGCGCTTCGT
Organism: Bradyrhizobium sp. Kon58; assembly: GCF_055807455.1. Classification (NCBI taxonomy): domain Bacteria; kingdom Pseudomonadati; phylum Pseudomonadota; class Alphaproteobacteria; order Hyphomicrobiales; family Nitrobacteraceae; genus Bradyrhizobium; species Bradyrhizobium sp. Kon58. The sequence continues at coordinate 355,399 of NZ_JBVVOT010000002.1, forward strand.
GCTCGGCTCCATAATCAAAGGCCTGGCCATAGGCGCCGCACTTGCCGACCGCAAATGCGCCGGCGGCGTGCGCATCCGTGATATGGCGAGCGCCCGCGACGCAGACGGACAGCGCAAAGAAAAACATCGCGCAACGGCGCGCGACGACGTTCGAAGCCATGGAAAAACCCCTCCCCCCAAGGCAGGTGAAGGCGACTCTAAGCGTCGGTCGTTTCCACTTGGTGAACGCGTGATTGAAAAGCCGCGCCGGAATGGCGACATGAACGTACACTTTCTAGTTGTGTTTTTCAACCGCGTTATTTAAGGTCGTGAAGCTCCAAGCAGAGAGCCGGAGGAAGCGACCATGCGCCACATCAATGCAATGCTGTTCGGAATGCTCGCGTCGGCCTGTCTCGTCGGACCCTTGCCCGCATATGCGCAGTCGGTGAACTGGACCTGGACCAACCAGTATGGCTCGACCCTGGCCATCACCAACGTCAACACGACGACAGGCGCCATCACGGGGACCTATACCAACAACGCGGCGAACAGCTGCGACGAAGGCAAGCCGCAAGGCGTGACGGGTTGGCTGGCCTACGGCAACACCGGCACCGCAATCAGCTTCTCGGTGAACTTCCTCGGCTGCGGATCGACCACCGTGTGGACCGGACAATTGAACAATTCATCGGGATTCCAGGGATTGTGGTATCTGTCCCTCGCAGAAGCCGTCGCGTGGAACGGCATCAGCGCGGGCGCCGACACGTTTACGTTCAACACCGGCGACAAGACCCTGTTGACCAAGAGCGGTGTCGAGCTGAAGGCCGGGGTCGAGAAGCTGTCGAACACCAAGAAGTAGGCGAGCCGCGGACAGCGGCGCTGTGCGCCTTTTGCGTTCTCTACGGCAGCGTCAGCCCCGCCGTGCGGCTTCCAACGCCTGCGGCGTGTCGATGTCGAGGAAGGCGCTCTCGCCCTCGACCGGCACTTCGGCGACCGCCTCGGTGTGCTTGGCGATCAGATGGCGCGCGCCGACATCGCCGTCGAGCGTCATCAACTCCGTGAAGAATCGGCGCGACCACAGCACGGGATTGCCGCGGCGGCCCTCGCTGACGGGCACGACGATGAGATTGCCGCGGTCCGGTGCGAACGCGTCGATGAGACGGTCAATCAGACCGGCGTCGATCAGCGGCATGTCGCCGAGGCAGACCACAGCGCCGTCGCAAGCTTCTGGAACGGCCGCGATACCGGCCTTGACCGAGCTTGCGATGCCGCCGGCAAAATCCGGATTTTTGACGAAACGCACCTTCAGGCCTTGCAAGGCTTGCTCGATCAGCTCGGTCTGATGGCCGGTGACGACGATGACCTCCGATGCTTTCGAGGCTAGCGCCTGCTCGGTCGCAATCCTCACCAGCTTCTTGCCATCGAGCTCGGCGAGAAGCTTGTTCGGTCCGCCCATCCGGGTCGAGCGGCCTGCTGCGAGCACGATGACCGCGACCTGGTTGTTGCCTTCGATCTCCGGTTTTGCACGCGGCTGCGGACGCGTGACGATCTCCATCAGGAGGCCGCCGACACCCATGCCCATCAGCTCGGACCGCGTCACCTTGATGCCGGCCAGCAGCCGCATCAGCACCCAGTCGAACCCGTTCTCGACCGGCGAGCGCGCGCAGCCGGGCGCGCCCAGCACAGGCACGGTGCCGGCCCGGGCAATCAGCAGCAGATTGCCGGGATCGACCGGCATGCCGAAATGCTCGATCTCGCCGCCGATGCCGGTCACGGCCGCAGGGATCACGTCGCGGCGGTCGGCGATCGCGGATGCCCCGAACACGATCACGAGCTCGGCGCCAAGTCCCAGCAATTCCTTGATCGCAGCCGACAGCGCCTGCTCCTCATGGGCGACCCGCCGCTCGGCGATGATGCCGGCGCCGGCTGGCGCCAGCCGCTCGGCCGTGACGCGCAACGTCTTGTCGATCACCTTGGAGGACAGGCCGGGCAGCAGCGTCGAGACCACGCCGACGCGCTTGATGACGTAAGGCGCGATCTTCAGCACGTCGCGACCCGCGGCCTTCACCGCGGCATCACGCAAGTTTCCTTCGACGCCGAACGGGATGATCTTGACGGTGCCGACCATCTCGCCCTCGACCACCGGCTTGAAGGCCGAGAGCGTGGCAAAGGTAATGGCCTCGTCGATATTGTTGATGCGGTCCACCGCGGCGCGATCGATCACCAGCACGCCCGGGCGCGCGGCGAACAGATTGGCGCGACCGGTGAAGGCACGCTCGACGTGAATGCCATCGCCGCCGACGGCAAGCGCGATGCTGGCGGCAGCGATGTCCTCGGAGACATCGCCCGCCTCCATCCGCACCACCACGACGTCCTTGATGCCGGCGCGCTCCAGCGCCTCGACCTCGGTGGGCCCGATCGTCGTGCCCTTTTTCAACACCAGCGGTCCCTGACGCAGGGTGTGGACGGTCACCCCGCCGATCGCATCCCTGGGGCTGGCCGGGCCGAATTTCATGCGGCTTCTTCTTTTTCTTTGGGCGGCAGGCGAAGCACCGCCGTGATCTCGGCCATGATCGACACCGCGATCTCGGACGGCGAGACCGCACCGATCGCAAGCCCGATCGGCGCGTGGATGCGCGCGATATCAGCCTCCTTGGCGCCCAGCGCCCGCAGCCGGTCGCCGCGCTTGGCGTGCGTCTTCCGCGAGCCGAGCGCGCCGATATAGAAGCAGTTGCGCTCGAAGGCGTGCAGCAGCGCGGGATCGTCGATCTTGGGATCGTGCGTCACCGCGACGAAAGCGGTGTAGGCGTCGACGTTGAGTGGCGGCAGCGCCGTGTCGGGCCATTCCGCAACCAGTGGAATGTCGGGGAAGCGCTCGGGGCTCGCAAAGGCCGTGCGCGGATCGACCACGGTAACGTCGTAGCCGAGCGAGCGCGCCAGCGGCGCCAGCGCCTGACTGATATGGACAGCGCCGACGATGACAAGCTTGGCGGTCGGCGCATGGACGTTGAGGAACAGCTTCTTGCCGCCGGCCTCGACACTGGCGCTTTTGCCCATGCGCAGCTGCTTGTCGAGTTCGGCGCGCAAAGGATCCTTACTGAAGTTCTCGGCCTTCACCAGGCGTTGCTCGCCGCTCTCGGTGTCCGTCACCAGAATCACCGGGCGGCGCGCGGCGCGCTCGGCATTGAGTTCGTGCAGGATTGCGAGTTTCACGGCTAGCCGACTTTCTCGACGAAGACGCGGATGGTGCCGCCGCAGGACAGCCCGACATTCCAGGCAGTCTCGTCGGCAACGCCGAACTCCAGCATCCTGGGCTTGCCGCTCTGGATCACATCCATGGCCTCTGTGACCACGGCGCCCTCGACGCAACCGCCGGAGACGGACCCCAGGAACGTGCCCTCGTCGTTGATGACGAGGCTCGAGCCTGCCGGACGCGGTGCCGAGCCCCAGGTCTCCACCACCGTGGCGAGCGCGACGCCCCGGCCGGCCTTCTGCCAGTCCTCCGCCGCCTTCAGAATATCCTCGTCGCGATCGAGCATGGCTACCTCTCAGGCTGCGGAGCGGATCAAGCTGCGGTGATGCGGCGGCAGCGGCCGGGAGAGCGTGGTGATCAGCTCCTGGATCGAGCTCAAATTATGTACGGGGCGGAATTCGTCAACGTGCGGCAGCATCATTTTGATACCCTGGGCCTTGGCCTCGAAGCCGCCAAACCGCAGCAGCGGGTTGAGCCAGATCAGCCGCCGGCAGGAACGGTGCAGCCGGTCCATCTCGAAGGCGAGCTTGGAATCGGCTTCCCGCTCCAGCCCGTCGGAGATCAGCAGCACGATGGCGCCCTGGCTCAGCACGCGCCGCGCCCACAATTTGTTGAAATTGTGCAGGGAGGCCGAGATCCGCGTGCCACCGGCCCAGTCCTCCACCGAGGCCGAGCAGCTCGCCAGCGCCTCGTCGGGATCGCGCTGGCGCAGCGCCCGGGTCACGTTGGTGAGGCGGGTGCCGAACAGGAACACCGAGACACGTTTTCGCGCGTCCCCTATGGCATGCAGGAAATGCAGGAACAGGCGGGTGTACTCGCTCATCGAACCCGAGATGTCGAGCAGCGCGACGATCGGCGCCGGTTTCTCGATCCGCCCGAGGCGATGGATGTCGATGATGTCGCCGCCGGTGCGCAAGGACGCGCGTAAGGTACGGCGCAAATCGAGACGAAGCCCGCGCGCATCGGGCCGGTGCCGGCGCGTCAGAAGCTCGGCCTGCGGCAATCGCATCCGCTCGACGGCGCGAAGCGCTTCGGTGATCTCGGCCGCGCTCATCTGCGCAAAATCCTTCTTCTGAAGGATTTCCTTGTCGGAGACCGACAGGCGCAAATCCTGCTCCTGGTGCTGCGGCGTCTCCGTCATGCGCGGCTGCGACATCGCCTCCTGGACGCGGCGGGAGCCGGCCTGCGGCTTCTTCTTGGCCTGCTCCGGCAACGGTACCGAATCCAGCATGTGCTTCCACTCTTCCGATGCACGGAAGAACAGGTTGAAGGCCTGCTTGAAGATCAGCGCATGCTCGTGGCGCTTGACGAAGATCGCCTCCAGGGTGGTGAAGACGTCGGCGCGTTTGCCGATGTCGATCACCTCAAGCGCGCTCATGGCATCGATGACCGCACCCGGCCCGACCGGCATGCCCGTCGAACGCAGCGCACGGGCGAAGCCGACGATGTTATCGGCGAATTGCTCGGTTTGCTCAGGCGCAAGGTGGTTGATGGCCATGCTTCATCACTCTCAGCCGTCATTCCGGGGCGCGCCTCTTGGCGCGAGCCCGGAATCCATTCATCTACTCACTCTGCGCACCAATGGATTCCGGGTTCGCGCTACGCGGGCCCGGAATGACGAGCTCAGTTATGACGCGCCCGCGTCAATTCTCGCTCGTCGCGTCCTTCAGTACCTTCTGCAAGGTGTCGCCCTGCATCCGCGTGATGTCGTCCTGGTATTTGAGCAGCGCGCCCAGCGTGTCGCCGACCACTTGCGGGGTCAGCGAGCGGGCGTCGAGCTCAGACAGCGCGGTGGCCCAATCGATGGTCTCGGCGACGCCCGGCGACTTGTAGAAATCCTGATTGCGCAGCGCCTGAACGAAACGCACGACTTGCTGCGACAATTTTGCGGAGATGCCAGGCACGCGCGACTTGACGATCGCGAGCTCGCGGTCGGCGTCGGGATAGTCGACCCAGTGGTAGAGACAACGCCGTTTCAGCGCGTCGTGGATCTCGCGGGTGCGGTTGGAGGTGATGATGACAATCGGCGGGCTCGGCGCCTTCACGGTGCCGAATTCGGGGATCGTCACCTGGAAGTCGCTGAGGATTTCGAGCAGATAGGCCTCGAACGCCTCGTCGGCGCGGTCGAGCTCGTCGATCAGCAGCACCGGCGGCCCGGCGACGTCGGGCTCCAGCGCCTGGAGCAGCGGTCGCTTGATCATGTAGCGATCGGCGAAGATGTCGGACGACAATTGATCGCGATCGGTGTCGCCGGCGGCTTCCGCCATCCGGATCGCGATCATCTGCGCGGCGCTATTCCACTCGTAGACCGCCGAGGAGACGTCGAGGCCTTCGTAACACTGCAGGCGGATCAGCTTCCGCCCCAGGGCAGCCGACAGCACTTTTGCGATCTCGGTCTTGCCGACGCCGGCCTCGCCTTCCAGAAACAGCGGCCGGCCCATGCGCAGCGACAGATAGGTCACCGTGGCCAGCGATCGCTCGGCGAGATAGCCGCGCGACGTCAGGAGTTCGAGCATCGAATCGACCGATGCCGGCAATACAACTGAAGTGTTGGCACCGGACGTATTGGCCGCTGAGGTCATGAAAAAGCCAGTCTCGCTACGCCCTCACCGGGGACAAGTTTGGGCCGAGGCGTGAGGATCACTCACTCCTTGGCGTTGGCGGCGTCGAGGGCACGCCGCGTCAGCACGCCGATGAGGTGCGCGCGGTATTCGGCGCTGCCATGGATGTCGCTGTTGAGGCCGTCCGCCGGCACCTCGATGCCGTCGAGCGCTTTCGCGGCGAAGCGCTTCTTCAGGGCTTCCTCGAACGCGGTGACACGGAACACGCCTTCGGAGCCGGCGCCGGTGACCGCGACCCGCACGTCGGAGGGACGCCGCGCCACGAACACGCCGACCAGCGCGTAACGTGAGGCCTGGTTGCGGAATTTGATATAGGCCGCCTTCTTCGGCAGCGGGAACATCACCTTGGTGATGATCTCGTCGGCTTCGAGCGCCGTCGTGAACAGGCCCTGGAAAAACTCTTCCGCCTTGAGGCGGCGCTTGTTGGTGACGATGGTGGCGCCGAGCGCGAGCACCGCAGCCGGATAGTCCGCGGTCGGATCGTTGTTGGCGAGTGAGCCGCCGATCGTGCCCTTGTGGCGCACGGCGGGATCGCCGATCTGGCTGGCAAGGTTCGCGAGCGCCGGGATCGCCTCGCCGACGATGGCCGAGCTTGCGACCTCGGCATGCCTGGCGGTGGCACCGATCACGAGCGCGCGGCCCTTCATCTCGATCGTGTTGAGCCCATCGATATGGGAGAGGTCGACCAGATGCGGCGGGCTGGCGAGGCGCTGCTTCATGACGGGAATCAGCGTGTGGCCGCCGGCGATCACCTTGGCGTCTTCGTTCTTCACCAGGATGTTGGCGGCCTGCCGAACGGTCCCGGGGCGATGGTATTTGAAGTCGTACATCTGAATGTCCTGATCGCAGAGTGCGCGCGAGGTTTACGCGAGATCGGATTTCGCCATCGCCTTGGCGCCGGCGGAGATCGAGGTGACGATGTTCTGGTAGCCGGTGCAGCGGCAGAGATTGCCTTCCAGCTCCTCGCGAATGGTGTGGTCGTCGAGCTCGTTGCCCTTGCGATGGACGATGTCGATCGCGGTCATGATCATGCCGGGCGTGCAGAAGCCGCACTGCAGGCCATGGTGTTCGCGGAAGGCCTCCTGCATCGGATGCAGCGGCGCGCCGTCGGCGGCCAACCCCTCGATCGTCTTGACCTCGTGGCCATCGGCCATGACGGCGAGCGTGGTGCAGGACTTCACGGCCTTGCCGTCCAGATGCACGACGCAGGCGCCGCATTGCGAGGTGTCGCAGCCGACATGGGTGCCGGTGAGCCGCAGATTCTCGCGCAGGAACTGCACCAGCAGGGTGCGGGGATCGACATTGGCCGTGACAGGATTGCCGTTCACGATGAGGGAGATTTTTGCCATAAGCACTCTCTATCAGCGCCCCGACGGGTCCCGTCGAAGCGGTTCTTATAATTATTCCAACCCATCATATGGGCCATTATGCCCCGGGGCAACATCACCGGGAATGCAAGGCGCCATGCCGAAAGGCGATAGCGTTCAGCCCTGTACCGCCTTGGCGAAGTTCGCGAAAAATTCGTCGGCCAGTTTCTTGGCGGCGCCGTTGATCAGGCGCTGGCCGAGCTGCGCCAACTTGCCGCCGATCTGTGCCTCGACCTCGTAGGACAAAAGCGTGCCGCCGTCCTTCTCCGCAAGCTTGACCACGGCGCCACCCTTGGCGAAGCCGGCCACCCCGCCCTCGCCTTCGCCGGAGATCTTGTAGCCGTTCGGCGGGTCGAGATCCGACAGCGTGACCTTGCCCTTGAAGCGCGCCGACACCGGACCGACCTTCATTTTCGCCGTCGCACGAAAGCCGCCATCCTCGGTCTTCTCCAGCTCCTCGCAGCCGGGGATGCAGGCCTTCAGCACCTCGGCATCGTTGAGCTTGGCCCACACGGCCTCGCGCGGCGCCGCAAGCTGGACTTCGCCGTTCATCGTCATGGCCATTGGGTGCCTCCCGGGATACCGAACTTGGATCGCGCAACTATAGGGCTGCTCAAGTACCGCAGGGAGGCGGCAAAAGAAAGGGTGGCCCTCGGTCACGTGCATTGCATATTCGCAACTGCAAAAAGCTTGCGCCGCCGGTTTGGGATTGGCACAGGCGGGCCATGGTGGTTAGGTCCCGCACAATATGAGCACATCCCTCTCCCCCCTGCTCGCGCCGATGCTGTCGAGCGTGGCCATGCGCGCGGTCTGCGACGACCGGTCGACCCTCCAGAACATGCTCGATTTCGAGGCAGCCCTGGCCCGAGCCGAGGCGGCCACCGATGTGATTCCCGCGTCGGCGGTGGGCCCGATCGAAGCCGCGTGCAAGGCCGATACCTTTGACATGGCTGCGCTGGCCGAGGCCGCGACGCGATCCGGCAATCTCGCGATCCCCCTGGTCAAGGCGCTGACCGCCAATGTCGGCAGGGCCGACGCAGAGGCCGCCCGCTACGTGCATTGGGGCGCGACCAGCCAGGACGTCATCGACACCGCGACCATGCTCATGCTTCGCGCCGGCATCGATGCGTTGGACGCCGATCTCAGCCGCGCCATCAAGGGCTTTGCCGCACTGGCGCGCAATCATCGCAACACGGCGATGGTGGCGCGGACCTGGCTCCAGCACGCGCTGCCGATGCCGTTCGGCCTGAAGGCCGCCGAATACGCCGCAAGCCTCGCCCGCGCCCGCTGCCGCCTCAGGCGGCTCTCCCGCGAGGGCCTCGCACTGCAATTCGGGGGCGCGGCCGGCACGCTTGCAGCACTCGGCGACAAGGGACTCGTGGTCTCCGAACGGCTGGCGCGGGAGCTGAACCTGCCGCTGCCCGAAGCGCCCTGGCACACCCATCGCGACCGCATCGCGGAAGCCGCGTCGAGCTTTGCGATTCTCGCCGGCAGCTGCGGCAAGATCGCGCGCGACGTCTCGCTGCTGATGCAGACCGACGTTGCCGAGGCGTTCGAGCCTGCTGGCGAAGGCCGCGGCGGCTCCTCGACCATGCCGCACAAGCGCAACCCGGTGGCCGCAGCAAGCGCGCTCGGCTGCGCAACCATGGCGCCGCAGCTCGCCGCGACGATATTCGCTGCGCAGGTGCAAGACCATGAGCGCAGCGCCGGTCCCTGGCACGCGGAATGGCCGACGCTGCCGCAATTGATGCTGGTCACCTCCGGCGCGCTTGCAGCCATCGTCGACATCGCCGAGGGTCTCGATGTCGATGCCGCGCGCATGCGCAGCAATCTCGATGCGACGCACGGGCTGATCATGGCGGAAGCGGTCACCTTTGCGCTGGCCGACAAGATCGGCAAGAGCGATGCGCATCATCTGATCGAGGCCGCGAGCAAGCGCGCGGTCGCAGAGAAGAAGCATCTGCGCGAGGTGCTCGCAGCCGATTCGCAGGTCACTGCGCATCTTTCGTCGGAAAAAATTGCGGCGTTGTTCGAGCCGATGGCCTATCAAGGCGCTTCCCAAGCCCTGATCGACCGCCTGCTCGACAGCCTCGAACGCGAATAGAGCAGCCTTGAGCGGACATAAAACGGAGACGCCAGCATGCCCATGATCGATGCCGACGGTTGCCTGATCAACGTCTCCGTCGAGGGCCGCGACGGCGGGCCGACGCTGATGCTGTCGAACTCGCTCGGCTGCACGCTGCAGATGTGGGAGCCGCAGATGAAGGCGCTGACGCAGATATTCCGCGTCATCCGCTACGACCGCCGCGGCCACGGCAAGTCCAACGTTCCGCCCGGCCCCTATACGATGGAGCGCTTCGGCCGCGACGTGCTCGCGATCCTCGACGACCTCAATATCGAGAAAGTGCACTGGTGCGGCCTGTCGATGGGCGGCATGGTCGGGCAATGGCTCGGCGCGAACGCGCCGGAGCGCTTCGGCAAGCTCATCCTCGCCAACACCTCCTGCTACTATGCCGAGCCGACCAAATGGCTCGAGCGCATCGACGCCGTGAAGAGGGGCGGCATCGCCGCCGTCGCCGACGCCGTTATTGCCGGCTGGCTCACCCAGGATTTCCGCGAGCGCGCGCCCGACATCGCCGCCAGGATGAAGGCGATGCTGCTGGCCTCGCCGGTCGAAGGCTATCTCGCCTGCTGCGAGGCGCTGTCGACGCTCGACCAGCGCGCGTTGCTGCCGAAGATCAAGAGCCCGACGCTGGTGATCGCCGGCCGCCACGACATGGCGACGCCGATTTCGGCGGGTGAATTGATCCGCTCAAGCATTCCCGGCGCGAGCATGACCATCATCGACGCCGCCCATATTTCCAATGTCGAGCAGCCGCACGCGTTCACTGACGCGGTGGTGGGCTTCTTGACGCAACGCTGATTTCATAGCGCCGTCATTGCGAGCGCAGCGAAGCAATCCAGAATCCCTCCGCGGCCACACTCTGGATTGCTTCGCTACGCTCGCAATGACGGAGAGGAGGATAGAGAATGGACGATCAGAAACGCCGCGATGCCGGCATGAACGTGCGCCGAAAAGTGCTGGGCAATGCCTGGGTTGACAAGTCGATTGCGGGTCGCAATGCATTCAACACCGATTTCCAGGACATGATCACGCGCTACGCCTGGGGCGAGATCTGGACGCGGCCGCATTTCGACGAGCGCACGCGGCGGGTGCTGGTGATCGGCACCATGGTTGCGCTTGGCCAATGGGACGAATTCCGCCTGCATGTGCGCGCGGCCCTCGCCGAGGGTGGCTTCACGCCCGAAGACATCAAGGAAATCCTGCTGCAGCAGGCGATCTATTGCGGCGTGCCGGCGGCGAACCACGCCGTCAAGGAAGCCTCAGCGATTGTGCAGGAACTCGGCCTGCTCAAGTCCTAGCGGCGGAGTGACCTCGACGGTCTTCTGAACGATCTTGGGCGCCGCCTCGGGCCGTTCGATCACCACCACGATGGCGGCACCGAGCAGGAGCAGCAGCTCGGTGGCGTGCAGCCGCAGTGCGGCCATCTCGCCGACCTTCGAAGCCATGATCATGCTCGCAAACGAGATCAGGCTGCCGATCGCAAGCGCAATGCCGAGCGCTTCGTCGCTGCCGGCGTTCTTGCGGACGCGGGGAATGCAGAGCAGCGCAAGGTAGATCGCAAAGAACGCCACCACCGTCAATCGCCCCAGTGCCAACAGCCAGGCGGCGCGCACCGTGTCCATCCCCGCCATCTGGAGATGGTCGCTGAGGAAAAGCGCCACTGCGACGCTCGGCCGCTCATAGAGGCCGTGCACCGGCGCCACCATGATGTTGAAGGCAACGAGGGTCCAGGCCGGGATGAAATAGGCCGCCAGAAGTGCGCCGTTGACCGAACCGATCCGCCAGTTTCCGAACATGCCGCTTTCCGCTTCGTTTGGCCCCGCGCCTTCGATGGAAGGCATTGCCGGGAGCTAACTCGCATCAGACTGTGGCGGCAATTTAAACCCTTTGTTTACCTTAACTGCCTCCCGACAGGCATCCAATTGGGCGCCGGCGGCGCCGGTTCCGCCCATTGCGGGAACCGGAGCGCCCAAATGATCTCTGTAAAAGCCTTGATACGGAGGCAGGGCCGGTTGCAGCCGCCAGTTCCCTCCTGTTACAAAACGAGAATGCTTAAGGGCTGCCGGGGCCCGAGAAGAAACCAGCACTCTCTCTCGAAGAGCTCCCTTTGAGCCGCGTCAGATTTGGGTACGGCAGCCTATGGATTATTTCGCCCAGCAGCTCATCAACGGCCTCGTGCTCGGCTCTATCTACGGGCTGATCGCGATCGGCTACACGATGGTCTACGGCATCGTCGGCATGATCAACTTCGCCCATGGCGATGTCTTCATGATCGGCGGCTTCATCGCGCTGATCACCTTCCTTCTCCTGGTCTCGACCGGCCTGACTGCGGTCCCGGTGATCCTTTTGATCGTGATCCTGGTCTCGATGGCGGTCACCGCCCTGTATGGCTGGACCATCGAACGCATCGCCTACCGTCCGCTGCGCCACTCCTTCCGCCTGGCTCCGATGCTGTCGGCGATCGGCATGTCGTTCGTGCTGACCAACTATTCGCAGGTGGCGCAAGGCGCACGGGTGAAGCCAGTGCCGCCCGTGATCACCGGCGGATATACGCTGCACGAGAGCGCCGATGGCTTCGTCATCCAGCTCTCCAACATCCAGATCGTGGTGGTCATCACCACCATCGTGCTGCTGGCGATCTTCACCTGGCTGGTGTCGCGCACCCGGCTCGGGCGCGACATGCGCGCCTGCGAGCAGGACCAGACCATGGCGGCGCTGCTCGGCGTCAACGTCGATCGCACCATCTCCATGACCTTCGTGATCGGCGCTGGGCTCGCCGCGGTGGCCGGCCTGATGTACCTGCTCTATTACGGCCTGGTCGATTTCTTCATGGGCTTCGTCGCCGGCATCAAGGCGTTCACGGCGGCCGTGCTCGGCGGCATCGGCTCGCTGCCCGGCGCCATGCTGGGGGGGCTCGCGATCGGGCTGATCGAGACGTTCTGGTCGGCCTATTTCTCGGTCGAGTACAAGGACGTCGCCGCGTTCTCGATCCTGATCGTCGTGCTGATCTTCATGCCGACCGGCCTGCTCGGCCGCCCCGAAGTCGAAAAAGTCTGACGGTCGCGCGCGTGAAAACTCCCTCGAGCAATACGGCCAAAGCTGCATCGGGCATCCCCGCTCTCCTGAAGACCGCCTGCGTCAACGCACTGATCGCGCTGGTGCTGTTCTCGCTGATGGTCGGCGTCCGCACCGAAGCCGGTTCCGACGGCCAGCTCACCTATTGGACGCGCTTCGGCGAGGTCGCCTCCCTCGTTGCCGCGGTATTCGGCGGCTCGATCGTGCTCGAGTTGCTCAAGCAATGGATCGGTCCGACCGGCGCCGAGAAGCTGGTGCCGCCAGCGGTGCAGAGCGGAATGTCGTTCCTCGGGCGCTATCTCGCACCGGCGCTCCTGATCTTCACGCTGCTGGTGCCCGTGATCTTCTATGACCAGCGCTACATCCTCGACCTCGCAATCCTCGTGCTCACCTATGTCATGCTGGGCTGGGGATTGAACGTCGTGGTTGGCCTCGCCGGCCTGCTCGATCTCGGCTACGTCGCCTTCTATGCGGTCGGCGCCTATTCCTACGCGCTGCTTGCGACCAATTTCGGCTGGTCATTCTGGATCTGCCTGCCGCTAGCGGGCGTCCTCGCCGCATTCTGGGGCGTGCTGCTCGGCTTTCCCGTGCTGCGCCTGCGCGGCGACTACCTCGCCATCGTGACGCTCGCCTTCGGCGAGATCATCCGCCTCGTCATCATCAATTGGCAGGATCTGACCGGCGGCCCCAACGGCGTCTCCAGCATTCCCCGCCCCTCCTTCTTCGGCATCCCGCTCGACAACAGCGACAACGGGCTCGCCGCCAGGCTCGGCATCGAATATTCGCCGACCCACCGCATCGTCTTCCTGTTCTACCTCATCCTGGCGCTCGCGCTGCTCACCAACTGGGTGACGATCCGGCTGCGCCGGCTGCCGATCGGCCGCGCCTGGGAAGCCTTGCGCGAGGATGAAGTCGCCTGCCGCGCGCTCGGCATCAACACCACGACGACCAAGCTCACGGCATTCGCGACCGGTGCGATGTTCGGCGGCTTTGCCGGCGCGTTCTTCGCGACCCGCCAGGGCTTCATCAGCCCGGAATCCTTCACCTTCCAGGAATCGGCGCTGGTGCTCGCCATCGTCGTGCTCGGCGGCATGGGCTCGCAGCTTGGGGTTGCGCTCTCCGCGCTCGCCATGATCGGCGGTTTCGAGCTGTTCCGCAGCCTTGAGAGCTATCGCATGCTGGTGTTCGGCATGGCCATGGTGCTGATCATGATCTGGCGGCCGCGCGGCCTGATCGGCCATCGCGCGCCGACCGTGTATCTGACCAAGGCCCACGCGATCTCATCCGACCTCGTCAAGGAGGGACACGGATGAGCCGCGACCAGATTCTCGAGGTCGACCGGCTCACCATGCGCTTCGGCGGCATCGTCGCGGTGCAGGACCTGTCGTTTGCTGCCGAGCGGAACAAGATCACCGCGCTGATCGGACCCAACGGCGCCGGTAAGACGACGGTGTTCAACTGCATCACCGGGTTCTACAAGCCGAGCGGCGGCGCCATCCGCCTCAGCCATGACGACGGCAAGGTGATCGCACTGGAGCGGCTGAACGATTTCCGCATCGCCAAGCAGGCCAAGGTCGCCCGCACCTTCCAGAACATCCGTCTGTTTCCCGGCATGACCGCGCTGGAAAACCTGATGGTGGCGCAGCACAACGCGCTGATGCGCGCCTCCGGCTTCACCTTGCTCGGGCTCATTGGCGCGCCTGTCTACCGCGACGCCGAGAAGCGCGCGATCGATCTCGCCACCGATTGGCTCAAGCGGGTCAATTTGCTCGATCGCGCCGACGATGCCGCCGGTAATTTTGCCTATGGCGACCAGCGACGGCTCGAGATCGCACGTGCGATGTGCACCGAGCCCGCGCTCCTGTGCCTGGACGAACCCGCCGCCGGCCTCAATGCGCGCGAGAGTGCCGCCCTGAGCGAGCTGCTGCTGTCGATCCGCAACGAGCTCGGCACCTCGATCCTGCTGATCGAGCACGACATGTCTGTGGTGATGGAGATCTCCGACCACATCGTTGTGATGGACCACGGTGTGAAGATCTCTGAAGGCTCCCCGCGCGAGGTTCGCGACGACCCAAAGGTGATCGCCGCCTATCTCGGCACCGATGAGGAAGAGGCGGCGGCCGTGATGGAGGGCGGGTCGTGACGTCGCCCACTGCCTTGCTCGCGATCCGCGGCCTTCGCGCCGCCTACGGCAAGATCGAGGCGCTGAAGGGCGTCGACCTCGCGATCAATGCCGGCGAGATCGTGGCGCTGATCGGCGCCAACGGTGCCGGCAAGTCGACGCTGATGATGACGATCTTCGGCAAGCCGCGCGCCCGCGCCGGCCAGATCCTGTACGAAGGCCGCGACATCACCGAAGTGCCCACCCACGAGATCGCGCATTTGCGCATCGCGCAATCGCCGGAAGGCCGCCGCATCTTCCCGCGCATGAGCGTGGCGGAAAACCTCCAGATGGGGGCGGACGCCACCGAATGCACTGACGCCGAACGCGAGGCGACGCTACAACGCGTGTTCACGCTGTTTCCGCGGCTGAAGGAACGCTACGCGCAGCGTGGCGGAACCCTGTCCGGCGGCGAGCAGCAGATGCTGGCCATCGGCCGCGCCTTGATGAGCCGTCCTCGCCTGCTCCTGCTCGACGAGCCCTCGCTCGGTCTGGCGCCGCTGATCGCGCGCCAGATTTTCGATGCGATCCGCACCCTGAACCGGCAGGACGGCCTGACCGTGCTGATCGTCGAGCAGAACGCCAACCACGCGCTCAAGCTCGCCCATCGCGGCTATGTCATGGTCAATGGCCTGATCACGCTGGCCGGGACCGGCACCGAGTTGTTGCAGCGCCCCGAGATTCGCGCCGCCTACCTGGAAGGCGGCCGGCACGGTTGAGGCCGCCCAAGGCGAACCCGTGCTGCCGAATGTGGCGAGATATCTCTGCCAATGCCCGTATTTTGCCGGTGACTTCTCCTCGAATTCATTCAAGAATGGCGCCGGTTTGAACCGGGCATGCCCGGTAACTCCCACAGGCGACCACCCTCGAGGTATCTCATGAAATCACTGAAACTCATCGGTCTGGCATTCGGCGCGTCGATCGCGCTGTCGAGCGCGGCATTCGCGCAGGATGTCACCGTCGCAGTCGCTGGTCCGATGACCGGCGGCGAGTCCGCTTTCGGCCGCCAGATGAAGAACGGCGCCGAGATGGCCGTAGCCGACATCAACGCCGCCGGCGGCCTCAACGGCAAGAAGCTCGCGCTGTCCGTCGAGGACGACGCTTGCGATCCGAAGCAGGCGCGCTCGATCGCCGAGAAGATCGCCGGCGCGAAGATTCCCTTCGTGGCCGGGCATTATTGCTCGTCGTCGTCGATCCCGGCTTCGGAAGCCTATGCCGACGGCAACGTGCTCCAGATTACTCCCGCCTCCACCAATCCGAAGTTCACCGATAGCGGACTGTGGAACGTGGCGCGCGTCTGCGGCCGTGACGACCAGCAGGGCCTGGTCGCCGCCCAGTACATCGCCAAGAACTACAAGGGCAAGAACATCGCCATCCTCAACGACAAGACCACCTACGGCAAGGGTCTTGCGGACGAGACCAAGAAGGCGCTCAACAAGGCCGGCGTCACCGAGAAGATGTACGAGTCCTACAACAAGGGCGACAAGGACTTCAACGCGATCGTCTCGCGGCTGAAGCGCGACAACATCGATCTCGTCTATGTCGGGGGCTACCATCAGGAGAGCGGCCTGATCCTGCGCCAGATGCGCGACCAGGGCCTCAAGACCGTGCTGATGGCCGGCGACGCGCTCGCCGACAAGGAATATGCCTCCATCACCGGCCCGGCCGGCGAAGGCACGCTGTTCACCTTCGGCCCCGATCCGCGCAACAAGCCGACCGCGAAGAAGATCGTCGAGGCCTTCAAGGCCAAGAACATCGACCCCGAGGGCTACACGCTCTACACCTATGCGGCGATGCAGGTCTGGTCGCAGGCGGCCAAGAAGGCCGGCACCACCGATGCCAAGAAGGTCATGGCGGCCATCAAGGCCGGCAAGTGGGACACCGTGATCGGGCCGATCGAGTATGACGCCAAGGGCGACATCAAGCAGCTCGACTACGTCGTCTACAAATGGGACGCCAAGGGCGGCTACGCCGCGATCAGCGGCAACGGCACCTAAGCACGGTTGCCGGGGCCTGAAGGCCTCCTCCAATCATCATCGCGCCCCGGCTTGCCCCGGGGCGTTTCTTCCTGCGTCAGGGTCAGACGGCTGCAGGCAGCGCGCCGTCCGCTGCGGCTTGGGCGTTCCTTAGTGCTTGAAGAAGATCGTTCGGCCGAAACGGCTTTTGCAGGCAGACCACGTTGGCGAGGTGGGGCGATTGTTCCATGAAGTCCAGCGCCGTCATCCCCGACACGGCAACGACCGGGAGGCTCGGTGCAAGCTCGCGCAGCGTCGTGATGACCTCGACGCCGCTGGTATCGCCAAGGAAAATGTCCACGATTGCCGCGTCGAAGCAGGCCTCGGTAAAGGCTTTCACCCCGGCTGCGCCGCTATCGGCCTCAACGACGTCGTAACGGTTGACGCGCAGCACGATCGCGACCATCGCACGGACGTCCTTCTGGTCGTCGATGATGAGAATACGGGGCATAGGGAACAACTCCCGGATCGTGAAATCAAAATGCCTGATTCAAACCTGGAACCCGTAGCAGCGGGAGAGCATTATGGCACCGTCCAGTAAAGCGCATCTTACCCGATCCCCGGTGCGCGTTCCCCACAAAATTAAGTAAACTGTAACCTTCGGTTGAGTCGCGGTGGGTTTTGTCATGATGCGTGCCCAGAACCCGCTACCATGGGCCAAAATTGATTAGGCCAAATGAGATTGGCGAAGATGCTCAAGACCGATCTGCGAGAGCTGCACGTGTCCGCGACGACCGATCGGAACACATTCCTTTCGACGCTGCCGGCTACCCCGAAAGACCGCACCGCAGCATTGGCGATCGTGGGCGTCTCGTCGATTCTGTTCGCAGTGGCCGTGCCCTTCGCAGGTATCCCGCTGCTCCCGGTGCCAGCCTTTGTCGCGAGCTATCAATCCGCGCTCGTCGTCGCGGACATCGTCACCGCGGTCCTGCTGTTGTCGCAGTTTGCGGTGCTCAGGACCCGCGCGCTGCTCGTGCTCGCGACGGGCTATCTGTTCACCGCTGCCGCGGCCGTGGTCCACGCCCTCACCTTCCCCGGACTTTTTTCGCCGACCGGGCTGCTGGGGGCCAACCAGCAGACCACGGTCTGGCTTTACATGATCTGGCACGGCGGCTTTCCGCTCTGCGTGCTGGGCTACGCCTGGCTGAAGGAGGCCGACGGCGGTGCCCGGATCGCGGGCTCGGCAAGCAAGGCGATCTACGCCAGCGTGGTCGGCGTCGCCGCGGTCATGATCGTCTTGACCTGGATCGTCACTGCCCAGCACGACCTGCTTCCCGTCCTGCTGCGCGACGGCCGTTACACGCAGATCATGATCGGCGTGGTGGCCTTTGTCTGGTCCTTGAGCTTTGCCGCGCTGGTCTCGCTGTGGTTCCGCCGTCCGCATTCGGTCATCGACATCTGGCTCATGGTGGTGATGTGCGCGTGGCTGTTCGACATCGCGCTGTCGGCGATCGTCAACGTCGCGCGCTTCGATCTCGGCTTCTACGCTGGCCGCGTCTACGGCCTCTGCGCGGCGACCTTCGTGCTCGCAGTGCTTTTGATCGAAAATGTCCGCCTCCAGGCGCACACGCTGGGGCTCGTCGGCAGGTTGCGCCAACAGTCAGCACTGGATCGCGACTACTATGGCAAGCGCCTTGCGCTGTACGGGGCCGTCGTCGAATCCGCCAATGATGCCATCATTACGAAGACCCTCGACGGTGTCATCACCGGCTGGAACAAGGCCGCCGAACATCTGTTCGGCTATGCCGCCGCGGAGGCCATCGGCCAACCGATCGACATCATCGTGCCGGAGGACCGCAAGGCCGAGGTCAGGGGTATCCTGAACAGGGTCGGCGGCAATGAAACGATCGCCCAGCATGAAACGGTCCGGATCCGAAAGGACGGCCGGCCGCTCGACGTCGTTCTCAATGTTTCTCCGCTCAAATCAGCCACCGGACAGATCATCGGCGCTTCCAAGATCGCCCACGACATCACGGAAGAGAAGCAGGCACGAGAAAAACTGCGCCGCGAGGTCGAGGAGCGGCAGCGGATCTTCGAGACTTCGCAGGACCTGATCCTAGTCACCGACGGTTTTGGCAATTTCATCCAGGTCAGCCCCAGCGTGAAGACCATTCTGGGCTTGAGTCCGGACGACATGATCGGGCACAGCGCCACCGAGTTCATTCATCCCGATGACCTCCAGAAGACGCGCGACGAGATGCGCGCGGCGCGGCGTGGCGCGGTCAAGCGCAGCTTCGAGGCGCGCTACTACCACTACGACGGTCACGAGGTCACGCTGAACTGGATGGGCACCTGGTCCGAGCCGGTCAAGCGCCATTTCTTCATCGGCCGCGATCTCACCGAGAAGCAGGCCGCCGAGGCGCAGTTCAGGCACGTCCAGAAGATGGATTCCATCGGTCAATTGACCGGCGGCGTCGCGCACGACTTCAACAATGTGCTGACCGTCATCACCGGCACGATCGGAATTCTGGCGGACGCGGTCGCTGACCGTCCCGAGCTCGCCGCCATCACCAAGCTGATCGATGACGCCGCCGAACGTGGCGCGCAACTGACCAAACATCTGCTCGCCTTCGCCCGCAAGCAGCCGCTCCAACCACGCGAAATCGACGTCAACGCATTGACGCTCGAGGCCGCAAAGCTCCTGCATCCCACGCTCGGCGAGCAGATCACCATCATGCCGCAGCTCACCGAGGATGCATGGCCGGCACTGATCGACCCGGGCCAGCTTTCCACCGCGATCCTCAATCTCGCGCTCAACGCGCGCGATGCCATGCCCAACGGCGGCACGCTGGTGCTGGAGACGCGCAACATCTTCCTCGACGACGGTTATGCCAGCATGAATCCCGACGTGGTGGCCGGCAATTACGTCATGATCGCCGTCAGCGACACCGGCTCCGGAATCCCGCCGGAGTTGATCGACCGGGTGTTCGATCCCTTCTTCACCACCAAGGAAGTCGGCAAGGGTACCGGCCTCGGGCTCAGCATGGTGTTCGGCTTCGTCAAGCAGTCCGGCGGACACATCAAGATCTACAGCGAGGAAGGCCACGGCACGAGCGTGAAGATCTACCTGCCGCGCTCGAGCGGCGTGCAGGAGACCGAATTCGAGGTGCTCCAGAACGCGCCCGTCACCGGCGGCCACGAAAAGATCCTGATCGTCGAGGACGACGCGCTGGTGCGCCAATATGTCGTGACCCAGATCAAGAGCCTCGGCTATACAGCCCTCGAAGCCGCCAACGCGGCCGAGGCCCTCGTCATCATCGACGCCGACAAGGGCATCGACCTGCTGTTCACGGACGTGATCATGCCCGGCAACATGAACGGCCGCCAGCTCGCCGACGAGGCGGCTCGCCGCCGCCCCGACCTGAAGACGCTGTTCACCTCGGGCTACACCGAGAACGCCATCGTCCATCACGGGCGGCTCGATTCCGGCGTGCTGCTGCTGGCGAAGCCCTACCGCAAGTCCGAGCTCGCCAAGATGCTGAGGACCGCCCTCGCGGGTTGAGCCTGCGGCATCCCTGCGATATCGCTGAAGCGAACGCCTTTCAGCCTGCGGAGCCGCCTTGAAAAACCTTCTCACCGATATCGCCGGCGTTCGCGTCGGCCATGCCGAGGATGCGAAAATCGCCACTGGCACGACCGCGATCATCTTCGACGCCCCCGCGGTTGCGGCCATCGATGTTCGCGGCGGCGGACCCGGCACGCGCGAAGACGCGTTGCTCGACCTCGCCAGCACCGTCGATCGCGTTGACGCGATTGCGCTGTCCGGCGGCTCCGCCTTTGGAATCGACGCCGGCGGCGGCATCCAGGCCTGGCTCGCCGAACAAGGCCGCGGCTTGCGGATTCGCGAGGCGGTGATTCCGATCGTCCCCGGCGCGATCGTTTTCGACCTGCTCAACGGTGGCGACAAGAGCTGGGGACGCTTCGCGCCCTATCGCGATCTCGGCTACGCCGCAGCGTTGGCTGCCAGCGACGATTTCGCACTGGGCAGCCTCGGGGCCGGCCTTGGAGCCACCACCGCAACCTTCAAGGGCGGACTGGGATCGGCCTCCGCGGTCCTGGCCAATGGTATCAAGGTTGCCGCGATCATGGTCGTCAACGCGGTCGGCAGCACAACCGTTGGCGATGGACCTTGGTTCTGGGCTGCGCCGTTCGAGGAGAACGGCGAGTTCGGCGGGCGCGGCCTGCCGTCCGCGTTCACACCGGACATGCTGGCGATGCGCATCAAGGGCGGACCCGCTGCGAGCGCGCGTGAGAACACCACGATCGGCCTCGTCGTCACCGATGCCACGCTGACCAAGGCGCAGGCCAAGCGGCTTGCGATGATCGCGCATACCGGGTTCGCCCGTGCGATTTATCCGGTGCATGCCCCAACCGATGGCGACGTGCTGTTCGCCGCCGCAACGGGCGAGAAGCCGATCGAGCCGCTGGTCGGCCTCACCGAGCTCGGAACCGTCGCCGCCAACGTGGTCGCACGCGCAATCGCACGCGGCGTCTACAATGCGACAGCCCTGCCATTTGCCGGCGCGATGCCGGCATGGAAGGATCGGTTCGGCTAGAAACGAAACGGCGGGCACGGCGTTACCCTGACGGGCCAAGGTGCACCGCCATGCCGTCTTCCGTGATCCGGTTTTTCCGTTATGCGCCCGAGAAGCGCGAGCTGAAAGTCACTTTCGTCAGCGGGCGCCTCTATGTCTACGAGGACGTTCCGCCCGAGGTCGCCGCGGCGTTCAGGAATGCGCGCTCAAAGGGTACATTCTTCAACCACGAAATCCGCGACCGTTATCTCTACCGTGACATCACTCACGAATATGCAGGCTAGCCGTTAGCAAGGTTACACGCTCATCGACATCGATGAACCGGCAGCCGCTGAGGCGCCTTGTCCCTGCCCGCCCTGCCGCTGCATCAACTGCGCGAACAGATCGTACGCCGAATTACGGGGGCTGGAGGCGCCCGGGACCGTCGTCGACATCTTGAAGCCGTCGGCGTAGGTGACGGTGGTGGTGGTCGAGCCGTCGGCGCCGGTCGTCGAAGTCGAGGTCGAGCCGCCCTTGGCCTGCGAGGAGGAATCCGAGCCGCTGCCGGAGGCATCGCTCGCACCCTGCGCGTGATGGTGGCCGCGATGGCCGCTCTTCAGCGCCTTCGACATCTCATCAAGGCTGACGCTGCCGTCGGTATTCGAATCGAGCTTCGAGAAAACGTCGTCGGCCTGCGCGAGGTTGGTGCCGCCGGCGCCGAGCGCATTCTCGAATTCCGACTTGGTGATCTTGCCGTCACCGTCGCCATCGATCTGCGAGAACAGATCCTTCAAGGCGGCCTCGCGGCGCGTCGAGGACGTCGAACTCGACGAGGTCGAGCTGGCGGCGCTGCCGGTGCTGTCCGAGGATTGGCTCTGCGCGGCGAACAGCGCGTTCATCGTCTCCGGCGAGATCTGCGGGGTTTTGCCCGCATTGACCGACGAGGTCGCGCCGGTCGTGCTGTTGCTGCCGCTGTCGATCGCGAACGGATTGGTCGCAGGCTTTTGCGAGGACCCCGTCTTCTGCGTCGACGAGGACGATTTCGAATTCGTCAGCGACTGGATCGCGTCGAGCGCGCTCGATACGGCCCCAAGAGCGAACAACATTGCACAACTCCAACCGATGCGGCATGCCGCGGCCAATGTTCTGTTCAGGTGAAGTCAGCAAGCGCCGTGCCAGCGCAAAAAGCTCAATGAAATCCGCTTTCACCGCGCTTTGCACGGCCCGGGAACACCGGCAATTCATGCCGGTCGCGGCAGAAATTTCCGCCCACAGGAAGCACGCCGCCCCTGCATTGCCCGGCTGAGAAGCCCATGTTAGGCGAGTCCATCTTTCACGGCCGCCACGGGAAACCGCCATGACCCAAGCCTTCGCTCCCCGCCCCCTGGCAATCGCGCCTTCGATCCTGGCCTCGGATTTCTCCAGGCTCGGCGAGGAGGTGCGCGCCGTGGACGCCGCCGGAGCCGACTGGATCCATCTCGACGTGATGGACGGGCACTTCGTTCCCAACATCTCGTATGGCCCCAACGTCATCAAGGCGATGCGCCCGCACACCAAGAAGATCTTCGACGCGCATCTGATGATCTCGCCCTGCGATCCCTATCTGGAGGCCTTCGCGAAAGCCGGCTGCGACCACATCACCGTGCATGCTGAGGCCGGTCCCCATCTGCACCGCTCGCTTCAGGCGATCCGCGCTCTCGGCAAGAAGGCCGGCGTTTCGCTCAATCCGGGCACGCCGATCAGCGCGCTCGAATACGTTCTGGACCTGGTCGACCTCGTGCTGGTGATGTCGGTCAATCCCGGCTTCGGCGGCCAAGCCTTCATCCCCTCCGCGATCGGCAAGATCCGCGACATCCGCGCGATGACGGCGGGCCGTCCGATCGACATCGAGGTCGACGGCGGCGTCGGCGCCGACGTCGCAGGTCCCCTCGCCGCAGCCGGCGCCAACGCCTTCGTCGCGGGCACGTCCGTGTTCAGGGGCGGCACGCAGGACGCCTACAAGACCAACATCGCCGCGATCCGCAACGCCGCCGCGGGTGCACGCGGCGAGGCGATCTGAGGGCCCGCGCAGCTCCACAGATGTGCGGCTTCTACGGGTGTTGCGGCGCGCAATGCCTAAATTTGCAACCTTGATCCGTACTCCTCCGGGCTTCCCTGATTCGCGCAAATCACCGCTAGTGATTCTTGCCTGTTTTCGCGGGAGCACATCATGACGACGACCCTGGTTTGGACTGGCGTGGCGTTGTGGCTTGGTTTTTGTGCGTTTGTTGTGTTTGGTCCATCGGCTGGACCGGTGAAGGTCTCGGCTCGCTCGACCCGCATCGCTCGTCGCGACTGGTATCGGGCCTGACCCCATGCAGATCGCGCTCGTGAAGCGTCAGCCGAAGCGCCGGTGCCGCATCCCGCGGCGCCCACATCCTGACCTCGATTTTTTCTTCGGTCGGCTCGAACGCACCGAAGGCGAGATGCGCGACGACACCGGGCCCGAGACGGACCAGGATCACCCGCTCCGGTCACCGCGCCGGCATTGAATTTTTTTCTGGACCAAGCTCATGAAGCCGCATTGCCCGAACTGCCTGAAGGAAATGACCAAGGCGTCCGCGTCGCGTAACCTGTTCAACTGCGAGCCCTGCCGCGAGATCATCCAGTTCTTCGGCGGCAGCGCGGATCACGGCGAGCCCGGCCCGCAATTCTCCTGGCCGATCCGCCGCAAGCGCTCCGTCCACACCGCTCACGCGGCCTGAACCTCCAGGATCCAGAGCGCGGCGCTATCCGGCCTCCTCGCCCGCATCCGCTGCCATTCGCGGCGGCCGTACCACGGTGACGGTGCAGGCCGCTTCCGAGGCCACCTTGGCCGAGACGCTGCCGAGCAGCGTGCGCCTGAACGAGCCCTGCCGCGCGCCGATGATGACGTGGTCGACGTGGTTGACCTCGCAAAACTCCAGGATGGCCGCCGCGGGATCGACGGCTTCCAGCACGTGAGCCGACAGCCGGCTCTCATCCAGCTTGAGCGGAGTGGCCCAGTGCCTGAGCGCCACCAACCGGTCGATATGCTTGTTGGAGCCCTGCTCATCCAGCGTCCTGTCGATCGCGATGCGGTTGAGCTTCAGCACGTTGAGACATGCGAGCCGCGCCGACGGCAGCGTGGCGAGAATGCGTTCCGTCGTCATGCGCAGAGCCTCGTTCAACTCCGGCTCGCCTTCCGCCGTATCGAGCGCGACCGCGACGATCGGGCTGGATGCGAGCTGGGCTGCGACATCCGATTTCGCGCGGGGCGCCATGACACCCTGGTTGAACCGGCGCCGCCAGGCGACGCTGAGCGGATCGCGCTTCATTCGCTCCGAGCGCATCGTGAGCCTGACCTGGTCCGGATGGGTCAGATCGAAGGCGAGTTGCGACGCCGTCGGATAGCGCCGCACCGGCTCGATCTCAAGGCACCGCAGCACCACCTCCTGGAGCCAGGGCGGATAGTCGGCGCGCAAGCCGCGCGGCGGGTGCGGATCGCGCCACAGCCGGCGCCGCATCGCACGCAGCGTCTCGCCCTCGCCGAACGGCCGCTCGCCGGTCGTGAAGAAGTAGAGCAGCACGCCAAGCGAGAACAGATCGCTGCGCGGATCATCGCGCACCCCTGATAGCCGTTCCGGCGCCATATAGGGCGCGGTGCCGTAAGGCAGGCGGAATTCCTCCTGCAACAGGTCCGGCAGATGGTTGTGATGCGACAGGCCATAGTCGATCAGCACCGCCTCGCCGCTCTCGCGAAACATGATGCTGCTCGGCTTGATGTCGTGATGGATCACGTTCTGCCGGTGCAAATCCGCCAGCCCCGTCGCGATCCTGGCGACGAGTTGCCGCGCCTCGTCATACGGCAGCGGCAGGTCGGGCAACCGCTTGTAGAGCGTGGTCCCGGAGATGCGCTCGATCACGACATAGGCCTGGTGGGCGAAATCGCCGGTGCCGAAGCTTGAGGGCACGTGCGGCCCGGCCAGCCGCGGCAGGATCATCATCTCCATTTCGAAGGAGACGATCGCCGCGGGGTCCTCGCCCTCCGACACCCGCGGAATCTTCATCAGCAGCGGCACGTCGATGCCGGGATGGGTGACCGTCCACAGCGTCGCCATGCCGCCGGCATGGACGCATTCGCCGATCGTGTAGCCGTCGATCTCTGCGCCTGATTTGACGAGGGGTTTCGGCATCGGCCTCTAGCGCCCCTGCGACAGCCGGTCGGCGAGCCAATGCGGCAGGCCGTTCTCACGGATCCGGTTCGCGGCCGTCTCGACATCGTAGGGCGCGCGGCAATAGGTGATCAGGCATGAGACCGTGTCGAACAGCGCGAAAGCCGCGGATGGATCGCTATCGCGCGGCTGGCCGACCGAACCAAGCACCGCAAGCCATTGCCGCCCGCGCAGCAGCGGTACGGAGACGTCGGTCTTGGGCACGAGTCCCGACATCTTCGCCGTCACCGACATCGAATAGATCGCCGGGCGGTGGATGTGGCCGCAGAAGGTGACATGAGCCGGCGTCGCGATCAGGCTTTTGGCGGCGTCCGCCGTCGATCGGACATAGTGCCAGCTTCGAGGACTGGAGGCTTCCGAATGCACGAACAGGCGATCGCCGTCCTCCACCAGCATCGGCAATTCTGCCAGGAACCGCCGCTGCGCGGTGTCGAGCCGGCCGCGGGTCCATTCGATCGCGATTTGCGCCTCGGCATTCATGGTCTCGGCCGAGGAATTCACCGCCTGGTCATGATTGCCGCGCACCGCGACGGCGCCCTGGGCAACCAGCTCCATCGCGGTATCCACTACCCATTCCGGATCGGCGCCATAGCCGACGAAGTCGCCAAGCAGGATGAACCGCTCGGCGCCACGCGCCCGCGCGACTTTCAGGCACGCCTCGAACGCCTGCCGGTTGCCGTGGATATCCGAGAAGACAGCGAGAAGCACGCACCCTCCACCCTCGAACCCTATTGGGAGCCGATAAGGCCAAATTGAGGGAGGTCAAGAACATGCGCCAGCGGCGCGCGGTTTGCCAGCGCTGCCCTGTCGCGATGGTGAAGAGCCTATTGCTCGTCCTTCGGCGGCATCCGGGGCGGCGGAATCGGGGTGAACACGGCGCCCTGCGCGCCGGCCGGTGGCGCCAGGAATTCGCCGGTCGAGGAATCGCCTCCGCTCGTCTCCAGGATGGTCTTGGGCGTCACATATTCCCTGACCATGTCGATGAGGCTGCCATCGCCGCCGCCGAAATCGGCGGCCCGGCCGCCTTGCGGATGTCCCAGCGCGATCTCGTTCTCCGCCGCATGGGTCTTGTCGGCCAGCCTGTCATTGTAGGGCACACGAAAGGCGCGCGGTATGCCGCTCGGGCGATTGTCCTCGTCGAGCTGCTCGACCCAGAGATAGATCGAGCCGGGATCGCCTTCCAGCGAATGCGGCTCGACGATGCGGGCCTTCAGCAGCTTGAAGGAGGCCGGCAGCCGGCCGGCGCTGGCCCAGCCGAGCAGCCCGCGCATTTCCGTGAAGCTGACGACATAGAAGGCGCTGGTCACGACCACCGCAACGGCCTTGATCGACCAGTGCAGCCGCGCATAGACCAACACGACCAGCAGCAGCGCGCCGATGACGGCGTAAGCTATCGATAGCGTAAGGATGACCGTCTGCAGGCTAGTCACGGCGCACTCTCACAGCGTTCCTGCTCACGCCAGTGCTCGGGTCGAGATCGGCGCCGTTGCGCCAGCCGCTGCGAAACGTCTCCAGCAGCGATTTCGGCCGCTGATCCACATTGACGACCTTGCCCTCCGCATCGAGCCGGAACCGCACCGCGGTCTTCTCGTCGCCGGTGTGATCGACCGTGAACTTGTTGTCGAAGACCACCTGCGCCGTGGGATTGAGCTTCTGCACCTTCACATTGGCCGTCACAGGCTCGCCGGTCGTAGCCACGAAATGTGAGACATTGACGGTGTATTCGCCGGGAACGATGCCCCGCACCGTGACGATCTCCTCGCGGATCGGCGAGGCGATCTTCTTGCCGTTGACCACGATGAAATCGTTGGCTCCGCCGCGGTCGTCGCGGTCGAGCGTGAGGAAGCCGGCCTCGCGGTGGCGGTACCAGGCGATGTTGCCCACGGGATCCTGCACGAACAGGTCGAGATCGTCGGGATGGCTGTCGGGCCAGTCCAGCGTGATCATGAACTCGGCCTTTGAATCGATCTTGCCGTCCTTGGCGTCCGGCGAGACCGCGAGCAACGCAAGGAAGAACAGAAAAGCGATCACCTGGAGCGCCTTGAACAGCATCACGCCCAAGGGATCGAACGGCTCCTCGCGCGGATAGAGACCGAAATCATCCATCATGTCGCGATTCCAGCGCCCTTGCGCTCCAGCACCGGCGTCACATAAGTCTCGGTCAGCACCACCGCATCCGAGAACACCTTCTGGGTCGCGGCATCCAGCATGTAATACTGGATGCGGACCAGGATCGAACCGACCAGGCCCGCCAGAGTCGTGTACATCGCGACCGCCATGCCGTCGCTCATCAGTCCCATCGAGGATCGCATCGCGACCTTGTCGGCGGCATCCAACCCCGCAATCGGCGCCAGCATGATGATGAAGCCGACGATGGTGCCGAGCAGGCCAAGCTTCATCAGCGTATCCGAGACGAAGGCGCCGAAGCCGTTGGAGCCGCGCAAGCGGTCGGCGAGCGTCCGCAGCAGCAGCGTCTGGTCCACCGGGCGGTAGTCCTGCGCGGCCGCCTTTGTCACCAGGCTCTCGATATGGTCGCGAACCAGGCCGCGCGGCAATCCGGTCGCGCTCGCATCGAGCACTTTGCCGCCCTCGGGCGCCGCGAGCAGCGCGCGGCAGCGCCGGGCCGCCGCGCCCTCACGGGCAATGGCCCGCGTACGCAGGAAGCAGTGACCGCAAGTTAGGACATAGAGCAGCGCGATCACGCTGGAAATGTAGGTCCGGTCCGAGGTCAGCATCAGACGGACCAGGCCGAACCGCCATAGCAGCACCACGGCGAAGATCGAAAGCCCGGTGAAGATCATCCAGAACAGGAGCGCGCTGCGCTCGGATGGGTCGGCAGCAGACCCCGCAATCGGCCCAATCGTCATCGAACTCATGCTGCACCGCTCCTGGCCGTGAATTCCGCCCATTAGATCAAAGCCGTCGCGCCCGGTCCAAAGAGCCATGCCCAATCCGGCTTGGGAAATTTGCCCGAGCTGCCATCTTGCCGTGCCTCGCAATTGGCAAGGCGCGGCGGCGTTGTTAGGCTGACCTTACCAAACTTTGGGGTGATCGCATGCGCCTTGTGCTTCAGCTTGTCGCCCGTCTGCTTCTCATCGTCGCGCTTTGCCTCGGGGCGGCGACCATCTGGGCCACGTTCGACGCCTATCGCAGCGTCGACCGGGCGACTGCGGCCTCGGCGCAGCGGGTCGCCCAGGCGCTGCAAGCCCTGTACTGGCGCGAATTCTTGTTGCGTAGCAGCAGAACACGCGAGCAGCTTCTGCCGGTTCCGGAGTGGCGCACGCTGGAGACGATGAAGCTGATCTCACCCGGCGTCTGCGTCGAATTCCAACCGGCCATCGCATTCGAAAAGCCGCTCTGCGGCCAGAGCGAGGGCCTCGGCAAGGCGCCGCCGCGCTGGTTTGCGTCGATTGTGCCGACCTTCCTCGGCAGCCATGCCGAAGCGATACGGCCCGTCAGTCCGCGTGCGGCGACCGCCGGAACGGTGGTCGCGAC
This sequence comes from Bradyrhizobium sp. Kon58, assembly GCF_055807455.1. Taxonomy (NCBI): domain Bacteria; kingdom Pseudomonadati; phylum Pseudomonadota; class Alphaproteobacteria; order Hyphomicrobiales; family Nitrobacteraceae; genus Bradyrhizobium; species Bradyrhizobium sp. Kon58. Next base: position 384,233 of record NZ_JBVVOT010000002.1, read on the forward strand.
GCCGGATGAAGCAGCCGCCATCTCGCTCGCCTGGGAGTACATCCTCAACGTGATCGACGTCGCGCTTTTGATGGCGGCGGCGATCGCGCTACTGGCCTCGCTCGCGATCGCGCATGCGCTGGCGCCGGCGCGCACCATCGTCACCGCCTTGCAGCGCATGGCCCGCGGTCAGTATCGCACGAAATTGCCGCGCTTCCGCTCGATGGAACTGGCGATGATCGGCGGCGCCGTCGACGCGCTCGGCACCCGACTGGAAGAAGCCACCGAACAGCGCGCGGCGCTGACGCGGCGCCTGATCGAGATCCGCGACGACGAACGCCGCGCGCTCGCCCGCGAGCTGCACGACGAGTTCGGGCAAAATCTCTCGGCCATCCTCGCCTTCGCCAACACCATCGAGACGGCGAGCACGAAAGCAGACAAGCGCGACGACATCGTGCAGGACGCGCGGATGATCTCGCAGGCCACGCATCATCTGATGGCCTCGCTGCGCGACGCGCTGAAGCGCCTGCGCAATCCCCTGCCCGTCGAGCTTGGACTGGAGGCGAGCCTCGTGAATTTGGTGGATAGCTGGCGCTCGCAGAGCGCGGCGCGACCGACGATCCAGCTCGATCTCAAGGGCGACTTCACCGACATCAGCGGCCCGGCCGCCACCACCGCCTATCGCGTCGCCCAGGAATGCCTGACCAACGCGTTGCGCCACGGCGCGGCACGGGAGATTTCGCTCAGCGTGGAACGGCGCGCGGGCGACGACGATGCGTTGCTGATCCGTGTCGAGGACGATGGTGGCGGCGACGCAGCACGCGTCAAGCAGTCGGCCGGTTTCGGCCTCACGGGCATCCGCGAGCGCGTCGCAGCGGCCGGCGGCTCATTCTCGATCCTGCCCGCCCGAGGCGGACTCAGCGTCGCCGCCACCATCCCGCTCGCCGCGTGAGGCCGGCATGAACGAGATTGCGGCAACAGGCATCTCCGTGCTGCTGGTCGACGACCATCCGATCGTGCGGCAAGGCTACCGGCGCGTGCTGGAAAGCGAGGGCGATCTGCATGTCGTGGCGGAAGCCGACAACGCCGCGGATGCCTACAGCGCCTTCAAGGCGCGCGATCCCGACGTGGTCTTGCTGGATATCTCGATGCCCGGCGCGAGCGGGCTGGAAGCCATCCGCAACATCCGTGCGCGCAGCCCGCGGGCGCGGATCCTCGTTTTCACCATGCACAACGAGGCCGTGCTGGTGAAGGCAGCCTTCAGTGCCGGCGCCAGCGGCTTCGTCACCAAGAGCAGCGAGCCGTCCGCGGTCGTGTCCGCGATCCGCAGCGTGGCGCGCGGCGAACGCGCGATGAGCGACGACATCGCGCACATCCTGGCCGAGGACAGCCTGTCGGCGGGCTCGGCGCTCGATCAACTGGGCGAACGCGAGATCGAGATCCTGCGCCAGTTCGCCGGCGGCGCCACGACCGAACAGATCGCGGCGCATCTCAATCTCAGCGTCAAGACGGTGCAGAACTATCACTATCTGATCAAGACCAAGACCGGCGCGCGCACGGATGCGCAGCTCGTGCGATTGGCGGCCAATTGTGGGCTGACGAAGATCTAGAGGGTGACGGCGTGCCGTTTGCTGCGACCACAATATCTGGTTCCCGACTGGCCACCCCCAACGAAGGTCTCCAAGTCTCTCTTAGATTGTGCTAGGCTCCGCCACAGGCACGGCATCAAGCGGCCAGCGGATGTGTGTCCGGCTCCGATCTTTTGTCGAGAGCCAATTTGGACGGCTCTCGAGAGCCGCCCTCGTTCCCGTTGTATGTCTTGCACGACAACAGGAGACGCTTTCATGAACATCAGGGACAGTCTTCTTGCAGCACTGATCGCCTTCAGCGCTTTCGCGGCCGGGCTCACCGAAAGCGCGGCAGCTGACGCGAAAAACCAGATCACGATTCTCTATGACGCCTTCGGCACAGATGAGGCGATGACGAAGGACTGGGGTTTCTCCGCCCTTGTCGAAATCGCGGGAAAACGCATCCTGTTCGATACGGGTAACGATCCCGAAATCTTCGCGGCGAACGTGAAGGCCAAGGGAGTTGATCTCTCGGACCTCGACTTTGTCGTTCTGTCGCACCGCCACTCCGATCACATGGCGGGCTTGTCCTACCTCCTGAGCATCAATCCAACCGTCAAGATCTACGCGCCGAAGGAAGGATTTGGCATCTACGGCTCGTCTCTGCCTTCCTCCTTCTACCGGAAAGACGAGGCCTTGCCGCCGGAGATGCGGTACTATGCAGGCAAGCCGCCCGCGGTGATGAAGTTCGGCACCGCGTGGGCCCACGCGAACTTCGAACTGATCGATCAGACCACCGAGATCGCTCCTGGTATCACACTCATCTCGCTGATTTCCGACGCACCGGGGACGAGAGAACTCAAGGAGCTGTCCTTGGCCGTCAACACGGCCGACGGCATGGTCCTTCTGGTCGGTTGCTCGCACCCCGGGATCGAGCGCATCGTCGAAGCGGCGACGGGTATCAATCCCAGGATTCATCTCATCGCGGGAGGATTTCATCTGGTCGTCGCACCTGACGAAGCTATCGCGAAAGTCGTTACCGCCCTAAAGGACAGGTTCAAGGTGGAAAGCGTAGCCCCGGGACATTGCACCGGTGAGCCGACTTTTACCGCGCTCAAGAAGGCTTTCGGCGACAACTATCTCTACGCAGGCCTCGGCACGTCGATTCCGGTTGCAACGGTTGCGGGCGTGAATGTCAGACGCGGGGAAGGTCCGACACTTGACGACCTTGCGACCTATCGCAAATTCGCGGGGCGCGAAGACCCGTTCGGCATATTGCAGTTGCGCAGCTCGCGTTTGGCGCCCGCGCTCTAGGGCGCCGGCGTGGCTCGCACCTTTAGATCATGTGTGGCCGAGTGGGATTGGAACTGACGCCGTCGCGCCGAGGTTAGTAGCGGAGTGAGGGAGTTGCGCCATGAGTAAGGCTATCCGCGAAGCCATCCATCATCCCCCGATCATCACTGTCGGCGAGCTCATCGATGAGCTCTGCCGTCTGCCAGACACAGCGACGATCCAATTCCACTGCCCCATTCTCGAACAGGAACTTGCGTTCTACCGCCTTCGAAAGCGGTCAAAGGACGTGGTCGAAATCGAAGTCAATACCTATCCGGAAAGCCCGTCGGTCGTGCCATCGGCCAACGCCGCCTTACGTCCGCGGAAAAAGACCCATCATCCGCGCTCGCTCGGCAATGGCAGCGTTGCCCATAAGGTCTGAGATAGAACCGCGACAGGTCACGTCAGGTGTGACGGCTTCGGAACGCGTGAAGGAAGTTGGCCTACGCCTTCAGCCCGCGTAGCGCGGGCGTCGCATCGACACGCGCGGAGAGATCGGCGTCCTTCTCGTCGGCGTGGGGCCGGATGGTGGAAGCGAACAGTCGCATCGAAGATGGCGCGCGCGGTAGACTTGACGTCGGTCGAGTTCCGCCACGCTGCGCCGAAGTTCCTTCGGTCGCAATGAATCCAACCCAAAGCAAATCTCCGCCATCAACTCCGAGCAGATTCAACGTCAAGCGCGGCCACAGCGCGTCTCGCAAAGAGCTCCGCTGCTTTCAGGCCCCGCGACTGAAATGAAATCGGAGTGAAGCGACATGCACCAACTGCCAAACGACACTATCGCAGTCACCCTGCCGGACTTCGGTCAATCCATGACCGTGCTCGGAGATCCCGGATTGGCAACCGATGACTGGGGCGGAAACGATGCGCTGACGGCAGCCATATCGAGTCTCAACTCGAACGTGACGCTCGTTGGGGAAGACCTGGTGGCCATGCATGGCAATTCTCACGGAGGAAACGACAGTCTCGTGGTGAACGTGGATGGCGGCTGGGATAGTGCCGTCGCCGTTGGTGATGCCCAATCCATGGCGGACAACACCCAGGGCGGTAACGACACCCTCAATGTCGATGCCCACAACTCGCTCTACACCAATGTTTATCTCTATGGCGACGTCCAAGGCGACATGTCGGGCAACGCGGAAGGCGGAAACGACACGCTGACGGCGTCGACCGGATGGAGATCGTTGGGGTCGCTCAGCGGGGACGCTGGTGGTGCCATGAGCGGCAATGCGCACGGTGGGAATGATACGCTGAGCGCGACGGACTATGGGATAAATGGCGGCGGCGACGCACTCAGCGGCGATGCCACTGGCGCCATGACCGACAATGCGGTCGGCGGAAACGACATCCTGACCTTTGCGGCGAGCAGCGACGCCCAGCTCGGAGGAGGAAGCCTGTCGGGCGATTCCGGAACGTCCATGTCCGACAATACCCAGGGCGGGAACGATATCCTCACTGCCGTCGTCGATGGCGAGCGAGCTGCTTTCAGCACGACGTTGTACGGCGACGCTCCCACGATGTCGGGCAATGCTCACGGCGGGAACGACATTCTCACCGGCGGATCGAGCCCCGATCGCCTGGCGGGCGATGCCATGAGCTACGCGCCTTCCTCACCCGGCTCGATCACCGGAGGCACGGATTCCCTCAACGGTGGCGGCGGCAATGATCTCCTGTGGGGCGGCCCGAACAACGACACGTTCGTGTTCAACACGGGCTCCGGCCAGGACATCATCAACGACTTCAATCAAGGAAACCAGGCTGTCGGCAGCACCACCAGCGAGCATGACCTGATCAACCTGCATGACTACGGCTTCGCGGACTGGGCAGCCGTCTCCAGCCTCATCGGCGACAATAGCGCTGGCGATGCCGTGATCCACCTCACCGCCAGCGATACGATCACGTTGGACGGCGTGCACACGGCGGCCCTGCATCCAACGGACTTCGTCATCTGACGACTCAAACCCTCGCAGGATGATGGGATGGTGGTCACGACAGAATCGTCGAGGCCAGGCCCGTCATCCTGCCGATCGCCAAAGTCATGAGCAGGAGCGGATCAAGCCCCAAGCTGCGATGCCGCGCAGGCTCCGCAACCTCACGCCGCCTTCAGCCCGCGCAATACCAGCGCCAGCGTCGCATCGACGCGCGCCGCGAGATCGGCGTCCTTCCATTCGTCGGCATGAGCCGGATGGTGGAAGCGGACGGTCGCGTCGAAGATGGCGCGTGCGGTGGCCTTGACGTCGTCCACGGCGAACACGCCCTGCGTCACGCCATCGGACAGGATCGCCGCGATCTGGTCGATCATGGTGTCCTTGTGACATTTGACGGCTGCACAGGCCTCGCGCGCCAGGGTCAGATAGGTGTCGAACATCTCGGGGTCGTCGAGCACGCGCGAACGTTTGGCGGCGAACAGCGTGCGCAGCCAGCGGTCGAGCCGCGCCGGCGCCGGACCCTGCTCTTCGGCGAGCTGGCGTAAGGGCGCGTCTATGCGGTCCAACCAGCGTTTGGCGACGGCCTCGCGCAATGAGGCCTTGCTCGGGAAATGGCGGTAGACGCTGCCATGGCTCACATCGAGCGCACGGGCTACGTCGACCACGGTGGCCTTGGCGAGTCCGTAACGCCGCAGCACGTCCTCGGTGACTTCGAGGATCCGCTCCGGCGTCAAGATAACGGCTTCGTTCATGCCAGCACCATGTTCCCGTTGAGGGTTCAGTTACCCGCCGACGGAGCTGCTTCCGAAGCGCCCGTGCCGGTCGTTTCGGAAAGCTCTCGCCTTAATGAGGCAGTTTTGCAGCCTGCGCCGCGATCTGGCGCGCCACCAGTAAATTGAGCCAGTGCCCAATCGTCCCGGTCAAATTGATGATTTCGGTCGTCATTGTCGTAAGTCTCCAATCAATTGGCGGTCCCCGTTGTTCAATTGCGACCCTCAATCCCACATTTGCTTGGGACGTCGGGCTCCCGGGATGCCGCCAGACGCCCAATCGGAGCGTCCGAGAATGGATATACACGTCTCGCTGACAGATTTCAATATCTGTCAGTCAATGATCCGTGATTGACAGTTAATATCTGCGGGCATCCCTCTTGAGACCGGCCACCCATCGCCCTACCGCCGCCGGGCCGATGATCCTGTCCAGCCCAATCATCCCCCGCTACGTTGCCGGTGCCGTTTGTTTCGCCCTCCCTGCTCTGCTAGATCACGGCGTAAAAAACATTTTGGCAGGTCGCCCCCTTCTGGGTCGCCCGCCCACCTTCCTGGAGCAGTCCAATGATCCCCCGCTATACTCGCCCGGAAATGGCCTCGATCTGGGAACCGCAGACCCGGTTCAAGATCTGGTTCGAGATCGAGGCGCATGCGGCGGACGCCCTTGCCGAGCTCGGCACGATCCCCAAGGAGGCCGCCAAAACGGTCTGGGCCAAGGCCAAGGACGCCACTTTCGACGTCGCCCGCATCGACGAGATCGAACGCGAGACCAAGCACGACGTCATCGCCTTCCTCACCCACCTCGCTGAGATCGTCGGCCCCGAGGCGCGCTTCGTGCATCAGGGCATGACCTCCTCCGACGTGCTCGACACCTGTCTCAACGTCCAGCTCACCCGCGCCGCCGACCTGCTGCTCGCCGACCTCGACAAGGTGCTGGCGGCGCTGAAGAAGCGCGCCCTCGAGCACAAGATGACGCCGACCATCGGCCGCAGCCACGGCATCCACGCCGAACCCGTGACCTTCGGCCTCAAGCTTGCCTATGCCTATGCGGAATTCTCGCGCGCCAAGGAACGCCTGATCGCGGCGCGGAAGGAAGTCGCGACTTGCGCCATCTCAGGTGCGGTCGGCACTTTTGCCCAGATCGATCCGCGCGTCGAACAGCATGTTGCCAAGGCCATGGGCCTCGTCCCCGAGCCGATCTCGACGCAGGTCATTCCCCGCGACCGCCACGCGATGTATTTCTCGACGCTCGGCGTGATCGCTTCCTCGGTCGAGCGTTTCGCGGTGGAGATCCGCCACATGCAGCGCACCGAAGTGCTGGAAGCCGAAGAGTTCTTCTCCGAAGGGCAGAAGGGTTCGTCGGCGATGCCACACAAGCGCAACCCGGTGCTGTCGGAAAACCTCACCGGCCTGTCGCGCATGGTGCGCGCCTATGTGACGCCGGCGCTGGAAAACGTCGTGCTCTGGCACGAACGCGACATCTCGCACTCTTCCGCCGAGCGCATGATGGGCCCCGACGCGACCGTGACGCTCGATTTCGCGCTGGTGCGCCTCGCCGGCCTGATCGACAAGCTGCTGGTGTACCCCGCCAACATGCAGAAGAACCTCGACCGCCTCGGCGGCCTCGTGCATTCGCAGCGCGTGCTGCTGGCGCTGACGCAGAAGGGCGCGAGCCGCGAGGACGCCTACAAGCTCGTGCAGCGCAACGCCATGCCGGTCTGGCGCGGCGAAGGCGACTTCCTCCAGCTCCTGAAGAACGACGCTGAAGTGAAGAAGTATCTCACCGACGCCGAGATCGAGGAGCAGTTCGACCTCGGCTATCACTTCAAGCACGTCGACACGATCTTCAAGCGCGTGTTCGGCGAAAGCTGATCGTCATTCGTAGCCCGGGTGAGCGCAGCGATACCCGGGACTTCCCTCACAAAGATCCCGGATGTCGCTTCGCTCATCCGGGCTACAAATCAAGGCGGACCTTCCTCATGCCCATCGTCAATCGCGTTGCCGCCCTCTCCGACGAAATGGCCGCCTGGCGCCATGACTTCCACGAGAACCCGGAGCTGCAATACGACGTCCACCGCACCGCCGGCATCGTCGCCGACCGCTTGCGCGAGTTCGGCTGCGACGAGGTGGTGACGGGGATCGGCCGCACCGGCGTCGTCGGTGTGATCCGCGGCCGCAAGTCCGCCTCCGGCAAGACCATTGGCCTGCGCGCCGACATGGACGCGCTGCCGATCATGGAGACGTCGGGCGTCGCCTATGCCTCCAAGGTCCCCGGCAAGATGCACGCCTGCGGCCATGACGGCCACACCGCCATGCTGCTCGGCGCCGCCAAATATCTCGCCGAGACCCGCAACTTCGACGGCACCGCGGTCGTGATCTTCCAGCCCGCGGAAGAAGGCGGGGGCGGCGGCAAGGCGATGGTCGAGGACGGGCTGATGACGCGCTGGAACATCCAGGAGGTCTACGGCATGCACAACATGCCGGGCCTGCCCGAAGGCCATTTCGCCACCACGCCCGGCGCGATGCTCGCCTCCTCCGACAACATCCAGATCACGGTCCACGGCAAGGGCGGCCATGCCGGCGCGGGTCCGCACAAATCTGTCGACAGTGTGCTGATCGGCTCGCAGATCGTCAATGCGCTGCAATCGATCGTGTCGCGCAACGTCGACCCGCTCAAATCAGCCGTCATCTCGATCACGCAATTCCACTCCGGCACGGCCTTCAACATCATCCCGGAGGTCGCCGAGCTCGGCGGCACCGTGCGCACGCTCGACCCTGAGGTGCGCGATCTCGTCGAGCGCCGCATCGGCGAAGTCGCCGACAGCGTCGCCCGCGCCTATGGCGGCTCGGCCGAGACGAAGTACACGCGGATGTATCCGGTGACGATGAACCATGCGCGCGAGGCTGGCCTTGCCGCCGACGTCGCCCGCGACATCGTCGGTGCCGAGCGCGTCAACGACAAGTTCATTCCCATGATGGGCGCCGAAGACTTTTCCTTCATGCTGGAAGCGCGCCCCGGCGCGATGATCCTGGTCGGCATGGGCGACGGCAACGAGTGCCACCACCCGGCCTATGTCTTCAACGACAACATCCTGGGCCATGGCGCGTCCTATTGGGCGCGCCTGGTGGAGACGCGGATGCCGGCAGAGTGAAGCTGCAATCGCCGCACTCGTAGCCCGGGTGAGCGAAGCGACACCCGGGACAGCTCTCACCAGATTTGCAGCAAGGTCCCGGATATCGCTGCGCTCATCCGGGCTACGATTCCCCGTCTCATGACGTGAACAGAGCCTCCTGCCCATCGCTCATCCCTGATATTGCAGCACGTGCATGCCGGCGTTCCAGTCGGAGACGAACATCAGCCCGTCCGGCCGGACATAGGCGTCACAGGTCTTGGCCGCGAGCGCGACGTTCGGGCGGGGGTCGATGAGCTTTTTCGGTGTCGGCGGCACCCAATACGCGATCTCCTTCGGTGAGAAGGCGTCCCTGATGTCGAACACCCTGACGCCGGCATTGTTGTAGGTCGCGAAGATCGTCTCCTCGCTCTGGAACGAGCCCGGGCGGTTCTCGTGCAGATTATGCGGCCCGAAGGTGCCGTTCGTGCAGAAGTCGCGGTCGCGTGGGGTCGGCAGAGTTGCAATCGGCACCGGGTTTCCAGGCGCCCGCACGTCGAGGACGAACGTATGGAACAGGCCCTTGGCGCAATTGTCCGCGTTCGCTTCGTCCGCGACGATTGCGAGCTGTCGCTTGGGCAGCGGCAGCGGCGTATGCGTGCCGCCGGCGAAGGGCGGCGACCAGTTGATGTGGGACAGTAGCTTTGGATTCGTGGGATCGCTGATGTCGTGAATGGTGAAGCCGCCATCGCGCCAGGCAGCGTAGCCGCGATCACCCGCCGTGATCATGTGATGGAGCGCAAAGCGTTTGCCCTTCGGCGTCGCCGGCTCGCCGGCCGCGCGGTTCATGCCCGGCAGCCACCATTTCGCGACGATCTCCGGCTTGTTGTCTTGAGATCGACCACGCAAAGGATGTGGTCGGTGAACCCGTCGAGATGCGCCGACACATAGGCATAGCGGCCGCCCGGCCACCACAGACGGTTGATGCCGAAGCCGGGCATTTCGAGGAACGCGATCTCGCGCATCTCGTTCGGCTTCGAGATGTCGTGGATCGAGAGGCCGGAGCGGAATTTCTTGGCCTTGGTGATGCTGTCGACCAGCGTGTTCTCGAAATAGCCGCGCATGTTGTCGTAGGACTGCATCGCGACGATGTTGGCGCCGTTCGCAAGCAGCAGCAGGTCTTCCGCCACCTGTAAATGATGGGTGCGGGTGTATTGTCCTGCGGTGAAGAAATTGACCGGCTTCAGCGCACGCGGATCGGATGCGTCCAGAATCGTCACGCCGTCGCTGAACATGTGCCCGACATAGACGTGCTGCCGATTGAACATCACCTGCACACTGTCGGGCCGTCCGCCGATGTCGCTATAGGAGACGTGCTTGATCCCCTTGCCGATGCCCTCGGGAGGAATGTCTGCCTCCGAAGCCTCTGCCGGCCTCGACCATCCTGACAACGCGGCGGATCCGACCACGGCCGACAATTGCTGAAGATGGCGGCGGCGAGAGAGTTGTGGCATGGATTTCCCCCATTTTTTCGGGGAATGATGCTCGCTTGCGGCGAGGCATGCAAGCCTTGTGTCATCTGCCCTCACCTGCAGCGCACCATCTCATGCAGCATCACGAATGGATACCGGCGGCGTAGGATTTACGCGCTCCACCGCATCAACTTAGCCCGGCTCTCAATTGCACACCTCGTACGACCCACCGGCGGCCGCGTTTGAGGCGGCCCTGCCGGGGATAAGCCCATTGACGAGCCGGCATCCTTTCTGCACTGGACGACAGCCCGCCGAATTGCAGAATATCTGTCCGCTTGCCTCGGGCTTGGACGGCGAAGATTCGGTTGCCTTCCGGTCCGTGTCCCGCCTCTTCGAATCCTCGCGCGTCGCCACCGGCTTCTTCTCCGGCACTTTCTCGCATTCGTTGTCATCGCCGACGTGATAGCCTGCCCGGCAGGTGATCTTCGCGCATTGATCGCCGTCGGCCTTGAAGCCGAAATTGCACACCAGCGGGCAGACCCGTCCCGGCTTCGCCTTCAGCGCATCGAGCGCGTCGACGCTCGCAAGCTTCGCGTCGAATTGAGTGCCGGCATACTTGTTGAACAGCGTCAGCGAGCGCTGCGTCGCGGCGTTCCAGTCGCCGTCAGCTGCGGCCGAAAGACAGCCGACCCGGCGTAGCTCGCTCTGAACAGACTTCGTGAGATCGCCGGACGGCGGGGAGCTTGGCGGCGGCGACAGCGCGGCGACCTTCCTGCTTTCGGCGTCAGCCGCCTGCTTGTCCGTGGCCTGCTTCGCTGCGCCCTCAGCCGCCGCCTTCTCCATCGCTCGCTTCTCCGCGAGCGACTTGGCCGCGGCAGCTTCCGCCGCCTTGCGATCTCGTTCGGCCGCCTCCGCTTTGGCCTGCTCGATCTGCTTGGCTTTCTCGGCCGCGATCCTCGCCTCTTCCGCGGCTTTGGCAGCTGCGGCGGCTTTCTCCTGCTCGGCCTTCTGGGCTCGTTCGGTCGCGAGCCTCGCCTTCTCCTGTTCGGCCAGACGCGCCTTCTCTGTCGCCACCGTGCGATCCTCCTCGGCGGCGATCTTCTTCAACTGCACGCGGGCGAGGTTGGCGTAAAAGCCGTCCGGATAGGTCTGGAGGAATGCCTCCCAAGCCTCGCGCAGGCCGGCCTGAAGGGCAAGCTCGTAGTCTTTGCGCACACTGTCCTGCGGATTTGCCAGCGGACCGGCTGCGGCGGCCGGCCTTGCCGGCACCAGCGGCACATCGCTGCCGCCCAGGGAGCCATAGACATACGGCTCCTGCTTGTTGCCGGTCTTCTTCAAGACGTCGTCACGGACAAACCCGAACGCCTTGCGCAAATCGAGCCCGGGCTTCGGCAGATGATCGGTCAACGCGACCGCGAACGGGCTGTTGCGGGAGTCGCCATCCGACGCCGTCGATCCCGCCTTGGCCGCAAAGGCGATCATCGTGTTCGGACTGGTCGGCTCGACCTTGGCAAGCCCGCCGCCAATCGCGCGCGAGGCCAGGGTGCGCTTCATCGTCTTGGCGAAGGGATTGTCGCGGCACGCATCGAGGATGACGAGACGGAGTTGTTTGGCCGGTTCGACCGCGTACAGCGCGCGGTCGAGCGCGATCGTCTCATCGAGGACGTCGCCGTCGGTTTCCAGCATGGCATCGGTCGGAACGAGGTAGTTGCTGCCGTCCAGCTCGATGCCGTGGCCCGCATAGTAGATCACCGCCATGTCGGCATCGCGCGTCCTGGCCGCGAATTCGCGCAGCGATCGCCGCATTTCGCTGGCATTGAGATCCAGCCTGATCTCGACCGTATCGAAACCCGCATTCCTGAACATGCCGCCGACCAGCCCGGCATCGTTCACCGGGTTCGCGAGCCGCGGCGCGTTCTTGTAGGCGGAATTGCCGATCACGAGCGCAACGCGCTTCTCGGCCTGCGCCGGCGCGCAGGTGCAAAGAGCCGCAAATATGAATAGGAAGAAATATCGAGCGATGTTCACGCAATACATCCGCGGGTTTTGGATTGACTTTGCGATCAGTTGCAGACCTCTGCACCAGATATCCGTGCCTCCGCCGAACCAGCTAGGGAAGTACTAGCTTGCAGACGACAACCCGGTCGAACGGGACGGCAGCCAGCGCTGTTGCAGTAAATTTGTCCCGATGACTTGGCTTGAGGCGATGGCGGCGAGGAGTCGCCCTGCTTACGCTCAGCATCCCGCTTCTTCGCGTCATCCCGCGTCGCGACCGGCTTCTTCTCCTGGACCTTCTCGCAGTCGTTGTCGTCGCCGACGCGGTAGCCGGCGCGGCAGGTGATCTTCACGCATTGATCGCCATCCGCCTTGAAGCCGAAATTGCAAACCAGCGGGCAAACCCGTCCGGGCTTCGCTTTCAGGGCATCGAGCGCGTCGACGCTTGCGAGCTTGGCGTCGAATTGGGTGCCGGCATATTTGTTGAACAGGGTCAGCGAACGCTGCGATGCTGCGCTCCAGTCGCCGTCCGCGGTGGCGGACAGGCAGCCGACGCGGCGCAATTCACCCTGCACGGATTTTGTCAGATCAGCCGCCGACAATGTGGATGCCGGCGCCGGTGAAAGGGCTGCAACTTTTTGCTCGACCTCAGGCATCTGCCGATCGGCCACAGGCTTTGCCGCCTGTTCCGCCTTCTCGGCGGCCTGCTTGGCGGCAAGCTCGGCCTTCGCTTTCTCCGCCGCCTGCTTCTCGGCCTGTGCTTTCGCCGCGGCGGCTTCGGCCAGCTTGCGCTGCTGCTCCGCCGCGTCGGCCCTTGCCTGCTCGATCTGCTTTTGCTTCTCCGCTGCGACACGTGCCTCTTCGGCCGCCTTGGCCGCCGCGGCCGCCTTGTCCTGCTCGGCCTTCTGGGCGCGTTCGGCAATGAGCCTTGCCTTCTGCTGCTCGGCCGCAGTCGCTTTTTGCTCGGCCGAGGCGCGCGTCTCTTCGGCGGCTATCTTGTTCATCTGGCCCTTGGCCAGATTGGCATAGAAACCTTCGGGATATTGCGCCAGGAACGCTTCCCAACCGTCGCGCGTGGCAAGCTGCAGCGCGAGCTCGTAATCCCTGCGAATAGAATCCTGCGGATTGGCCTGCGGACCGGTCGCTGGCGGCTTGGTCGCGACCAGCGGCACATCGTCGCCGCCGAGGGAGCCATAGACATAGGGCTCCTGCTTATAGCCCGTGCTCTTGAGCACGTCGTCGCGCACGAAGCCGAACGCCTTGCGTAAATCGAGGCCCGGCTTGGGCAAGTGCTCGACCAAAGCGACGGCGAACGGGCTGTTCCTGGAGTCACCGTCGGACGCGGTCGAACCGGCCTTTGCGGCGAAGGCGATCATGGTGTTGGGGCTGGTCGGCTCGACCTTGGCAAGCCCGCGACCGATCGCGCGCGAGGCCAGCGTCCGCTTCATGGTCTTGGAAAATGGATTGTCGCGGCAGGCATCCAGGATGATCAGGCGCAGCTGCTTGGCCGGCTCGACTGCGAACAGCGCGCGCTCGACCGGGATGGTTTCGTCGAGCACGTCGCCATCCGTCTCCAGCGTCGCGTCGATCGGAATAAGATAGTTAGTGCCGTCCAGCTCGATGCCGTGACCGGCGTAATAGATCACCGCCATGTCGGCATCGCGGGTCCTGCCGGCGAACTCACGCAACATGCGCCGCATCTCGCTCGCACTGAGATCCAGCCTGACGTCGACGAAATCAAATCCGGCCTTCTTGAACATGCCGCCGACCAGAGTGGCATCGTTGACGGGGTTGCCGAGCTTGGGCGCGCTCTTGTAGGCGGAATTGCCGATGACAAGCGCAACCCGCCGGTCTGCATGTGCCGGTCCGCAGGCAAGGCCAATGGCCAAAATCAACAAAGCAAATAACCGAAACGGAATCACTTGCGTCCCCCCGGATGCAATTCCATGAGACTATTCGGTAGCATCGCCGATTGCCAATTCTTCCTATGTGATGCTTGTCACATAGGGAGCTCTATCGGGGGTATGGCTAATGCGGCGAAGCGTCGCCCTGCTTTCGAGCTGACACCGAAGCCGTCTGTTGGGTCCGTTACATTTGCAGCACCTCGTGGCGCATCACGAACGGTGCAAGCAATGCGTGCACCTCGCGCGCAACCGCCTCGCGCTGATCCGCCGGCAGGCCCGCCAGCGTCACGGTGGCGATCGAGCCGTGGCTGCCGTGAGCGCCGACCGTGACCTTGCAGTCGATGCCGCGCTCGGCAAGCGGTGTCAGCACCTTCGTGAACACGCGCTGGGCTGCGTCCCAGCGCAGCTGCGGCTTGAACACTTTGCCGACGCCGGTCACCGGCATCGGATCGATCGGGATGACCTGCACCGGGACAGCCGCGCGTTCCGGCGTACGCTCGCGCACCCATGTCTCCAGCTCGCCCGGTTCGACGGTCGCGCCGGGCTTCAGCTGCACATACCCCACCGGCAGTTCGCCGGCATAGGCGTCGGGCTGACCGACCACCGCGGCAAAGCCGACCGCAGGATGCCGGAACATGATCTCCTCGATCGGTGCCGGATCGATGTTGTGGCCGCCGCGGATCACGAGATCCTTGGCGCGGCCGGTGATCCAGAGATAGCCGTCGGCATCGAGCCGGCCGAGATCGCCGGAATTGACCCAGACCTCGTCGACGAAGGCACCCTTGTTGTGCTCGTCGTTGAGATAGCCGCCGAACACGCCGGGCCCGGCCATGATGACGACACCGATCTCGTCCGGCGCGCAGTCGCGGATCAGCTTGCCCTCGCCATCGAGCTGGACGATGCGGACTCGCGCATAGGGCATCGGCAGGCCGACCGAGCCGAGCCGGATCGGGCGCGACGGATAGGCCAGCGTGTGAACGCTCGAGGTCTCGGTCATGCCGTAGACCTCGACGACAGGCAGCTTGAGCTTGTCCTGGATCGCAGACCCCACCGCGACCGGGATCGCGGAGCCGCCACCGGCTGCATATTTCAGGCTGGAGATGTCGGCATTCCCAGGCGGCACCGCGAGCGTTGCGGCGAGTACCGTCGGCACGCTCGACAGCGCTTCGGGCCTGAAGCGCTCGACCAGTTGCCAGATGTTCTTGACCGCATTCGGATTGCGCCATCCGCTCGGCGACAGCACGACCAGCGAACCGCCCGCCGATAGCGTCGTCAACACCTGCGTCAACGAGCCCCCGACGTGAAACAGCGGCATGCCGAACAGCATGTTGGCGCCCGGCTTCGACTCCAGCAGCAGATTGAGCGCCCAGGCCTGATAGACTTGGTTGGCATGCGTGTGCCGCACCAGCTTTGGCGTGCCGGTGGTGCCGCCGGTGTGGAAATAGGCGGCGATGTCGCTGCCGAGAATCTTGCGCCCGGTGATAAGGCGGTCCGAAGGCTGCGGCTTGATGAGGTCGTTGAAGGCAAAGATTCCTGTCGCCGGATCGCCACCGCCGAACACCTGCACGATCGCCTTGAGGTGCTTGAGTTGCGGCCTGATCTGCTCGACTTTCTGCCAGATGTCGGTGCCCGGCATCGGCCCGAGCGCCACCAGGACTTTTGTATTCGCGGCCTCCAGAATTTCCGCGATCTGGTGCGGCTCCAGGAGCGGATTGACGGGATTGGCGATGCCGGCGGCCTCCGCGCCGAACAGCGTTACGAAGGCGTCCGGCACCAGCGGCAGCATGAAGCTGACGACGTCGCCCTTCTCGACGCCGAGCGCGTGAAACATGTTGGCGGCCTGCGTGACGCGCGCGATGAAATCACGGTACGTCACCACGACCGGCGTGTCGGCGGGATCGGCGTTTTGCAGGAACTGGAGCGCCGGCCCGTCGGGGTTACGGGCCGCACCCAGCCTGATGGCGTCGTAAGTGCTCTCGGCCGCGACGCGATCGACGTAAGGGACCTGCTCGAAGGCTCGAACCTCTGCGTCCGTTGCCAGGTCCGGATAGTCGTTGCCGATGAAGCGATCGAGCGCGTGGATGCCCGCCATGGAATTCCGTCCTCCCTCAGATGCATGTCCCCGCGCCCTGTCTTTTGACTTTTTGGGTTGGCGAGACCTCGACCGATGGCCGGCCGAGCAAGGGCAGAATGATCGATGATTTGGCGTTCGTCCATGACCTAACGGCCGCCGTAATCGGGCTCTGGTGAGAGGCTTTTGAACCTGCGCGCCCGATCCGGGGACCAAGAACTGGCATTGGACTCACATGCCGGTGTCCTTGCCAGCGCCCTGGCGCAAGACTTGAGGTGATCATGACCACGCCCCCGCGGGATTGCGCCACCCGGCTGTTCATCGCGCTCGCCGTGACAGCAGGGATCATGACATCGGTGCTCGCCCTGCCCCGCCCGGCACACGCCGAGGACGGCCAGATCGACAAGATGCGCGCCAAGATCTCGGCCTTCATCAGCGACAAGATGGAGAAGCTCGGCGGGTCACGCATCGTCTACAAGGTGGACACCGATGGCCTGCGCGAGAGCGTCGTTACGGATTTGCGCGACGACGTCTACAAGAACCTGCGCGAGGGCAAGATCGCCTTCTCCGGTCTTGCGATCCGCGACGGCGGCGTCGAGTTGAAGATTGCCGACGTCAAGGGCCGCGAGCAACTCGCACGCAAGCTCGCGTCGGCCGCGGAAGGATTGCCGTCGCATGCACTCGCCGTGACTGACGGCGGCGACGGACTGGTCAGGCTCGCGCCGACCAATGCGGCATCCGCCACGCGGTTGCACGAACTCGTCGAAGATGCCATCGCCATGATCGAGCAGCGTCTGAAGGAGGCTGGCGTCCAGCTCGCCAGCGTCCAGCCCGATGGCACCGACCGCATCCGAATCTTCCTGCCCGGTGTGATGGAGCCCCAGCGCGTCACCGCAGTCTTCGCCCGAAGGGTCAAGGTCGGCTTCCACCTGATCGACCTCTCCATGCCGCCGGAGCAGGCGCAATCCGGCACGCCGCCGACAGGCACGGAAGTCCTGCCCGGCTTCAAGGACAAGAGCCTTTATCTGGTCGCCAAGGACAGCGTGCTCGACGGCGACGACATCAGCTATGCGGGCCCGGGGTTTGCAAGCGCCACAAAAGAGCCGATCGCCTCGTTCCGCTTCAATGGCCGCGGCACGCGGCGCTTTGCCCATATCACCGAAGAGAACATCGCAAAGCCCTTCGCCATCGTGCTCGATGGCAAGGTGATCTCCGCCCCCGTGATCCGCGAGCCCATCACCGGCGGCTCGGGCCAGATCTCCGGCAATTTCACCCTGGAGGAAGCAAACAGCGTCGCCATGCTGCTGCGCGCCGGTTCGCTGCCGGGGCACCTCAGCCTGGTCGAGCAGCAGGTCGTGCCGCCCGCCGCCAAACCCTAAGAGCGGGGATCGCCCCACGCCCACGCCTAGTCCCGCCCCGCCCTGTCCGGCGCCGAGGTCCACCACGCCGAGGCTCGTCCCCGGTGACCCCCGAATCGCGGGCGCGCCACGGCCATACGCACCGCCAAACAGGCAATTGCCGAAACGCCCGATCAGGCTAAAATTTGCCTCTTGCGGCACGGCGGCCGAAAGCTTCATTCAAGCGGTCGTCGTTCGATTTCGGCTATAGGTGTCGAGAAGACCGACCGTGACTGAAGGCCTTACGCGGGGATAGTACCATGCCGTCCGGCAGCGCAGACATTTCGTCGATCCTCGACCGCATTCTCGAGGCGGCGACGGATAACCTCAGGATCGCGAAGATCCTGGTCCAGATGGGCCTCGATCCGAACAACGTCACCTATGACTCGATCTTCAATCGGATGCTGGAGATCTTCGTCCAGAACATCACGCTGGCCAATATGTTTGCCGCGGTCGGCGCCGGCTTCTTCGTCGCCACGCTCCTGATGCGGACGATGGTTCCGTTGCGCGTCGCCAACATGGTCGGCTGCGCGTTCTTCGCCGTCTTCGGCGCGCTCTCTGCCAACGTCTCGACCTTCTTGCTCTATCTCCTGCTGCTACCGATCAACGCCTTGCGCCTGCGGCAGATGCTCAAGCTCGTCAAGAAGGCGCGCCATGCGGCCGAAGGCGACATGTCGATCGAATGGCTCAAGCCGTTCATGACCGAACGCAAATATCGCCGCGGCGACACGCTGTTCAAACTGGGCGACCCAGCCAAGGAGATGCTCCTTACGGTCACCGGCAAGTTCCTGGTCAAGGAGATCAATATCGAGATCATGCCGGGCGCGCTGATGGGTGAGCTCGGCTTCCTCACACCGGGCAACCGGCGCACAGGCACGATCGAATGCATCGAAGACGGGCAGGTGTTGACGATCACCTATGACCGGTTACTCGAGATCTACTTCCAGGATCCGCAGTTCGGCTACTACTTCCTGGTGCTGACCAGCCAGCGGCTACTGCAGAACATCGAGCGCCTCCAGACGCAGCTGGCGTCGGAGCGGGCGGCCACCACGAACAGGATCGCGTGATCGAGTGCGCGCCGCCGTTCAGTTCAAGAGCAACGCCATGCCCGGATCGGCCTTCTCCATCGCACGCCGATAGCCCGCCCGCGCGCTGATGCGGCCGAGATATTTGACCACGTTGGGACAGCGCGACACGTCATAGGGCTGGAAGTAGCGCATGGTGGTGAGCGAGAACAGCGTCATGATGTCGGCGGTCGTGAAGGCGCTGCCTGCAAGATATTCCGCCTCGCGAAGCCTTGCGTCGAGAAGATCGTAGGCCCGATCGAGACGCCCCTTCATCGCGAGCAGGGTCGGATTGTCCTTCGAGATCGAGCCGGCTCAGGATCATCATCCGCCCCATGCCGGGTTGCAGGGTGCCATTGGCGAAATGAAGCCAATACAGAAATTGCGCGAAGGCGGGATCAGTGGGACCGAGCACGAGTCGGCCGTTGCCATATTTTGCAACGATGTAGTCGACGACCGCGCCGGATTCCGCCAGCACCAGCTCGCCGTCGGTGATCACCGGCGCCGCCCCGATCGGATGCAGCGCCTTGTACTCGGCCGGGGCCAGCATGGTGACGGGATCGCGCGTATAGCGCTTCAGCTCGTAGGGAATCCCCAGCTCCTCGCACAGCCAGACGATACGCTCGGACTGCGACTTGCCGAGATGATGGACGATGAGCATGAGGCCTCCTGAAGACATGAAGCAGAATGTGGGATGTGCCACGAGAACGCATAGGTGTGGTTGCGACTACGCCTCGTCTGTCACCATCCGCGCCACGACGCGGTCGCGGCGGATGAAGTGGTGCCAGAGAGCGGCGATCACGTGAACCGCGATCAAGGCGAGCAGTACATAGGCAAAGAGGATGTGGCGGTCTTCATAGGCGCCCGCCGCCGCGCGGTCGGGAGCGGTGAATTGCGGCACGTGAAACAGGCCGAAGAAGTCCGAATAATCAGGTGCGTGCGCACCGGAATGCGCCCAGCCGAACATGGTGACGACGATGACGGCGAGGTAGAGCGCGCCGTGGCTGACGTGGGCCGCGACCTTCTGCCAGCGCGAGGTCTCGGCCGGCATATCGGGCGTCGGGTTGATAAGGCGCCAGACCAGGCGCAGCACCGTGAGCAGCAGGATCACATAGCCGATATCGGCGTGGATCGAGCGATAGAAGAAGCGGTCGGGACGCGCCGGGACGTGGTTCATCCACCACCCGAAGCCGATCATGCCGATGATGGTCAGCGCCAGAACCCAGTGCAGCCATCGGGAAATGCTGCCCCAGCCGTGACTGGTATTTCTGATCATGTCGGTTCTCCGGAGTTTTGCGGGCCTGTCCCCATCCGCACCGCAGTACGGCAGCTGATACCGGGACCATGCGGCAATCGCGAAATCGAATCGTTCCAAATTAGCCCTAAGCGCCCCTGCCGCAAAACCGCCCCAAAAACCGAATGGTAACCATGTCCGGCTAGAGTGATCACGTGACCAATTCCCCGACGATTCTGGTGTTCGATTCCGGCCTTGGCGGGCTCACGGTCCTGCGTGAGGTCGTGGCCGCGCGCTCCGACGCGCATTACGTCTATGTCGCGGACGACGCCTTCTTTCCCTACGGCCACCACAGCGAGGACGAGATTATCGCCCGCGTGGTGCCGCTGATGGGGGAATTGGTCGGCACGCATGATCCTGACCTCGTCGTCATCGCCTGCAACACGGCGTCCACCCTGGTCCTATCGCATCTGCGCGCCGCATATTCCCTGCCCTTCGTCGGCACGGTGCCGGCGATCAAGCCGGCCTGCGCGCAATCGAGGAGCCGGCGGGTGTCGGTGCTCGGCACCAAGGGCACGGTGAAGCGCGAATATACCAAGGCGCTGATCCGCGATTTCGCGCAAGGCTGCGAGGTGACGCTGGTCGGCTCGCCCGAGCTGGCCGCGCTGGCCGAAGCCGAGCTCAGCGGCTCTCCCGTCGGCGACGACGCCATTCTCGCCGAGCTCGCCCCGTGTTTCGTCGGCGATGCCGGGGACGCAGGCGCACGCACCGACACCGTGGTGCTCGCCTGCACGCATTACCCGCTGCTGCTCGACCGGCTGAAAAAGCTCGCGCCCTGGCCGGTCGACTGGATCGATCCGGCGCCCGCGATCGCCCGCCGCGTCTCGGATCTGCTCGGCCCGCACACCGGCGGTATCGCGCAATCCGGCGCCGAGATGATCTTCACCTCGAACCGCGTGCATGGTCTTTCGGCCACGCTGATGCCGTTCTTCGGCGGCCGCATTCCAGCCTGACCTTGCGCCTCGACGGCGCGCTGCTAGGCTCCGCCCTCGTCGTTTCCTACAGGTTCTTCCCATGTCGGTCCCCGCAACGCCGCTCAACCGTCTCCGCCAGCTCTGGCGCGAGGGTCGTCCCGCCTTTGGCGCGATCGCGACGATCCCGAGCGTGCAGACCGTGCAGATCATGGCGCGCTCGCTCGACTGGATCATCGTCGATCTCGAGCATGGGCCGATTGGATTGACCGAAGCACATGCGATGATCGCGGCCACCACCGGCACGCCGTGCACACCGCTGGTGCGGATCGCGGCGAACGAGCCATGGCTTGCGAAGGCACCGATGGACATCGGCGCCTTCGGCATCAATTTCCCGATGATCACCAATCGCACTGAAGCCGAGAAAGCGGTGCGCAGCGTGCGCTATCCGCCGCGTGGCGATCGGCTCTGGGGTCCGTTCCATGCGCCATTCCGCTGGGGCCAGTCGATGCCGGACTACATGGCCAGCGCCGACGACGAGATGATCTGCATGATCACCATCGAGCACGTCGACGCCGTCAACCGCATCGACGAGATCATGGCCACGCCCGGCATCGACGTCGCCGTGATCGGCCCCGGCGATCTCGCCACCTCCATCAACAAGCGCGGCCAGATGGACGATCCGGAATTGCTGGAGCTGGTGGCGCGGGCCGAGGCCGGCATCCTCAGGAGCGGCGTACCGATCGGCGGCGTGGCGCGGACCGCAGACCAGGCCAACCAGCTGATCGACCGGGGCTACCGCGCGATCGCGCTCGGCTTCGACTGGTCGCTATTCCAGCGCGGCATCATGGCGGCGTTCGA
Organism: Bradyrhizobium sp. Kon58; assembly: GCF_055807455.1. Lineage (NCBI taxonomy): Bacteria > Pseudomonadati > Pseudomonadota > Alphaproteobacteria > Hyphomicrobiales > Nitrobacteraceae > Bradyrhizobium > Bradyrhizobium sp. Kon58. Next base: position 405,889 of record NZ_JBVVOT010000002.1, read on the forward strand.
GGGGATCAAGCGCTGACGGCAAAGCCGATTGCCACCTTGCCGGGAACTGCTGCGCTGCTAGGCTCAGTCGTTCCAGGGAGGAAAAAAACCATGCTCAAAAAGACCTTGCTCGCTCTCGCCTTCACCGGCCTCGCCGTTGCCGCCTTCGCCCAGCAGCCCGGCATCAAGCGCACCCCGCTCCAGAAGGTCGAATTTCCGGATGGCTACAACACCATCACCGCCATCGCGGAGGTCCCGGCGGGCGGCGCGGCCGGACGCCATACCCATCCGGGCATCGAGACCGGCTACGTGCTCGAAGGTGAACTCAATCTCCTCATCGACGGGCAGCCGGAAAAGACGCTGAAAGCCGGCGATTCCTACCAGATCCCGGCAGGCGTCGTGCACGACGCCAAAGCCCACGGCGACAAGACTATGAAAGTGCTTGGAGTTTACATCGTCGACAAGACCAAGCCGCTGGCCTCGCCGGCGCCCTGATGCGGCGAACCGACCGGCCCTGAGCTCGTTGGTTCGTGCTAGAGCAGGCGGCGAGCGGGAACCCGCTCGCTGCACAAATTTTAATCAGGGGGAACCTAAAAGCGATGCGCGGGACGTCCAAGACCATTTCGCTGCCGCGTCGCCTGATTATCGACCTCATGCGCGCCTCGATGAGCGTGCCCTTTGTGTCCCTGTCCCGTTCGCTCGATATCGGCCCCCTGCTGGAGGCCCGCGCGGGCGCGATGGCACCAGCCGGCTGGGCGGCCATGTTCGTCAAGGCTTTTGCCCTCGTCGCCAGGGACGAACCGGTCCTGCGTACCGTCTATGCCAAATGGCCCTGGCCGTCGCTCTACGAGCTGCCGAAGAGTGTGGCCTCGGTGGCCATTGCCCGGGTCGAGGGTGGCGAGGAATGCGTGATCCCGCAGCGAATCGCAGCTCCCGAGGCCATGACCCTGGCTGCGGTCGACGCCGAGATCCGGCGCGCCAAGACCGCCCCGATCGACGAAATTCCCATGTTTCGCAAGATCATGCGGGTGACCCGTCTACCGCTGCCGCTGCGGCGGTTGTCCTGGGCGACAGGACTGAATTTCGGCCGGCAGCGCGGCAACTGGTTCGGCAGCTTCGCGGTGAGCTCGGTGGCCGCCTATGGCGGTGGCGAGCTTCACCCGATCACGCCCGGCCCCTTCATTCTCAGCTATGGCGTGGTCGGACCTGACCAGACCATCCATGTCGTGATCCGCTGGGATCACCGGGTCACCGACGCCGCCCCGATCGCCCGGGTCCTGACCCGCCTTGAACAGGTCCTGAACACTGAAATCGCTGCCGAATTGCGGGCGGCCGGGTCGAAGCCGATCCGGGCGGTCGGGACGTGAGTCCGGGCCATTCGCATTGACAGCGAGCCCCAAATCCTCCTAAAAGCCGCTTGCTCGCGGGCCGATTTCGGCCCGCGAAGCGTTTCGCGACCCGTGGTCCTGTCCCTTAAGCTTTGGGATTGGACCTGTCAGTGCCGGGCTAGCCCGTCACACAGGAGGGCGCGTTTCCTCAAACCATGTACCTGAAGAGGACGCGATGACTAAGCGCAGTGAGGCGAAGTACAAACTCGATCGCCGTATGGGCCAGAACATCTGGGGCCGCCCGAAGAGCCCCGTGAACCGCCGCGAATACGGCCCCGGCCAGCACGGCCAGCGCCGCAAGGGCAAGCTCTCCGACTTCGGCGTGCAGCTGCGCGCCAAGCAGAAGCTGAAGGGCTACTACGCCAACATCTCCGAGCGTCAGTTCCACAGCATCTATGTCGAGGCCAGCCGCCTCAAGGGTGACACCGGCGAGAACCTGATCGGCCTGCTCGAGCGCCGTCTGGACGCGGTCGTGTACCGTGCCAAGTTCGTCTCGACGATCTTCGCCGCGCGCCAGTTCATCAACCACGGCCACGTCAAGGTGAACGGCCGCAAGGTCAACATCTCGAGCTATCTGGTCAAGCTCGGCGATGTGATCGAGGTCAAGGAATCCTCCAAGCAGCTCGCCCACGTCCTCGAAGCCAGCCAGCTCTCCGAGCGTGACACCCCCGACTATCTCGAAGTCGACCACGGCAAGATGACCGCGAAATATATTCGCATCCCGCACCTCTCGGACGTGCCGTTCCCGGTGCAGATGGAGCCGCATCTGGTCGTCGAATTCTATTCGCGCTAAGATCTGAATATCGAAAGGCCCCGGTTCGCCGGGGCCTTTTTGCTTAAAGAGCCACACTTCAGTGGCCGTTTACTTTCAGGAGGCGTCGCATGCTCTACACCCCTCCCCCGATCGATCCCAAAGCGCCGCCGGTGCGCATCAATCTGCTGTCGGACACGCAGACAAAGCCGACACCTGCAATGCGCGAGGCGATGGCGCGGGCGGAGGTCGGCGACGAGCAGGTCGGCGACGATCCGACCGTGAATGCCCTGTGCGACCGCGTCGCCGAGCTACTCGGCAAGGAAGCCGCTGTGTACATGCCGTCAGGCACGATGTGCAATGTCACCGCGACGCTGGTGCATTGCCGCCCCGGCGACGAGATCCTGGCGCACGAGAGCGCACACATCATCGCACGCGAAGGCGGCGCGCATGCCGCGATCGGCGGCTTCCAGGTCACGCAGCTGAAGGGACCCGACGGCCAGTTCACGCCGGAGACCTTTCGCAGAGCGCTGCATCCGCGCACCCGCTACCAGCCGCCGCAGACGGTGGTCAGCGTCGAGCAGACCGCCAATATCGGCGGCGGCACGATCTGGAAGAAAGCCGCGCTCGACGAGATCGTCGCGATCGCGAAACAACATGGCCTCGTCACCCACATGGACGGCGCGCGCCTGCTCAACGCCACTGTCGCGAGCGGCATCTCCCCGCGCGACATGACCGCGGGCTGGGATTCGGCCTGGATCGACTTCTCCAAGGGCTTGGGCGCGCCGATCGGCGGCGTGCTGGCGGGCTCGCGCGCCTTCATCGATGCGGTCTGGCAGTGGAAGCAGCGACTCGGCGGCTCGATGCGACAGGCCGGAATCTGCGCGGCGGCTTGCATCTACGCGCTCGACCATCATGTCGATCGGCTCGCCGACGATCACGCCAATGCGCGTGCGCTCGCCCGCGGACTGTCGCAGATCGCAGGCGTCGAGGTGCAGGAGCCCGAAACCAACCTGGTGTTCTTCAAGCCCGATGGTGCCGGCATTCCCGGCGACAAGATGGTCGCGGCGCTGCGCCAGCGCGGTGTGACGCTTGCGATGATGGACGGCCGCATCCGCGCCTGCACGCATCTCGACGTCAATGCGAGTCAGATCGAAGAGACGATCGGATATATCCGCGAGATCGTGCGCGGAGCGTAAGCCGAGCAGTCCCGTAGCCCGGGTGAGCGCAGCGATACCCGGGGACTTCACTCGCAGGGATCCCGGATGTCGCTGCGCTCATCCGGGCTACTGCTCTTATCCGGCGGCAAAACAACGGCGGTTCACCGCCCCATCGCCTGGTAGATCAGCGTCTTCAGCGCCAGTTGAATCCGGCCGCGCTGCGTCGGGGTCTGCACCATGAAGATCCCGAACAGATCGTCCTCGGGATCGATGAAAAAGAACGTGCCGCCGACGCCGTCCCAGCGATATTCGCCAAGTGGCCACGATGTGCCGGGGGGCACCGAGGTACGCACGGCGAAGCCGAGACCGAAGCCGGAAGATCCGCCCGGATAATAGTTCTGGTCGCGCGCGATCTTCGTCTCCGGCCCGATATGATCCGAGGCCATCAGCGCGATGGTCTCCGGTTTGAGATAGCGCCGGCCGTCATAAGTGCCGCCGTTGAGCAGCATCTGGGCGAAGCGGGCGTAGTCGCCGACCGTGCCGACCATGCCGCCGCCGCCCGATTCCCATGTCGCGGGCCGCCTGATGTCGCGGACCTGCGTCGTCGGATTGATGTTGCGATCCTCCGGCATCGGCTCGGCGATGCGCGGGAATTTGGCGGGATCGGCGACGAAGAAAGCCGTCTCGGTCATGCCGAGCGGATCGAGCAGCCGCTCTTTCTCGAACTGCAGCAGCGTATTTCCCGCGATGATTTCGACGATGCGGCCGAGCACGTCGGTGGAATAGCCATAGTCCCACACCGTGCCGGGCTGCTCGACCAGCGGCAGCGTGGCGATCTTGGCGGCGAATTCGGCGTTGGTCAGATTGCTGTTGAAGAGATCGGCGTCCGCGTAGAGCTCGCGCACCATGCCGCCGCCGTAATAGCCGTAAGGCAGCCCGGAGGTGTGGCGCAGCAGATCCTTGATCGTGATGGGTCGCTCCAGCGGCTCCAGCGCCAGGGCGACTTTGCCGTCCTCGGCCTTCTTTTCGATGCCGACCTTCATGCCGGCGAAGGCCGGAATGTATTTCGAGACGGGATCGTCGAGCGACAGCTTGCCCTCCTCAACCAGCATCATCGCCATGACTGAGGTGATCGGCTTCGACATCGAGTAGAGGCGGAAGATCGTGTCCGCGCTCATCGATAACTCGGTCGCGACGTCGCGGACGCCGAAATCCTGGTAATATACCGGCTTGCCGTGCTGCTGAAGCAGCAGGATGGCGCCGGGGATCTTGCCGGTGGCGACCTCGTTGCGGATGTAGTCGGAAACCTTCGCCAGCCCCGCGGGCGAGAGCGTGCGGACCGCAGGTCTCTCGGAGCCTGCCTTCGCAACGATGCCGCCGGCGAAAAGGACGAGCGCCGCGATCAATGCGCGGCGCCCGAACATGTCAATTCTCCAACGCTTCATAGACCAGCTGCTTCAATGTCCGCTGCACGCGCTGGCGCTCGGTCGGGGTCTGCTCCAGCAGCACGAAGAACATGTCCTGCTTGGGGTCGATCACGAAATAGCAGCCGGAGGCGCCGTCCCATTTCAATTCGCCGAGATCGCCGGGCGGCGGCGGTTTGGCGTTGCCGGGATCGGTGCGCACCGCAAGTCCGAGACCGAAGCCGAAACCATCGCCGGGGAAGTAGAAATAATCGCGATCGACGCCCGACTTGGGGCCGATCTGGTCGGTCACCATCAGCTTGAACGTCTCGGGCTTGAGAATCGTCTTGCCGTCGAGGCTGCCGCCGTTGAGCAGCATCTGCGTAAAGCGCTCATAATCGGCCATGGTCGTCACCATACCGCCGCTGGCGAACTGGATCTTCTTGACGACCGTCGGATCGTTGATCCTCCCGACCCGGAAATCGCTGTCGTTCGGCACCGGCTGCGCCAGCAGCTTCTGCTTTACGGGATCGGTGACGAAAAAGCCGGTGTCGACCATGCCGAGCGGGTCGAGCAGCTTCTCCCGCTCGATCTCGATGAGCGGCTTGCCGGCAGCGACTTCCATGACCCGCGCCAGGATGTCGGTGGAATGGCCGTATTGCCACAGCGCGCCCGGCTGGTTGTGCAGCGGCAGTTTTGCGATGCGCTCGGCGAACTCGGCGAGGTCGAAATCGCCGGCATAGATGTTGGCGTCGCGATAGGCCTTGCGGACCAGGCTATCGCCGTAGAAGCCGTAGGTGACGCCCGAAGTGTGCGTCATCAAATCGTGCACCTTCATCGGCCGGCTCGGCGGCACGAGCTCGAGCGACTTGGTGCCGTCCTCGGCTTTCTTCTCGACGCCGACCTTCACATTGGCGAAGGACGGAATGTATTTCGAGACGGGATCGTCGAGCTTGATCGTACCTTCCTCGATCAGTTTCACTGCGACGACGGACGTGATCGCCTTGCTCATCGAGAACAGGCGGAAGATCGTCTTGTCGGTGATCGGCGCCTTGCTGACCGCGTCCTGCACGCCGAAGACTTCGTGGTACACCGGCTTGCCATGTTGCTTGACGAGCACGTTTGCGCCGGCGATCTTGCCGGTCGCGACCTCGTTCTTGAAGAACTCGGTGACCCTCGCGAGCTTGTCCTTGTTGAAATGCGCGCCGGCCGGAATCTCGTAGGTGCCCTCCGCCCGCGCGAACGACATCGTACCCAACGACACGAGCGCGGCGCAGACCAGCGCGCGCAGTCCAGATCGTGAAATCATATCCCCTCCCCGGAACATGGCCGGGCGGAGTGTACCGACCACGTCATCAGGCACAAGGGCCGCCGTGCCGCGCCAAAACGTCCGCGTGCACAGCCGCGCTCTTTTCCGAGAAACAACAAAATATGACGTCGGCGACCAGCGGCGCGGCCGGCAGGGCTTCAATGGTGGCATGGACCGCAATCTTCGCCGCTTGGTCGGCCGGAAAGCCGTAAACCCCGGTCGAAATTGCGGAGAACGCCACGGAGGTCAGCTGATTGGCCCCGCAGAGCTCAAGGGCACGGCGATAGCATGAGCCCAGCGCCTCTGCCTCACCGCGAGTGCCGCCGTGCCAGACCGGGCCGACCGCATGGATCACATAGCGCGCAGGGAGAAGGTAACCCTTCGTGATCTTCGCATCGCCGGTCGGGCATCCTCCGAGCTTCCGGCACTCGGTGAGAAGCCCGGGCCCGGCCGCCCGATGGATCGCGCCATCCACGCCGCCCCCACCCAGGAGCGACGTGTTGGCCGCGTTGACGATGGCGTCAACGCTCAGCGTGGTGATGTCAGCAACGATGACCTTGAGCTCCGCGCCGCCGATCCGGCGCGTCAGCTGGGTCACGTATCAGGCCGCGACAGCGACGCCCTTTTCGGAGAAGAGCTGCTGCAATTCACCGGCCTGGAACATCTCGCGGACAATGTCGCAGCCGCCGACGAACTCGCCCTTCACATAGAGCTGCGGGATGGTCGGCCAGTTCGAAAAGTCCTTGATGCCGTTGCGCAGTTCGGCGGATTCGAGAACGTTGAGGCCCTTATAGCCGACGCCGATGTGGTCGAGGATCTGGACGACCTGGCCTGAGAACCCGCACTGCGGAAACTGCGGTGTGCCCTTCATGAACAGAACCACGTCGTTCGACTTCACTTCGTTGGCGATGAATTCCTCGATGCTCATATCCGTGTCCTTCTGGGGCGGAGCCCACTCCAATCGCTTCGGGCTGGCTCAGCCGATTTAACCCGATCCCTGCCTATATATGTAGCCCAAACCGTTGTGCATCCAAAGTAAAATGGCGGCGAGCGGCCCCTGGGTGGACCGCTCTCGGCTGCACTGGCCCATTGCATGATGCCACGAATATCATCGCCGGGGAGGACTTTCATACCGTCACGGAGCCCCTATCTAGGACGAACCCGGCGTTTTGGAACCCGACAACGCCAACAACGTTCTCTTGTCCTGTCTGGAGAAAAACGTGACGAAACAAGCCTCCGCTACGGCCCCCGCTCCGTCACCGTCGGCCGATTTGGGCGGCCTTGCCCAGAGGCTGGAAGACGCGTTTCTCGCCGTCCGCGACGAGACCGAGCGCCGGGCCGCGCCGCTGTCGCCGGAGGACCAGCAGATCCAGTCCATGCCGGATGCGAGCCCGACGAAATGGCACCGGGCGCACACCACCTGGTTTTGGGAGCAGTTCGTGCTCGGCGAGCACTGTGCGGACTACCGGCTCTTTCACCCTGACTTCGCCTTCCTGTTCAATTCCTATTACGTCAGCGCCGGCCCACGCCATTCCCGCAATCACCGCGGCGATATCACCCGTCCGAGCGCCGATCAGGTCGGCGCCTATCGAAAACATGTCGACGCTGCCGTCGTGAAATTCTTCCGCGACGCCGGTGAGGACAAGCTTCGCGCGATCGCGCCGCTGGTCGAGGTCGGCCTCAACCACGAGCAGCAGCATCAGGAATTGATGTTCACCGACATCCTGCACGCCTTCGCGCAGAACCCGATCCCGCCGGCCTATGATCCGGACTGGCGCTTCCCGGCCGCAACGCCGGCCAGCGAGGATTGGCTAACGCTGAACGAAGGCATCCACACCGTCGGTCATGTCGACGAGAGTTTTCATTTCGACAACGAAAAGCCGGCGCATCGCGCCCTCGTCGGCCCAGTCAAGCTCGCACGCAATCTCGTCACCAATGGCGAATGGCTCGCCTTCATGCGCGACGGCGGCTACCGGACCGCAACGCTGTGGCTGATGGACGGTTTTGCAGCCGTGAACAACGAGGGCTGGGACGCCCCCGGCCATTGGCGCGAGATCGACGGTCAATGGCATGTCATGACGCTGGCCGGCCTCAAGCCGGTCGATCCCGACGCGCCCGTCTGCCACGTCAGCTATTACGAGGCTGACGCCTTTGCGCGCTGGGCCGGAAAACATCTGCCGACCGAGATGGAATGGGAGGTCGCGGCCCGCGCGGGCCAGCTCAACGATGCGTTCGGCATCGTCTGGCAGTGGACGCGATCGTCCTACTCGCCCTACCCCGGCTATCGCGCCATCGAAGGCGCGCTCGGCGAATACAACGGCAAGTTCATGGTCAACCAGCTGGTGCTGCGCGGCTCTTCGCTTGCAACCCCGGAGGGGCACAGCCGTATCACCTACCGCAACTTCTTTTATCCGCACCACCGCTGGCAATTCACGGGACTGCGGCTCGCCGACTACGAGTAAAATTCTCATCCGACGACAAATGCGCGCCGGACAGCGCGTTCAGGAGAGTATCATGAATGTGCACGCCAGCGCTTTGGCCGAAGCCCATCTTCCCGACGAACAAACCACCGCCTTTGCGCGCGAGGCCATCGAGGACCTCTCGCAGCAGCCCAAAAAGCTGTCGCCGAAATATTTCTACGATGCGGCCGGATCGGAATTGTTCGAAGCGATCACACGGCTGCCGGAATATTACCCGACGCGCACGGAGCTTGCGATCCTGAAGGAGCGCGGCAGCGAGATCGCGAAAATCATTCCGGAGAACGCGGCCTTGGTCGAATTCGGCGCAGGCGCGACCACAAAGGTTCGCCTGCTGCTCAACCACTGCAAGTTCGCGGCCTATGTGCCCGTCGACATCTCCGGCGACTTCCTGACGGCGCAGGCAAACGGCCTGAAGCGGGATTTTCCGTCACTCGGCATCTACCCGGTGGCGGCCGACTTCACCACGCCGTTCGAGCTTCCCAAGGCAGTGGCGACCATGCCCAAGGTCGGGTTCTTCCCGGGCTCGACCATCGGCAATTTCGAGCCGCATGAAGCGCAGGCCTTCCTGAGAAGCGCGCGCGCTATCCTGGGCCGCGGCGCGCAGATGATCATCGGCGCCGACCTCGAGAAGGAGGAGCGCCTGCTCCACGACGCCTATAACGATGCCGCCGGCGTCACCGCGCGCTTTAACCTTAATGTGCTGGTACGGATCAATCGCGAACTCGGCGGCAATTTCGACCTCTCCGCCTTCACCCATCGCGCGATCTACAATCGCGAGCGGCACCGCATCGAGATGCACCTGATCAGCAAGAAGAGCCAGACCGTGCGCCTGCTCGGCACCAGCTTCTCGTTCCGCGCGGGCGAAAGCATCCACACCGAGAACAGCTACAAATACAGCATCGATCGGTTCGCGGCGCTGGCGCAAGGCGCGGGCTGGCGGGTGCGCGAGAGCTGGACGGATGCGGCGAAGATGTTCTCGGTGCATGCGCTGGAGGCGGCGGAGTAAGCGCTCCGGCGCCAATGGCGCCGGCTCAATGCTCCTCGGCTTCTTCCGGCGCCGATCCCAGCGAGACCGATTCCCATACCGCAACAACGATCATGATCACCGTCGCGGCGACCGACAGCCATAGCGGGGACAGTTCGGCGGCGAACCACGAGAGCGCCGCGAGCGCGATGATGCCAATCCCGTGCGAGAGCTGGAGAAAGCCGCGGATCGCGTGCTTGAACAGGATGGTGCCGACCAGGAACAGCAAGGGACCGCCGATCGTGCTCACGATGGTCCTGATATCGGAATGCCCGACCGGATGCTTCAGCACCAGCTCGTCGGAGACCGCGGTCAGGATGATTCCGGCGACGATCGGCATGTGCAAATAGGTGTAGGCGAGCCGCGCCAACCGGCCGGATTCGGCGGATTTCGAGATGCGCTCGGCGCCGGCCTCGGCGCCCTTGTGGAAATAGACCCACCACATCGCGATGCTGCCGACCAGCGCGGAGACGAAGGCCAAAATGTTGTCCGCGGTCCAGTCCAGCTCGGCAAACGTCGCACCGTTGACCACGACGGCCTCGCCGAGCGCTATGATGACGAAGAGCGAGCAGCGCTCGGCCATGTGGCCGCCTTCGACGGCCCAGGCCTCGACCGACGAGAAGCCCAGTTTCGGGACCCAGAAGCGCACCGCCGGTGAGATGTATTCGATCGTCAGTGCCATGATCCAGAACCACAGCCGCGCCTCGTCATGGGCGAGGCCGCCGAGGATCCAGAAGATCGCGGACACCGAGAGCCACGTCAGGATGCGGATCGCATTGTGCCGGACCGCCGTCCGGTGGCGCGGAGTCGCGAACATCCAGAAGGCGGTGCGCCCGACCTGCATCGTTGCGTAGGCGATCGCGAACCACAGCCCCCGCCCCTCGAAGGCGGTCGGGATCGTCGTGGACAGCACGAGGCCACCCAGCATCATCAGGAAGATCAGGATCCGGACCGGCGTCAGCTCGGGATCGAGCCAGTTGGTGACCCAGGCGGTGTAGACCCACACCCACCATACCGCGAGAAACAGCACCGCGACGTGCACCGCACCGAGCGGCGTGAAATGGTGCAGCAATGTGTGCGAGACCTGCGTGATCGCGAAAACAAAGACCAGGTCGAAGAACAGCTCGGCATTGGTGACGCGGCTGTGCTGGTTCGGCAGGATGACGCGAAACATCGCGCCGCGCGGATTGTCCGCAGCCATCGTCATGCCCCCGTCACGATCGGATCAGGCGCCCGGCACCCCGGTTTGCAGCGCCAGCGCATGCAACACGCCGCCCATCTGGCCGCGCAGGGACTGATAGACGATCTGGTGCTGCTGGACGCGGGACTTGCCGCGGAAGGTCTCCGAGATCACGGTCGCGGCATAGTGATCGCCGTCCCCGGCGAGGTCACGGATGGTCACCTCGGCATCGGGGATCGCCGCCTTGATCATCGCCTCGATATCGTGGGCGTCCATAGGCATTCGGGTCGTGCTCCTGTCTCGGCTGCAATCAGCCTTTGTCGTCGAATCGCTGCCGGGGTCCGGATCTGCAAAGCCAAACTTGCCGGCGGGGCCAAACTTAGCGTGAACGGCCTTCTACGTCACGCCTTCCGGCACTATATCGGTGATCCGATCTGGATAAAGCCACGACAAAGTGCCGCGCGCGGCAGAGTGATCGAAAAAGGCGTGAATCATGAAGCTTCCAGGGCCCGACCACCCCATCACCATCACCCCAAATCCCCGGCGCGTCCGCGTCACGGCTGGCGACATCGTGATCGCCGAGACCACCAAGGCGCTGACGCTGAAAGAGGCGAAATATCCGGCGGTGCAATATGTGCCGCGACAGGACGCCAACATGGCGCTGCTGGAGCGCACCGACCGCGTCACACATTGCCCCTACAAGGGCGATGCGAGCTATTATAGCGTCAAGGCCGACGGCAAGACGCTGGACAACGCGATCTGGACCTATGAGGCACCCTTTCCCGCAATGACCGAGATTTCGGGCCATCTCGCCTTCTATCCGGACAAGGTGAAGATCGAGGAAGTGGGGTAGCTGCTTCCGTCATGGCCGGGCTCGTCCCGGCCATCCACGTTCTTGGACATGCGCGGCGAGGGGTGGATGGCCGGGACAAGCCCGGCCATGACGGCAGCGATGGCTGACGCGAGCCCCGCTACGCCCTGAATATCGTGAGCCCCAGGATCAGCAGCACCAGGAAAATCGCGACGAACACATAGAACAGGAAGCGGGCGATGTCGGCGGAGGCGGCCGAGATGCCGGTGAAGCCGAGCACGCCGGCCACGATCGAGACAAGTAAGAAGATCAGCGCCCATTTCAGGATCGTCATCGCCAGCTCCGAAATTGTACCGCCTGTCGCGGCCCTCAAACCCTTTTGGCGAACGCTAACTGCGTCGCAGGGAACTGGTTCCTAGCGGCAGCGGGCCCTGCGGGCGTCCCAAACGACCCTTGCTGAATCCGGTTCCCGGCGGCAAAGTCCGGCCGGGACGGAAAGCGCGACCGGGGCGGCCACGATGACGATGTCACATTCAGCGACGATCGGAGCAGAGGCGCATGCGGCGCCGAAGGCCAAGGCGCGCAATCTGTCGCTCGATCGCGCCCGCACCTTCCTCACGCTGGTGGTGCTGCTGCACCACGCCGTCATCCCCTACACCTATTTCGGGCACACTGATTCGGCGTCCTGGGCCGGTTTCGACGTGGTCGTGCTCGCCACCGACAGCTTCTTCATGGCGATGTTCTTCTTCCTGTCGGGACTGTTCACCTGGCCGGGCATCGCGCGCAAGGCGCCGTCAGTTTTTCTCCGCGACCGCCTGTTGCGGCTCGGGCTGCCGTTCGCGATCGCGGCGTTCACCGTCATCCCGCTCGCCTATTACGCGATCGCGCTGCGGCACGATCCCGGGCTGAGCTTCACGGCGTTCTGGTGGAAGACGATCACGGTTGGCCCGTGGCCGAGCGGCCCGATCTGGTTCGTGTGGGTGCTGCTGGCATTCGACCTGAGCGCGAGCCTGCTCTACCGGGTTTCCGCGCATCTGGTCGATCCGGGCAATCGCGTGTCGCTACGCGGATTCGACAAGCCGGCCGCATTCTGGCTGCTGCTCGTCGTCGTCACCACGATCGCCTACGTGCCGGCGCTGCTCTATTTCGGCGGCAGCAAATGGTTCGAGTTCGGGCCGTTCTCCGTGCAGGCGAGCCGCATCCTGCTCTACTTCGCCTATTTCTTCATCGGCGTCAGCGTTGGAGCTGCGAACTTCAATCGCGGTATTCTCAGCGCCGACGGCCAGTTGCCGAAACAGCGCTGGCTGTGGGTGATCGCCACGCTGATCCCCTACTGCATGATGTGGGTCATGATCTACATCAAGCGCGAGATACTCGGTAATCCCGACCCGCAGCCGCACTGGTACCAGGCCATCTACGGCACGTTCTTCGTGCTGTTCTCAGGCTCGATCCTGCTCGCGATCCTCGCCTTCTTCCTGCACCAGAAGTCGCCGGGCCCGAACCTGCTCGACCGCATGCAGGCGGATGCCTACGGCATCTTCCTGGTGCACTATCCGATCGCGTTGTGGATTCAGTACGCGCTGTTCGATTACGGCTGGCCTGCGATCGTGAAAGCCACGATCGGCTTCGTGCTCACGGTGATCCTGAGCTGGGGACTGACGGCGGGCTTGCGGAAGATTCCGGGGGCGTCGCACGTGTTGTGAGGCACGACGCTCGTAGCCCGGATGAGCGCAGCGACATCCGGGAAACCTCTCGACAAAGACCCGGATGTCGCTTCGCTCATCCGGGCTACGGGTTCAGCCCCTTACGCCGCCTTGCCGCCCATATATTCCGGCAGCCAGCGCTCGAACGATGCCCTGAGCGTGCCGATCGTTACAGGCGCCTCGCCCGCGATCGCGATCGCGTCGCCGCCGGTGGTGCCGATCCGCACGCAGGGCACCTCGCAGCCGCGCATCTTGGCGAGCACGCGCCCGGCCTCGGTTTCAGGCACGGTGACGAGATAGCGCGCCTGGTCCTCGCCGAACCAATAGGCCTGAGGCACCAACGAGGTTGGCGCCTCGAGCAGTTTGGCGCCGATGCCGCTCGCCATCGCCATCTCGGCGAGCGCGATCAGAAGACCGCCGTCGGAGAGATCGTGCACGGCGGTCGCGGTGCCCGCATGGATCATGCCGCGCACGCAGTCGCCGTTGCGCTTCTCGGCGGCGAGATCGACCGGCGGCGGCGCCCCCTCCTCGCGACCGCAGATGTCGCGCAAGTAAACCGACTGACCGAGCCAGCCGTGAGTTTCGCCGATCAAGAGGATCGCCTCGCCTTCGGCCTTGAACGCGAGCGAGGCTGACTTGGTGTAGTCATCGAGCAGGCCGACGCCGCCGATCGAGGGCGTCGGCAGGATCGCGCGGCCATTGGTCTCGTTGTAGAGCGAGACATTGCCTGAGACGACCGGGAAGTCGAGCGTGCGGCAGGCTTCCGAGATGCCCTTCAGGCAGCCGACGAACTGGCCCATGATCTCGGGGCGTTCAGGGTTGCCGAAATTGAGATTGTCGGTGATCGCAAGCGGCTTGCCGCCAACAGCGGTGATGTTGCGCCAGGCTTCCGCCACGGCCTGCATGCCGCCTTGATAGGGATCGGCCTCGCAATAGCGCGGCGTCACGTCGACGGTCAGCGCCAGGCCCTTCGGGCCGTCCTGCACGCGGACCACGGCGGCATCGCCGCCGGGACGCTGCATGGTGTTGCCGAGAATGACGTGGTCGTACTGCTCCCAGACCCAGCGCTTGCTGCACATATCGGGCGTACCGATCAGCTTTTCGAGCGCGGCACCGAGACCCATCGGCGCCCCCACCTCGCGCGCATGCACGACCGGCAAAGCGGCGGAGGGGACATGCGGGCGGTCATAGAGCGGCGCCTCGTCGCCGAGTTCCTTGATTGGCAAATCGGCCATGACGTCGCCGCCATGCTTGACTACAAAGCGCTTGCTCGGCGTGGTGTAGCCGACCACGGCGAAATCCAGGCCCCACTTCTTGAAGATCGCCTCGGCCTCTTTCTCCTTCTCGGGCTTGAGCACCATGAGCATGCGCTCCTGGCTCTCCGAGAGCATCATCTCGTAGGCGCTCATGCCGATCTCGCGCGTCGGCACCGCATCGAGATCGAGGTCGACGCCGAGGTCGCCCTTGGCGCCCATCTCCACCGCCGAACACGTCAGCCCCGCCGCGCCCATGTCCTGGATCGCGATGACGCAGCCCTTCTCCATGATCTCGAGGCAGGCCTCGAGCAGCAGCTTTTCGGCGAAGGGATCGCCGACCTGCACGGTCGGACGCTTCTCTTCGGACTTGTCGTCGAACTCGGCCGAGGCCATCGAGGCGCCGTGAATGCCGTCGCGGCCGGTCTTGGAGCCGAGATAGACGATCGGCATATTTACGCCGGAGGCGGCCGCATAGAAGATCTTGTCGGTATCGGCGAGGCCGACCGCCATCGCGTTGACGAGAATGTTGCCGTCATAGCGGGTGTGGAAACGGACCTGGCCGCCGACCGTCGGCACGCCGAAGGAATTGCCGTAGCCGCCGACGCCGGCGACGACGCCGGAGACGAGATGCCTGGTTCTGGCATGCTCCGGCGCGCCAAAACTCAGCGCGTTGAGGCAGGCGATCGGACGCGCGCCCATGGTGAAGACGTCGCGCAAGATGCCGCCGACGCCGGTGGTGGCGCCTTGGTACGGCTCGATGTAGCTCGGGTGGTTGTGGCTCTCCATCTTGAAGACCACGGCCTGGCCGTCGCCGATGTCGATCACGCCGGCGTTCTCGCCAGGACCCTGGATCACCCAGGGCGCCTTGGTCGGCAGACCCTTCAGATGGAGGCGCGAGGATTTGTACGAGCAGTGCTCGTTCCACATCGCCGAGAAGATGCCGAGCTCGGTGAAGGTCGGCTCCCGCCCGATCAGCTTCAGAATGCGCTCATACTCGTCGGGCTTGAGCCCGTGGGCGGCAATCAGCTCGGGGGTGATCTTGGGTTCGTTCTTCATGGAATTTGGGCTTTCGGCAGCAGTTGGCCGTTCTTAGGAACATCGGGCGGCTTGGAAAAGCCCTTTATGGCGCATTTTCCCGCTGTCCCACGTTTTGCGGCCGGGGGCTGCGGGAACAGGAATTGCACAGCGCGGACAGATCGGATTTAAGGGCAAACGACCCGCAATTGAAGGCCCATTTCCTTGCACGAATTGACCAAAGCGCCCCCGCCTCGCCGCCCCGACCTCCACGTCGCCACCGAGGGTGAATTCCAGGGCTGGCGCACCTGGATTCGCGACAGTTTTGAGAGCCATATCGGCCCGTTCTGGCACAAGATCGAGGACGACGGCAGCGTCCGCTCGGCGTTCCGGGTCGAGAAAAAGCACCTCAACGGCTCCGGAAACGTCCATGGCGGCTGCTTCATGGCGTTTTCCGACTACTGCCTGTTCGCGATCGCCACCCACGAGCTGGATGGGCCGGCGGTGACCACCAATTTCGCCTGCGACTTCCTCGACGCGGCGCGCGAAGGCGAGCTGATCGAATGCGTCGGCGAGGTCTCCCGCGCCGGCGGCTCGCTGATCTTCCTGCGCGGCAAGCTGACATCGGGCGGGCGGCCGCTGTTCACCTTCTCCGGCACGATCAAGCGGGTGAAGCGGAAGCCGGCACCGCAGCCAAACGCATAGCTCGCCGCCTTCCCTTTTGGCGCCCCCTCGCCCAGACTTGTGTCGAGCGCTGTCGCGCCGGGGAGCAATATCAAGGTGCCGCAGAGCACACCGCCGACGGCTCGCGCCACGGCCTCGCAATTGCCGTCCATGGCTGCCACAGGCGCGCGGAGCTGGCGCGACTATGCGCTGCTGGTCGCGCTCGCCTGCTGCTGGAGCTCAACCTATCCACTGGCCAAGCTCGCGCTGGATACGATCCCACCCGTGACCTTCATCTCGGCGCGCTCGCTGATCGCGGCCGCCTTCCTGTTCGCGATCCTGTGGATGCGCGGCGTCAGGATCCCGACCGATGCGAAGGCCTGGAAGTTGTTCGCGACCCAGCAATTGATCAACTCGACCTTTCCGTTCCTGATCATCACCTGGTCTCAGCAATATGTGCCGGCGTCGAACACGGTGGTGCTGGCCTCGACCACGCCGATCTTCGCCTTCCTGATCACCTCCCTGATCACGCGCCACGAGCCGGCAACGCTGCTGAAGCTCGCGGGCGCGCTCCTTGGCCTTGCCGGCACCATCGTCATCGTTGGCTTGGATGCGCTGCGCGGCTTCGGTAGCGAGATCGTGGCGGAGATCGCCATCCTGCTCGCCACCATCTCCTTTGCCTGTGCCACGATCTTCGGCCTGCGGCTGTCCGAATACGACCCGATGGTGGTGGCGGCCGGTTCGCTGCTGTTCGGCGGCCTGGTGCTGCTGCCGCCTTCGCTGATCATCGACCAGCCCTGGACGCTGCACCCGACGCCGACGGCGATCATAGCCACCATCGTCATGGGCATCGTCTCCAGCGCCCTGGGGCTGATGCTGTTCTACATGTGCCTGGGACGGCTCGGCACGCTGACGACGAACGCGCAAGGCTATTTGCGCATCCCGATCGGCGTCGGCCTCTCCGTGCTGCTGCTCGGCGAGAGCGTGCCCTCGAACCTGGTGCTGGGCCTGGTGCTGGTCATGGCGGGCGTCGCCGCCATGACGGTGCCGACGGAGCGGCTGAAACGACGCTAGCTATTACTTGAGCTACTACTTGGCGTCGTCGGCCAGCATTTTGCGATACTTCTCGACGTCGCGCGTCACGAGCTTTTGCAGCACCTCGGGCGTGTGCTCGTCGGCATCGGGTGCCACGGTCGAGAGATCGGCGAACCGTTTCTTCACCGCGTCGGTTTCGACCGCCGTGCGTGCAGCGGCATTCAGCTTGGCGATGATTGCCGGCGGGGTGCCTTTCGGCGCGAACAGGCCGTTCCAGCCCTGCGCTTCGAATTCGGGGAGGCCGGCTTCGGCCGACGTCGGCAGGTCGGGCACTGTGGCGAGCCGGACGGTCGAGCCGACCACGAGTCCGCGCGCCAGCTTCTCGTTGATCGACTGCGAGACCGAGGCTGCCGCATCGCAGACGCCGTCGATCTGGCCGCCGATCGCATCGGTGAGCGCGGGCGCGGCGCCGCGATAGCCGACCAGCGTCGCGTCGATCCCGGCGGCTGTGACGAAGCTCTTGCAGATCAGGTAGTTCGAAGAGCCGACGCCGGCATGGCCGAGATTGATCTTGCCGGGATTCGCCTTGGCGTAGGCGATGAACTCTTTGAGGTCCTTTGCCGGAAAATCCTTGCGCACAGCGATGATGCCGAACGTCTTCGCCACCATGGCGATGGGCACGAAGGAGTCCGGGGTAAACGGCAGTTTGGGATAGATGGTATAGGTCGCGGCGTTGGTGCCGGCATTGCCGATCGCAATGGTGTAGCCGTCGGGCTCGGCGCGGGAGGCGCGCGCCAGTGCAGTCGAGCCCCCGGCGCCGGCGACGTTCTCGATCACGATGGTCTGGCCGAGCGCGATGCCCATCTGCTCGGCAACGGTGCGCGCGATCACGTCGGACGTGCCGCCGGCCGCGAACGGCACGATCATGGTGACGGGACGCTTGGGGAAATCTTGCGCGAACGCGGCCGTCGCGAACGCAACGACGGCGACAGCGGCTAGCAGCCGCTTCAGCACGAACGCAATCACGCGGCTTTTTCCAGATGCGCGGTGAGGCCGGCGAACAGGCCGCGGCCGTCGGTGCAGCCCATGATGTCTTCGACGTGGTTTTCCGGATGCGGCATCATGCCGAGCACGTTGCCCTTGTCGTTGACGATGCCGGCGATGGATTGCGCGGCGCCATTGATGTTGCTGACATCGTCGATCGCGCCGTCGGCCGAGCAATAGCGGTAAAGCACGCGCCCCTCGCCTTCGAGCCGCTTGATGGTCTCCGCGTCCGCCGCATAATTGCCCTCGCCATGCGCGATGGGCACGCGGATCACCTGCCCTGCATTGTAGCCGCGCGTGAACGGCGTGTCGGAGCGCTCGACACGGAGATGCACGTCGTGGCAGATGAATTTCAGCCGCGCATTGCGCATCAGGACGCCGGGCAAGAGGCCGGATTCGCAGAGGATCTGAAATCCGTTGCAGACGCCGAGCACGAGGCCGCCCTTGGCCGCGTAGTCGCGCACCGCGTCCATCACCGGCGCCCGCGCCGCAATCGCGCCGCAGCGCAGATAATCGCCATAGGAGAAACCGCCGGGCACCACCACGAGGTCGGTGCCGTCGGGCAGCGACGTCTCGGCATGCCAGACCATTGTGGGCTCGCTCCCCGAGATCAGCCTCAAGGCACGCGCCATGTCGCGCTCGCGGTTGATTCCGGGAAAGACGAGGATGGCGGCTTTCATGGCAGAGGTTCCGAACGAGGATTGGAATGGGGCTGGCACGGCTGCCAAATCGGCAGCAGACATATCCATTTGACGGGGATTTTACCAGTGCTAGCCTTGGCGGCGAGCGTTGTGCACAGGCCATAGCCCGCCATTCGGCCGATCGATTCGCCCGGGATTAAAGCCATGAATGTCCCGTCGCTGCCCGCATCCCTCTCCGAGCCGGTGTCCACCGAGGGCGTCATTGCCGCCGGTGCCTATGTCGACGGCCGGCGCGTCGCCAATATCGCCATCAGCGAGGCCTCGAGCTGGCGCGCGAAACCCGGCCACGTGGTCTGGATCGGGCTGCACGAGCCCGACATGGCGCTGCTCAGCGCGGTGCAGAAGCAGTTCGACCTGCACGAGCTCGCCGAGGATGCCAACCACGCCCATCAGCGACCGAAGATCGAGCAATATGGCGAGGCCCTGTTCATCGTGGCGCGGACCGCGCAACTGATCGAGGGCCGGATCGCCTTCGGCGAGACGCACATCTTCGTCGGCGAAGGCTATCTGGTCTCGGTGCGCCACGGCGCGTCGACGTCCTACACGCCGGTGCGCGAACGCTGCGAAAGCTGCCCGCGCGCGCTCGCGCGCGGCGAGGACTACATCCTCTACGCCATCCTCGATTTCATCGTCGACAACTACTCGCCCGTGCTCGAGAGCATTCACGAAGAGGTCGAGAGCATCGAGGACGACGTGCTCTCCAAGGCAATCAGCAAGGCGCAGATCGAGCGGCTCTACATGCTGCGCCGCGACCTCTTGCGGCTCAGGACCGCAATCGGCCCGCTGGTGGAGGTCTGCCGCCGGCTCGAGCATGACGAGCTGGCGATGGTGCGCGCGACGATGCAGCCGCTGTTCCGCGACGTCACCGACCACGTCAGGAACATCCAGGAGCGGATCGATTCGATGCGCGAGGTGCTGGCCTTCGCCTTCGAAGCGAGCCTGCTGGTCGGCCAGGCCCAGGAGACGGCGGTCTCCAAGAAGCTTGCCTCCTGGCTCGCGATCATCGCGATCCCGACCGCGCTTGCCGGCATCTACGGCATGAACTTCAAGCACATGCCGGAGCTGGACTGGGAGTACGGCTATTACACGCTGCTCGGCGTGATGCTGACGGCGTGCGGCGCGCTGTACTGGCGTTTTCGTCGGGTCGGATGGCTGTGAGCCATCCCGTTCACCCGATCAGCTCGACCCGATAATTCTCGATCACGGTGTTCGCCAGCAGCTTGTCGGCGGCGTCCTTCAACGCCGCCTCTGCCTTGGCCTTGTCCGCGCCGGCGAGCTCGATGTCGAACACCTTGCCTTGGCGAACGCTGGCGACGCCGTCGACGCCGAGCGACTTCAACGCACCCTCGATCGCCTTGCCCTGCGGATCGAGGATGCCCGTTTTCAACGTCACGGTAACACGTGCCTTCACGTCAGATCCCTCTTAGCTCTTCACCAGCACCGGGCCGGAACCGGCCGGACGCTCGTTCTCCATGAGAATGCCGAGACGCTTGGCGACTTCGGTATAGGCCTCGAGCAGCCCACCGAGATCCCTGCGGAAACGGTCCTTGTCGAGCTTCTCGTTCGACTTGATGTCCCACAGACGGCAGCTATCCGGCGAGATCTCGTCGGCGACGATGATCCGCATCATGTCGTTCTCGAACAGTCGGCCGCACTCCATCTTGAAGTCGACGAGGCGGATGCCGATGCCGAGGAAGAGACCGGTGAGGAAGTCGTTGACACGGATGGCAAGCGCCATGATGTCGTCGATCTCCTGCGGTGTCGCCCACCCGAAAGCGGTGATGTGCTCTTCCGACACCATGGGGTCGTTGAGCTGGTCGTTCTTGTAATAGAACTCGATGATCGAGCGGGGCAGCTGCGTACCCTCCTCGATGCCGAGGCGCTGCGACAGCGAGCCGGCGGCAACGTTCCGCACCACCACTTCCAACGGCACGATCTCGACTTCGCGGATCAACTGCTCGCGCATGTTGAGGCGGCGGATGAAATGGGTCGGCACCCCGATGTCATTGAGGTGCTGAAACAGGTACTCCGAGATCCGGTTGTTGAGGACACCCTTGCCCTCGATCACCTGATGCTTTTTCGCATTGAACGCGGTGGCGTCATCCTTGAAGTGCTGGATCAGGGTACCGGGCTCCGGGCCTTCGTAAAGAACCTTTGCCTTGCCTTCATAAATGCGACGCCGACGGCTCATGGGGATGTACCGTGTTTTGTTGAAATCCATGTATTTGGTGTGCTCCGGTTGACGAGACTACGACCCACAGCGGAGCTGCCGTGAACGGCCCGGAACCCCTGGAAACAGAACGGGAACCCAGCCTTAGGCAACCTATCCGATTGGCCGTCCCAGCACAATCGATCCGGCCGTCCGGCATCAAACTTATACCGTCTTGCCTGCGGCTTAACGGCTCGTTGTTTTGCCGATTCGTGCCCCCTATCTAGGCATGCACCGGGGCTCTCGCAACGAGGGCCAGCCGGGTCCAGTCAGCAGGGAATTGGAAAAGGCATGAGCACGTTGGACAAGCGCGAGGAAGGCTTCGAGAAGAAGTTCGCCCTCGACGAGGAGCAGAAATTCAAGGCGGAAGCCCGCCGCAACCGGCTGCTCGGTCTGTGGGCGGCCGAAAAGCTCGGCATCAGCGGCGATGCCGCCACGGCCTATGCCAAGGAGGTGGTCGCGGCCGATTTCGAGGAAGCCGGTGACGCCGACGTCCTGCGCAAGGTCATGGCCGATTTCGCCGCCAAGAACGTCGCCGTCACCGAACAGGTGATTCGCGCCAAGATGAACGAGCTGATCGCGGTGGCGGCGGCCGAGGTGAAGGCCGGGAAATAAGGCGAAGCGTCATTCCGGGGGACGTCTGCGACGCACCCCGGAATGCCTACCAGTTATCCCTCCTTGAACCCATATTCCGGCACGTTGCCGCTGGCGCCGTAATATTTGTACGGCAGGAATTTGCCGCTCATGGTGATCTTGACGCGGTCGCCCTTCGGATTGGGCAGGCGCTCCATCACCATGTCGAAATCGATCGCCGACATGATGCCGTCGCCGTACTCCTCCTCGATCAGCGCCTTCCACGCCGGACCGTTGACCATGACCAGCTCGTAGAAACGATAGATCAAGGGATCGGTCGGCGGCATCGGCATGCCGCGCATCGGCGTCTCGTTCAGCATCGTGGTCTCGGCCTTCGTCAGGCCGAACAGTTCAGCGGCGTTTGCGGCCTGCGGCTTGGTCAATTTCATCTGGCCGAGGATCGCGCCTGTTATCAGCACCTCGGAATAGCCGCCGATCTGCTCGCAGATATATTTCCAGCTCCAGCCCTTCTCGCGTTTGATGTCGAGCAGCTTCTCGGTGAGGTCTTCGCGTTTCATGTCAGGGTCTCCTTTTTCAAGCAGTCAGCCCGGGATTGGTCCCAGGTATCCAGGTCTGTCGTTGCTCGTCGCCACCGGACGCGACGGTCAGTCCGGGCTTGCCGATACGCACCACCGGCACATTGCGCGGATCGTGACCGGGCGTCTCAGCCGCGAAAGTCTTGCTGCGCGTTACCAGGAAATCAACGATGTGGTTGCGCAGCGCGTAGTACAGCGGGTGGCGGTGCAAATCGGTGCGGCCGCGGTCCCTCGGCAGCGGGTTCTCGACCACTTCCGCCAGCACCGCGCCGGGACCGTTGGTCATCAGGAAAATCTTGTCGGCGAGGTAGATCGCCTCGTCGACGTCATGAGTGATCATGAACGCGGTCTGCCCGGTCTCCAGACAGATGCGCCGCACCTCGTCCTGCAGCGTGCCGCGCGTCAGCGCATCGAGTGCCGAGAACGGCTCGTCCATCAGCATCATCTTTGGCGTGATCGACAGTGCACGCGCGATGCCGACGCGCTGCTTCATGCCGCCGGAAAGCTCGGAAGGTCGCTTGTGCTCCGAACCCGTCAGGCCGACGAGATCGATAAATTTCTGCGCATGCGCCTTCACCTTGGCGCGATCCCAGCTCCGCCATTTCGAGCTCACGGCGTAGGCAACGTTGCCGAGCACGGTGCGCCAGGGCAGCAGCGCATGGCTCTGGAAGATCACGGCGCGGTCGAGGCTCGTCCCTGAAATGGCTTGCCCATCGACGATCACCGCGCCGTCGCTCGGCGCATCGAGGCCGGCAAGGATGTTGAGCACCGTGGTCTTGCCGCAGCCGGAATGGCCGATCACGCAGCAGAACTCGCCGCGCGCCATCGACAACCAGAGATTCTCGAAGACCGCCGTTGTCGCTCCGTCCGCGCCCGGATAGCGCTTTGCGATGGCTTCGATGGAGATGAATTTTTCGGTCAACGGCCCTACTCCGGAAACGTGACCATGCGCGTGAAGCGCGCGAGGATCTGGTCGAGCAGCATGCCGACGACCCCGATCAGGAGGATCGCGATGATCACATTGGTGATCGACAGATTGTTCCACTCGTTCCAGACGAAATAGCCGATGCCGGTGCCGCCGACGAGCATTTCGGCCGCGACGATCACCAGCCAGGCAATGCCGATCGAGATGCGCATGCCAGTCAAGATCGTCGGTGCTGCCGCGGGCAGGATCACGGTGAAGGCGCGCCTGATGGTTCCGACCTCGAGCGTTCGCGCGACGTTGATCCATTCCTTGCGGACGCTCGCGACCCCGAACACGGTGTTGAGCAGCATCGGCCAGATCGAGCAGATGAAGATGACGAAGATCGCGGAGATCGAGGAATCCTTGATGGTGTAGAGCGCGAGCGGCATCCACGCCAGCGGCGAGATCGGCTTCAAGACCTGGATGAAGGGATCGAGTGCCTTGCTCAGCAGCGGCGACATGCCGATCAGGAAACCGAGCGGGATGGCGACGAGCACCGCAAGCAGATAGCCGGTGCCGACGCGCGCAATCGAGTAGCCGAGCTGGATGCCGAGCCCCTTGTCGTTCGGCCCGTTGTCGTAGAACGGCCTCCTCAAATGCTCCCAGAGTTTTGCGGCGACATCGACCGGCCCGGGCATGGCGGATTTGCCCTGCGTCGCAGTCAGGCCCATCAGCTTGGCGTATTCCGGGCTCATCGTGGCCACCGGTGCCGCCGAGCGCACGGCGAGATGCCAGACGCCGAGAAACGCGACGAGCAGCACGATCGAGACCAGGCCAGCGCGGAGACGGAGGGAGGCGGTGGTCATCTCCCTCTCCCCGTTCTTACGGGGAGAGGGTCGGGGTGAGGGGCATGCTTCCGCATATTCGGTGAGAGACGAACTCGCGGAGAGTCCCCCTCACCCGGATTGCATCTAACGATGCGATCCGACCTCTCCCCGCAAGCGGGGCGAGGTGAAAAGAGAGCGCGGCCGCTCACGACGCCTTCCTGATCTTGAAGCCCGCCAAATAATCCTCGGGCTTGGCCGGATCGAAAGTCTTGCCCATCACCGCGAACGATTTGTAGCTGCCGGCTGGCGGCGCCAGGCCCATTTCGGTCATCAGCTTCCTGGTGTCGGTGGCGAGATAGACCTGCTCGGCGACCGCCTTGTAGTCGACATCGCCCTTGATCTGGCCCCAGCGCTTCATCTGCGTCAGCATCCACACCGCAAAGGACTGCCAGGGGAACGGGTCGAAATCGACGCGCTTTTCATCCGTCTTCACGCCGCCGAGGCCGTCGGCATAGGTGCCGGTCAAGACCTGTTCCAGTACCGTGACCGGCGCGTTGATGTAGTTCGCCGGCGCGATCGCCTCGGCGATCTGCTTGCGGTTCTCCGCCTTCGACGCATAGGCCGTGGCATCGACGATCGCGCGCGTCAGCGCGGCAAAGCTGTTCGGCGCCGTCGTGATGAACTCGCGGCTGGCGGCGAAGCTGCAGCAGGGATGGCCGTCCCAGATTTCCTTGGACAACAGATGCATGAAGCCGACGCCGTCATAGATCGCGCGCTGGCAGATATTGTCGGGCGCGAGAAAGCCGTCGATGTTGTCGGCGCGCAGGTTTGCCACCATTTCCGGCGGCGGCACCGAACGCAGCTGCACGTCGGTGTCGGGGTCGATGCCGTGTTCGGCGAGATAGTAGCGCAGCAGATAATTGTGCATGGAATAGTCGAAGGGGATGGCGAACTTCATGCCCTTCCAGTCTTTCGGGTCGCGCTTGTCCTTGTGCTTGCTCGCCAGCACGATGCCCTGGCCGTTGATGTTCTCGATCGCGGGCACTGCGAACGGAATGGCGTTGGCACCTAAGCCCAGCGAGATCGCGAGCGGCATCGGCGCCAGCATGTGCGCGGCGTCGTATTCCTTGTTGATGGTCTTGTCGCGGATCACGGCCCAGCCGGCGGTCTTGACCACGTCGACGTTGAGGCCGTGCTTGGCATAGAAGCCCAGCGGCGCGGCCATAATGATCGGCGTGGCGCAGGTGATCGGGATGAAGCCGACCTTGAGGTCCTTCTTTTCCGGCGTGCCGGCTTGCGCAAAGACTTCGGTGGCGGTCTGAAGCGGGAAGAACTGCGACAGCGCGGCCAGCGCGGTGGAGGCCCCGACCGATTTCAGAAACGCGCGCCGCGCCACATCCTGCGGAAACATCGCGCGCATCACGGCAGAGGCGACGACGCCCTCGTAGCGCTTCTCTTCGCTCTCGACGGGATCACAGCGCAACGCGGTTGCCTGCTCATGCTCCGCCACGGATTGATGCTGACCACAGGCACAGCCGGCTCGCAGTTTGCGATCGGGATCAAACGGATTGTCGAAAGTGGACATCGGACCTCCTGCGCGTCATTGCGAGGAGAATTACGCAAGGAGCATGCCATCACCTTCAGGCCGGCCAGTGCCTTGATGACGCAGCACTTTCGCTCACACTTGGTCATTACGAAAATTCGTGATAAACGATATTTCGTAGTTGAATAACGAGATTTCGTAATGGCAACGACGCCAATACTCGCCCACGACGATGTGGCCCCGACCATCGATCCGCGCGTCGCGGCCTTCGAATCCTCGGTCGAGGCGACGCTGCTGGTCGATCCCTTCGGCGACCAGATCGTCGATGCCAATCCCGCCGCCTGCGCCCTGCTCGGCTACGACCGCGCTCTGCTCCGCCAGACCAGGCCGAGCACGCTGCATGCCG
This sequence comes from Bradyrhizobium sp. Kon58, assembly GCF_055807455.1. Lineage (NCBI taxonomy): Bacteria > Pseudomonadati > Pseudomonadota > Alphaproteobacteria > Hyphomicrobiales > Nitrobacteraceae > Bradyrhizobium > Bradyrhizobium sp. Kon58. The sequence goes on from NZ_JBVVOT010000002.1 coordinate 431,848, forward strand.
GCGAGATTCCGGCGCTGACCGTGTTCACCCAGGCCGTGCTGCACAAGGGCGCCTACTGGACCACCGCGCTCAAACCACGCCATGCCACCGGGCAAAATCTCCGGCTCGAATATGCAGGAAGCGTGCTGCCCCATGACGGCCGCACGCTGGTCCAGCTCACCCTGACCGATCTCGAAGCGCGCCGCCGCCGCAATGTCGATGCCGCCGCCGAAGACCACATGCGCAGCGGCATTTCGACCTGGCAGCGGGTCGAGCGCGTGTTCCAGGACATCGAGCGCGAGAACCAGCTGATCCTGCGCGCCGCCGGCGAAGGCATTTACGGCGTCAACGCGGAAGGAAAGACCACCTTCGTGAACCCCGCCGCCGAGCGGATGCTGGGCTGGACTGCCGAGGAGCTGGTCGGCAAGGAAATCCATCCCATCATGCACCACACCCACCATGACGGGCGGCACTATCACAACCATGACTGCCCGATCTACGCAGCGTTCCGGGACGGCGCCGTGCACCAGGTCGACGGTGAGGTGTTCTGGCGCAAGGACGGCTCGCCGGCCTGGGTCGAATACACCTCCACGCCGATTCGCGACCGCGGCGTGGTGGTCGGTGCCGTCGTGGTGTTTCGCGACGTCAGCCAGCGGCGCGAGGCCGACGAGAAGCTGCACGCCGCGCTCGCCGAGGTCGATCGCCTCCGCGAACGGCTCGAGCTCGAAAACGCCTACCTCCAGGAAGAAATCCGCATCGAGACCAATCCGCGCGGCATCATCGGTGGCAGCGAGGCGATCCAGACGACGCTGCGCCAAGTCAAGCTGGTGGCGCCGACCAGCGCGGCGGTGATGATCACCGGCGAGTCCGGCACCGGCAAGGAGTTGATCGCGCGCGCCATTCACGAGGATTCCACCCGCAGCGACCGGCCGCTGATCCGGGTCAACTGCGCCGCGATCCCGCGCGAATTATTCGAGAGCGAGTTCTTCGGCCATGTCCGCGGCGCCTTCACCGGCGCGACGCGCGACCGCATCGGCCGCTTCGAGCTTGCCGATGGCGGCACGCTGTTCCTCGACGAGGTCGGCGAGATCCCGCTCGAATTGCAAGGCAAGCTGCTGCGCGTATTGCAGGAAGGCAATTTCGAGCGCGTCGGCCAGGAGCGCACCCGCGCGGTCGACGTCCGCGTCATCGCCGCGACCAACCGCGACCTCAAGCAGGAAGTGCAGCGCGGGCGTTTTCGCGAGGACCTCTATTTCCGCCTCAACGTGTTTCCGATCGAGACGGTGCCCCTGCGCGAACGGCGCGAGGACATTGCGCTGCTCGCGCAGCATTTCCTGACGCGCGAGAGCAAGGCGCTGAAATCGAATCTGCGCTTGTCGGAAGGCGACGCGCGTCGGCTGACGCGCTATGACTGGCCGGGCAATGTCCGCGAACTACAGAACGTGATCGAGCGCGCCGCGATCCTGTCGCAGAACGGCCGTTTGCGGATCGATCTGCCCGATCCCTCCGGCACGCAGGCCCCAGCCGGCGCCGCGCGGCAGAAGGCTGACGCACGGCCCGCTGTGATGACGTCATCCGAAATGCGCGACCACGAGCGCGCCAACATCCTGGCCGCGCTCGAGGGCTGCGCCGGAAAAGTGTTCGGCCCCGGTGGCGCGGCCGAGATGCTGGATATCAAGCCGACCACGCTGGCCTCGCGGATCAAGGCGCTGGGAATCGCGCCCCGTCCGCGGGCCGGCGGCTAGCGGCGATCACGCCGCCTTGGTCGTGACCTCCGATGCGATCGGCAATCCCTGCTCTATCGGCAGCGACGGATCACGCGACCATTCGTTCCAGGAGCCGAAATACATCCGCACGTCCTTCACGCCGGCGTTCTTCAGCGCCAGGAACGTGTTCGAGGCGCGCGCCCCCTTGAAGCAATAGAGGTAGACCGGCGTCGACGGCGAGATGCCGACAGTGGCGCATTCCGCCAAAATCTCGTCCTTGGACTTGAAGCGCGGGCCCTCGGCGGTCGGTTTCATCATGCGATACCATTCCAGCCACACCGCACCGGGGATGCGGCCTTTGCGCGGGCAGAAATCCTTCCCGTAGGGCGACGAGCTGTCGCCGATCCATTCGTCGACGTCGCGCACGTCGAGAATGGCGACGCCGGGCTTGCCGACCGCCCCCAGCATGGTCTTGGCGTCGATCAGGATATCGCCCGCTTCAGGCACGATTCCGAACGACGCCTTCGCCGGTGCCGGCACATCCTTCGTCACCGGAAGACCTGCGGCCGCCCAGGCATCGAAGCCGCCATGCAGCACCTTGATCTTGGGGTAGCCGAGCATGGTGAGCAGGTAGTAGCCGCGGCAGGACTGGCCGAAGCCGGAGTTCATCGACTGCTCGTAGATCACGGCCGTCTCCTTGCCGGACAGACCCGCGCCGCCGAAGGCATCGGCGAACTTGGTCTTCAGCTCGGCCATGCCCTCCGGCGTCGAGGTCGCAAGAAACGTGAATATCTCATGCACGTTCACGGCGTTGGGAAGGTGCCCGGCGCCATAGGCGTCGGGGTTGCGGGTGTCGATCACGACACAGGGCTCGGTCTTCAAGAGATCGGCAAGTTCGCTGGCAGAGATCAGAACGTCCGTCATTGGCAGCCTCTCCGTTGAGGTTAGATGGTGGGTGGGCTCGTAAAACTCAGGAATCGGCGAGCATCTTGCGCAACTGCTTGGTGGCAGGCGTGACGATCGCGACGAAATAGGCCTCGCGCAGGCGGCGCTGCGCGCGGTGGGACTTGAGGTAGCCGCGCGCGCCACAATGCAGCATCGCCGCATGCGCTGCCGCGACGCTGGCCTCGCCGGCACGAAGCCTGAGCGCGATCACCTTGCGCCAGTAGGTCTCCTCTTCATTGTAGGGATCGCGCGCCAGCGCCATGGTCTCGGCTTCGAGCTCGGCGGCGAGATCGCGGAAGTGCACCGGCTGTTGCGGCAAATAGCGGTTGATGTGACCGAGGGGATTATCGACCTCGTCCATGATGTTGATGCAGTCCTTGATGAGCCCGAGCGCCATGCCGGCCTGCAGCAGGATGAACCCGGCGCGGATCTTCTTCACGAAGGGGCCGGCGGGATCGGCCAGGATCAGCTCGTCCGGCACGAAGGCGTCACGGAACTGCACGCCATAGGTCCCGGTGCCGTCCATGGCGAGGAACGGCTTGCATGGCGTCAGCGTGATCGCGGAGTCCGAGCAGTCGGCCAGGAACATCACCTGGCCCGGCTCGTCTTCGCGCTCGAAGATGGTGCCGAAATAATGGCCCGGGCCGAGATTGGAGACCCAGGGCAGCGCGCCGCGCACGATGTAGCCGCCTTCGACCTTGCGCCCCTTCAGCTTGAGCTTCTCGATGCCGAAAAAGCTCTTCATCGGATTGGAGAGCCCGGTGCCGCCGAGCACGCGGCCGGTCGAGAACGCATCGCCGAAGCGCTTTGCCAGCTTCATGTTGGTCGAGTTGGCGGCGTACCAGACCAGCGTGTTCTGGCACCACGCCATGAAGGCGGTACTGCCGCAGACCTCGCCGATCTCAGCCATCGCCTGGATGGCGCAGCGCAAATCGGCAGGCCCTTCGTGCGGCACGTGACTGCCCCAGGCGCCGATCTCGCCGAACTTGCGCAGCACATCGGCGGGATAAATGGTGCCGGCATCAATGCCGGCGGCGAGTGGCGCGAGCTGCTCCCGTGCAATCCGCGCCACCTCACCTGCAATGGACGGTGCGGGCTGATCCAAAACTTCGGTCCGTGATAAAGCCAGTGAACCCATGATCGTCTCCCGCACCTTCCTGTTGCCGTCAGCTCAGATGCCGACCTCGAGATTGACCGGGCGGGTGAAGGTGTTGGCGACCGGCGACCATTGCTTGACATGGGCGACCAGCGCATTGATCTCGTCCGGCGAGATCCCCTCACATTCCATGTCGACCTTGACGCGCACATCCGTAAATCCAACGGGCTTGTCCGAGACGTCGCCGGTGCCCCAGACCGCGGTGATGTTGAGATCGCCCTCGAGCTCGAGCTCGAGCTTGTTGACGATCCAGCCACGATGCACGGCGTTGGCGTGCAGGCCGACGGCAAGGCAGGAGCCGAGCGCGGCCAGCGAGGCTTCGGACGGATTGGGCGCGGTGTCGTCGCCGAGCAGACCGGGCGGCTCGTCGACGATGTAGGGCTGCAAATTGCGGATGTAGTTGGCGTGGCGGAATTTTCCTTCGGCGACCGTCTTGCACTTCAAGGTCTTGATGACCTTCGGATTGGCCTTGCCGTTGGCGATCAGTTGCTCGAGGCCATTCTTGTCGATGGGCGCGAGGCAACCCGTCAGCACTGTCTTTTGAACGACGGCAGTCATCATCTTCTCCCTGGCAGAAGTGGAAATCGGTAGGATACCGAACGGTCTGTTTCCTTGCATGGAGCGTGCCAGATGAGGCCAAAATCAAAAGGCGAAGCATTGGAGCCGCTTAGCGAACACTGCCTGCGGATTGATCAGCCGCCGTTTGCTCAAAGGCGATGCAGACGGGCTTTCCCGTGCGAATCTTTTCAGCGCGAACAGATGCGGCTTGCTGATGCGGCGCGGCTGCGGGTAAGTTTGGACTCATGGCCAAGCCCTCACCGAACAAGACGTCAAGGAAGAAGTCTCATTCGCCGCACGGCGGCGCCAGTGACGACGAGTCCGCGCGCGGACGCCTGCTCAACGCCGCGACGCATCTGTTCTGCAAGAACGGCATCAACGCCACCGGCATCGACGCGATTATCGCGGAAGCCGGCACCGCGAAGACCACGCTCTATAAATTGTTCGGCTCCAAGACCAATCTCGTCAACGCCGTGCTGGAGAGCGAAGGCAAGCAGTGGCGCGAATGGTTCATCGGCGCCATGGAAGAAGGCGGCGGCGATGCGCAAGCCAAGCTCACGCGCATCTTCCCGGCCCTGAAGAGCTGGTTCGCGGAGGAGCGCTTCTACGGCTGCCCCTTCATCAACGCGGTCGGCGAGCACGACAAGGACGCCAAGCAGTTCCGCAACATCGCGATGAAGCACAAGAAGATCGTGCTCGGCCATATCGAGAAGCTCGCCGGCGAGCTCGGTTCGAACGAGCCCCTCGTGCTCGCACATCAACTCGGGCTGTTGATCGACGGCGCCATCGTCGCAGCGATGGTGTCGCGCGATCCGGGCGTCGCGGATACGGCGGCGCTGACGGCAGGTCCCCTGCTCAGCCAGCCCAAGGCAAAGAAGAAGCGCGCGGCGGATCAGTTAGAGGCGGTGTGATCGCGCCCATCCCGTAGCCCGCATGAGCGCAGCGACATGCGGGACGGCTGTCCCCGGATGTCGCTCCGCTCATCCGGGCTACAGCGCTCGCAGCCGCTCCCTCGGTAACGCAGCAATGAAGCGCCGGATCGCCTCCAGCACCGGTCCCTGATCACCCGCAAAGAACCAGTGATCATTGCCGTCGAGCTCGACGAATTGCGCACCTTTGATCCGGCTCGCCACATCGCGGCCGGCCGCGATTCGTACCGCCTTGTCGTCACGACGATGCAGCACCAACGTCGGCATGGCAATCTGCGGCAAAAGCTGCCGCACGTCGGCGTCGCGAAACGCCTCGAGCACCGCCGAGATGCCGCCGGGACTGGAGGCCGCGCGCAATAGCCCGGCCCACCAGGCGCGGGCCTGGGGATCGCCGGCAAGGCTGGGCGCAAAGGTCTCAATCTCCACCGGACCTCCCCATTGCGCGATGAGGTGCTTGCTCCAGGCATCGTACTGGCTGGCGCGCAAGGCGTGCGGATAATCCTGCGACCAGCAGCCCTTGGCCAATGCACCGAACAGGATGAGTCCGGCCACGAGACGCGGCTCGTCGACCGCAAATTTGATGCAGGCCGGCCCGCACTCGGATGCGCCGAACAGCACGACGCGGCGCGAGCCGATCGCGCGGAGCACCGTGCCGATATCCTCCGCGGTGCCGTCGATATCAGGCGCCGATCCGACCCGGTCGGACAACCCGATGCCGCGACGATCGAACACGATCAGGCGCCCAAGCTTCATCAGGGAGGCCAGAAACGCCCGGCTCGCGGGATGCTCCCAGGCGCGTTCCACATGCGACACGAAGCCGGGCATGACCAGAATATCGAGCGGACCGCTGCCATAGGTCTGATACGCCAGATGCACGCCGGCGCCCTTGACGTAGCGCGTCGCTGGAACGGCGTGTGCCGCCGCCGGACTCATCAACGCCTCGGTCTCGGCTTCGAGCGCAACGCCAAGCTCGTCCTTCAGCCGCTGCGTCAGTGCCGCGTGGTGCCGTTCTGCCGCGCTGCGGTCACCCGCCAGCAGCAGGCTGCGGATCAGATGCCGGCCGTAGACCTCGCTCAAAGGATCGAGCTCGACCAGACGGGTCGCATGCGTGGCCGCGGCAAAGTAGTCGCCGACGGCGGTCTTGTCCTGCACCAGGCGCTCCAGCGCGTGCATTAGACGTCCGCGCAGCGCCTCGCGGCGGAAGAACGCCCAGTCGTCGAATTCCGGACAATCCTCCGGCGAGAAGCCTGCCAGGAAATCTCCCCGATAGATCTGGCAGGCTTCGTCAAGGTCACCGCGATCGCAGGCGCTCTCGAACAGATGCGCATCGACCTGCAGCGCGACTGCCGGAGCCCATCGCAGACTGGTCCGGTCGGTCTCGAAAACCTGCTGACCGAGCGTCAGCTCGATGCGGTGAAGCAGGCGCCGCAATCGCGCAAGGCCGGTCTCGCGGTCAGTTTCAGGCCACAGCAGCGTGGCCACAATTTCGCGGGCCACAGCGCCCTTGGCCTCCGCGAGATAGACCAGCAGCGCGAGGCCCTTGCGCAAGGCCAACTTGATCGGGCGGCCGTCGGCGTGGACCTCCGGGAACCCAAACGTCCCCAGCGAGAAAACCGTCATGAAAGTCCTCCCTCCCCTTGCGGCGCCCCCGGGGGACGCACAGGGGACGGTCCAGCAATAGCAGTCGGGGCAGATCGAGCCTGCTCGCGGGCGAGCAATTCAGGCTCCTCCATGCGGCACGGCTGCATCAGGCACAATAGGAAAAAACATGATCTCGCGCCTCCTGATCCTGCTCTACGCCATCGTGAGCTACGTCATCTTCACGGTCTCGTTTCTCTATGCGCTCGGTTTCGTCGGCAACTATGTCGTGCCCAAGTCGATTGACATGTCGATCGGTAAGTCGATCGATCTCGGTACCACCACCGACCTGAGCGTGGCCGTCGTCGTCAACCTGCTGCTGATGAGCCTGTTTGCGATCCAGCACAGCGTGATGGCACGGCCGGCTTTCAAAAAATGGCTGGTCCAATTCCTCCCCGCGGCCTGCCAGCGCAGCACCTATGTGCTGCTCTCCAGCCTGATCCTGCTGCTCCTGTTCTGGCAGTGGCGCCCGATTCCGGCGCCGGTCTGGCAAACGAGCGGAATAGCGGCCTGGTTGCTGATCGGCGTGCATTGGCTCGGCTGGCTGATCGCATTCGCCTCGACCCACATGATCGATCATTTCGATCTGTTCGGCCTGCGCCAGGCCTTCGTCGCGTTCCGCGGGAGCGAGATACCGGGTCAATCGTTCAGGACGCCGCTGCTCTACAAGATCGTGCGGCATCCCATCATGCTCGGGTTCCTGCTCGCGTTCTGGGCCACGCCCGAGATGACCGTTGGCCACCTTCTGTTTGCGCTCGCAAACACCGCCTACATCCTGGCCGCGCTTCAGTTCGAGGAGCGCGACCTGATCGCCGAATTCGGCGCGACCTACCAGGACTATCGCCGACGCGTTCCCATGCTGCTGCCGCGTCTTTTCGGTCGTCGGACGGAAGATCGCCAGCCGCCTCGGCCTGCTGGAGCGTCGCAATGAATGCAATATCAGCTATTCCCCGGATGTCGGCGGAGGCCGCCACGTTTGCCGATACGCTGGATGGGCTTGACGTCGGTCTTTGTCTCGTTGACGCGGAGGCGCGTCTCATCCACGCCAATACTGCGGGGCAAGACATGATCGAAGCGCGCGACATCCTGTTTGAGATCCGCGGGCACCTTGCGGCCTGCGATCCGACGGTCAACCGGACCCTGCAGCATTTTTTCGCAGCCGCCGGGCAGGAAAACGCGTTCCTCGGCATCGACGGGATCGCGGTGCCGATGATCGGGCGGGATGGAAAGCGCCACGTCGCCCATGCTCTGCCGTTGACTTCCGGCGCGCGCCGACGTGGGGGTGTCGCCTACAGCGCCGTCGCAGCGCTGTTCGTCCGCAGGGCGGCGCTGATGCTACCGTCTCGTTCCGAAGTGATCGGCAAGGCATTCAAACTGACGCCGACGGAGTTGCGTGTGATGCTCGCGATCGTCGAACTCGGCGGCGTTCCCGAAGTGGCGGCGGCACTCGGCGTCGCCAATACGACGATCAAGACGCATGTCCGGCGCCTGTTTGAAAAGACCGGTGCAGCGCGACAGGCGGATTTCGTCAAGCTTGTCGCGGGATATGCGACGCCGTTACGCAAACCTGCCGAATGCAGACAATCCGTTGGAGCGACACGATGAGAGCAATTCTATGCAGCTCATTCACTGGCCCCGGCGATTTGCGCCTCAGTGAAATCGACGAGCCGAAGCCCTCCGGCGACGAGATCCTGATCGACGTCCATGCGGCCTCCGTCAGCTTCATGGACCAGTTGATGGTCTCGGGCCTCTACCAGATGCGGCCGCCGACGCCCTTCGTGCCCGGCACGGAAGCATCCGGCATCGTCGTCGCGGTCGGCGACGAGGTCACGGCATTCGCTCCCGGCGACCGCGTGGCATGCAGCGCCTGGACCGGCAGCTACGCCGAACGGATGATAGCGAAGGACTCAAAGTGCGTTCTTCTGCCTGAAGGCGTCGCGTTCGAGGCCGCGGCGACGGTCCTGCATAATTACGGCACGGCGTATTACGCGCTGGTCGAGCGGGCCAGGGCGCAGCGCGGCGAAACGCTGTTCGTCACCGGCGCGGCCGGCGGAGTTGGCCTTGCCGCCGTCGATCTCGGCCGCCATCTGGGCCTGCGCGTCGTCGCCGGTATCGGCTCCGATGACAAGGCCGCCCTGGTTCGCAATTATGGAGCCAGCGAAATCGTCAATTATCGTAGCGAGGATCTGCGCGACCGGATCAAGGCGATCACCGGCGGCGAAGGCATCGATATCGGCTTCGACACTATCGGCGGCGCGATATTCCAGCAGATGGCCCGGTCGATGAAGTGGGGCGGCCGGCTGATGCCGATCGGCTTCACCAGCGGCGAGATTCCCCAGCTCCCGATGAACCTTCCGCTGCTGAAGAACTATTCCATCCTCGGGGTCTTCCTCGGCGCCTGGGCGGAGAAATTTCCCGCGGACGCTGCGCGCATGAACGCCACGCTGATGCAATTGCTGGCCGGCGGAAAAATCCACCCGCATATCGATCGCGTCCTCCCTTTGGAGGAGGCCGGCGAAGCCATGCGTGCCGTGGCCAACCGAACGGTTCAGGGGCGAATTGTCCTCAAGATCAGGTAAAGTGCACGGGGAAGAGAGAACAAAACCGATGACACAGATCATCATCGACAAACGCTTTTGCGGTCCTCCGAACTCCGGCAACGGCGGCTATGTCTGCGGCCGGTTGGCCCGCCACATTCCCGGCGCCGCGGAGATCACGCTGCGCGCACCACCGCCGCTGGACACCCCGCTCGATGCGGTCGCAACGGACGACGGCACATGGGAGCTTCGCGACGGCGACAAGCTCGTCGCGACCGGGCGGCCGGCAAGCGTCGAGCTTGCGCGCGTGGAAACAGCCAGCTTCGAGGAGGCCCGCGCCGCCGAATTGCTGACGCCGGTCAAACCGCACGAACACCCCCTGCCGACATGTTTCGTGTGCGGTCCTTCAAGGGCAAAAGGCGACGGCCTGCGCATTTTTGCCGGCTCGCTCCGTGGTCACAACGCCGTTCTCGCAGCGAGCTGGACACCGGATAAGAATCTCGCCGCCGACGACGGCCTGGTCGCGCCGGAATTCCTCTGGTCGGCGCTCGATTGCCCCACCGGCTTTGCCTGCAATTGCGATCAGCAGACCGGCAGCTTCGACCGGACGCCGCTGCTGCTTGGCCGCATGTCGGTCCGAATCGAAGCCCGCCCCCGCCCCGGCGACCGCTGCGTCATCACGGCGTGGCCGACCGCCCGCGACGGCCGCAAGCGCATGGCCGACGCCGCGGTGCATGATGGAGTCGGGAAGTTGCTCGCGGTGGCGCGCGCGACATGGATTGCGGTGGAGCGCGAGGTGCAGCTCGGGCGTCCTTCGTAGAGGGACATGGGCGGCCGGCCAGCTTTCCGGCTACCAAGGGAGCACTCCACTTTGCCCTCCGTGCGACGCTGCCAAGCCCCGAGAAGCGTTGAACCCAAATTTGATCAAAGATACTCTTGCAGCTGTCGCCAAGCAAAAAAACATCCAAAGGGGTACGCGATGGTCCGCAAGTTAAAGGCATTTGCAATCCTTGCTACGGGCATGCTCATCGCCGGCGTCGCAAATGCCGAGGCGCAGCAGCCGGAGCTTAATGCGCCTGACCTGGTCCTCGTTAATGGCAAGGTTCTGACGTTAGACGACCGATCGACCGTCACGGAGGCAGTCGCCGTCGCAGATGGAAAGATCATCGCGACCGGAACCAGTGCTTCGATCAAGGCGCTTGCAGGCGCCCGGACCCGCGTGCTCGACGTGTCTGGCAAGACCGTCATCCCCGGATTGATCGATACACACGCTCACTTCAAGGCCGCTGGTCTCGGCGACTATGTCGTAAGCCTGGGCCGCGCCAAGACCGTTGCGGACGCGCTCGAGGCCATCAAATCATTCGCAACGAAGAAAAAACCGGGTGAGTGGATTGTAGGTGGCGCGTGGCATCCACCCTCACAATTGGCCGAGAAGCGCTATCTGACGAGGCAGGAGATCGATAGCGTTGCTCCGAACAACCCGGTCTATCTTCGCACCGTCGGGCATTTCTCGATGGCGAACACCATGGCTCTACAAGTGGTCGGTGTCGACAAGACCACCGCGGATCCGAGTGGTGGAAAGTTTGAACGCGACGCAGCCGGTGAATTGACCGGCGTGCTCGTGGAGACGGCGATCGATCGGGTCGAGAAGGCCGTACCACCCTGGACAGAAGACGACGAAATGCGGCAATTCACCATTGCCGAAGGTGTGCTGAACAGTTTCGGCATCACCAGTGTGATCGAAGGCGCAACAGAGCCACGCGACGTCCGCACGCTGCAGAAGCTTGTTGCAGCCGGGAAAGCCACTTTGCGCACCGGCGTGATGTTTCGACCGGAGCCCCCAGCCGATCTGACCGCATGGGAAGCGATCATGTCAGGCAATGGGGCCTCATCAGGCTTCGGTGACGATTGGCTCAAGTTCGCCGGCATCAAGATCTTTTACGACGGCGGCATGACGCTGAAGACGGCGCTCATGCGTGACGTGTACCCCGATTCACACGACAACTATCACGGCATCACGCAGCAGACACCCGAGCGGCTGAAGCAACTCATCTCCGTCTGCAACCGTTATGACTGGCGTGTCGGAGTCCACGTCGTGGGCGACCTGGGTATTGACCAGGTGCTCGATGCCTTCGAGGCAGCGGATAAGGAAAAATCGATCCGCGACCGTCGCTTCGTCCTCATCCACGCCAGCCTGATCCGGCCAGAACAGATGGAGCGTGCGCAAAGACTGGGAGTCCGCATCGATTTCCAGAACGTTTTCATGTGGGATAAGGCAGCGACCGTCGAACGATTTCTCGGGAAAGCAACCGCCGACCGCGCCGTGCCGACCAGGACGTTGATCGAAAAAATGGGGCTCAACAGCCTCGGCGCGGGGACGGATTTTCCGGTCAACCCGATCAACCCCTTCCTCAACATGTACATCATGGTGACCAGGAAGGACCCCAACGGAAACGTCTACGGCTCGGCAGAAGCTATTACGCGCGAGCAGGCCCTCCGGCTCTACAGCAGCGCGGCTTCCCGCTACAATTTCGATGAAGCGCGCAAAGGGACCATCGAGCCCGGAAAGCTGGCGGACATCGTGGTGCTCTCGGCTGACTACGCGGCCGTGCCGGAGGAGCAGATCAAGGACATCAAGGTGGACCTGACCCTGGTCGGCGGCAAGGTTGTCTTTCAGCGCTGAACCGGCGCTGATCGGCCAAGGTGAGCGAGACCGACAATTCGCTCTGCTTCCCGACGAAATCTACACGCTCTGCTGTATCATTCGCGGCAGCCGCTCCAGCTCCGCCTCGATATCGCGCTCGACGTCCGCGGCCCGCATCTCGATCACCCGATAATCGCGCGCCTCTAGCCACGTCCGCCGCGACGCCCGATCCGCGACGATCGCCTCGTTCTCACCCGGGTTCACCAACTCGATCGCGATTCGGTGCGGGAACGAGACGAAGTCCGGGATGTGCCGCCCCACAGGCGTCTGGCGCTTGAATCCACCTGCAAATCGACGATCACGTGTGAGGGCCTGCCAGAGCAGCCGTTCGGCGTCGGTCGGGTTGCGGCGGAGCAGGCGGGCGAGGCCGCGCACAGTGGAGCCGCTGTCAGGCACCCCGCCGCCCTGCCCATGCTCGGCCAAAAGCGCGCGCAGCCGCGTGGCCTGCTCGCCGTCGAGCACGCCGCCCTTGGCGGGTCCTTTCCGTCCCTCGGCGATCGCCATCACCACGCCGTGCAGGGTGTGCATGTCCTGCTTGGTCGGCTCCATCCGGCTGAAGATGTTGCGCAGGTTCACCAGCATCGTGTCGCGCTTCTCGGCCGGGCGCAGAAATTCGACCCGGTCGAGCTCGCGGATCAAATTGTCGAAGAAGGCCTGCATCTGGTGCTGCGAGGCGCGCTCGGAGCGCTCCGGCATCGCGTGCGGCAGCTCGCCGGAGGTCGCCCGCTTGAACCATTCGTAGCCGACCAGCAGCACGGCCTGGGCGAGGTTGAGCGAGGCAAAGCCCGGATTGACCGGGAAGGTAATGATGCGGTTGGCGAGCCCGACCTCCTCGTTGGTCAGGCCCCAGCGCTCCCGGCCGAACAGGATACCGGCCTTGCCGCCGGCGGCGACGTGCCCGGAAATCTCGCTAGCTGCGGCTTCCGGCCCCACCACCGGCTTGGCCTGGTCGTGGGGACGCGCGGTGGTGGCGAACAGCAGGTCGAGATCGGCGACGGCCTCACCGACCGTGTCGAACAATTCGACCTTGTCCAGAATATAGTCGGCCCCGGCTGCGGCGCGCTGGGCGGCGATGTTGGGCCAGCCGTCGCGAGGATTGACGATGCGCAATCGGCTCAGCGCAAAATTGCCCATGGCGCGCGCGGCCATGCCGATGTTTTCACCAAGCTGCGGCTCGACCAGGATGACGATGGGACCGTCGAGGGAAAGGCCCGCTTTGCTCTTGTCAGTCCCGGACATCTCGCTTCGCTTTCACACTGGTTCTCAAGGTCTTGGACAGGCGCTCTGATGAATTGATTCAAGGCCGGTCCTGACCTGGTCTCGACCCGGATTTGACCCAGTCTTGGGCCGGCTGCCCGTCCGCCTGTCGTTTGCCTGTCCTGACGAAATTCTCAAGGGAAATAATGGGTTGGATTCGACTTTTGAATCTCGCCTGAAACCTCAGCCCGGTCCCCGCGGCAGGGCTGCTCCCGCCCCCCATCTGCGGAGGCTGGATGAGCTAAAAGTGCATAATCCCTTGGCTTTCGCCCGCTGCTATCAGGTGCTAAGAGGCGGCGGATATTCCCGTGGCGCGCCAAAAGCGCCGTTCCCAAGAGGCTTCCCCGATCATGGCAAAAATCAAGGTGTCCAACCCCGTCGTCGAACTCGATGGCGACGAGATGACCCGGATCATCTGGCAGTACATCAAGGACAAGCTGATCAACCCGTTCCTGGATGTCGAGCTGCAATATTTCGACCTGGGAATGGAGTACCGCGACCACACCAACGATCAGGTCACCATCGACGCCGCCGAGGCCATCAAGAAGGTCGGCGTCGGCGTCAAGTGCGCCACCATCACTCCGGACGAGGCCCGGGTGAAGGAGTTCAACCTCAAGCAGATGTGGAAGTCGCCGAACGGCACCATCCGCAACATCCTCGGCGGCGTGATCTTCCGCGAGCCGATCATCTGCAAGAACGTGCCGCGCCTGGTTCCCGGCTGGACCAAGCCGATCATCATCGGCCGCCACGCCTATGGCGACCAGTATCGCGCCACCGACATCAAATTCCCGGGCAAGGGCACGCTGACGATGAAGTTCGTCGGCGAGGACGGCACCGTCATCGAGAAGGAAGTGTTCAAGACCCCGGGCGCCGGCGTCGCGATGCAGATGTACAATCTCGACGATTCCATCATCGACTTCGCCCGCGCATCGTTGAACTACGGCCTGCTGCGCAACTACCCGGTCTATCTCTCGACCAAGAACACGATCATGAAGGTCTATGATGGTCGCTTCAAGGACATCTTCCAGGACATCTACGAGCGCGAGTTCAAGAAGGAATTCGACGCCAAGGGCCTGACCTACGAGCACCGCCTGATCGACGACATGGTCGCCTCCGCGCTGAAATGGTCCGGCGGCTATGTCTGGGCCTGCAAGAACTACGACGGCGACGTGCAGTCCGACACGGTGGCACAGGGCTACGGCTCGCTCGGCCTGATGACCTCGGTCCTCCTCACACCCGACGGCAAGACGGTGGAAGCCGAAGCCGCCCACGGCACGGTGACCCGCCACTACCGCGAGCACCAGAAGGGCAAGGAGACCTCGACCAACTCGATCGCGTCGATCTTCGCCTGGACCCGCGGCCTGTCGCACCGCGCCAAGCTCGACAACAATGCCGAGCTCGCCAAGTTCGCAAACACCCTGGAGAAGGTCTGCGTCGACACCGTCGAGGAAGGCTACATGACCAAGGACCTCGCGCTCCTGGTCGGCGCCGACCAGCGCTGGCTCTCGACCACCGGCTTCCTCGACAAGGTCGCCGAGAACCTCGGGAAGGCGCTGGCGGCGTAAGCCGTCCGCAATTTCGCCCGACTGGGCCGGACATCATCACGGGCCGCGCCGCAAGCGCGGCCCGTTCTTTTTGAGACCTTTCGTGGAGATGCGACCATGTCGATCAAGCTTGCCGTCCCCTGCCTGTTGCTGCTCGCTGGACCGGCTATGGCCGCCGACCCGCTTCCCGACGCCATCGCAGCGCCCGGCGAGAGCGTCGTGCTCAGCGTCCACGCCGAGGGCGCGCAGGTCTATGAGTGCAAGACCGGCACCGACGGCAAGCTCGCCTGGGCTTTTCGCGAGCCGATCGCGACGCTGCTGTCCGAGGGCAAGACCATTGCCCGTCACTATGCCGGACCGAACTGGGAGCATGTCGACGGTAGCGCCGTGGCCGCCAAGGCCGCCGGCAATGCCCCGGGTACCACCGCGGCCGACATTCCCTGGCTGAAGCTGGAAGTGACCGCCCGCCGCGGCAGCGGCGTGCTGACGCCGGTCACCACCGTCCAGCGCATCAACACCCATGGCGGCAAGCTCGAGGGTTCTTGCGACAAGGCCGGCGATTTCAAGAGCGCGCCCTATTCGGCCGAGTATATTTTCCTGAAGAAAGGCTGAGCACTCAGCGGTCGGTGCCTTCGCGCTCCGCCTGCGCCAGCTCAGCCACCGCAAGGTCGCCGCTGCCCTCCAGCCGCGCCTTTGCCGTCTTGTGGACGTGCGCGGCAAGCGTCGGCATGCGTTCGATCAGAGCGTGAAAGTCCTGGGCGTCGAGCACCAGCAGCCGGGTCTTGCGCGTCGCCGTCACCGTGCCGCTGCGCTTTGTCTTATGCAGCAGCGCGATCTCCCCGAAGAAGGTGCCATCCGCGAGCCGCACCTGCTGGTTCGGCAGCGCGATCTCGACCTCGCCGGCGGTGATGAAATACATCGATGAAGCCGCATCGCCTCGCCGCACCAGGATCTCCCCCTGCTCGATCGTGCGCGCCCGCAGCAGCCGCATGATGTCGGCGATCTCGGATGCGCTGAGATGCGAAAACAGCGGCACCCGCGCCAGCATGCCCCAGGTGACCACAAAGTCCCGCCGCTTCACCTCTTCCGCAAAGGCCGTCGAGATGATCGCGACCGGCAGCGCAATCATGGCGAATCCGCTGATGATGGTGAAGACGGAGATGAACTTGCCGAGCGCCGTCACCGGCACGACGTCGCCGTAGCCGACGGTGCCGAGCGTCACGATCGCCCACCACATCGCCTGCGGAATGGTGCCGAGCTTGTCCGGCTGCACGTCGCGCTCGATGGCGTAGAGCAGCGAGGCAAACGTCAGAACCGCGCCGATCAGGATGACGATGCAGCCGATCAGCGCCCGCCGCTCGGCGTGCACGGCCGCGAGCAGCGAACGCATCGCCGGCGAGTAGCGCACCAGCTTGAAAAACGGCAGCACGCCGAGGGCTGCCAGCGTCGCATGCCGGCCGGTGGCGAGCACGATCGCAGCCGGCAGGAAGGCGAGGAGATCGATGATGCCGAGTGCGGAGAAGACATAGCCCAGCCGATCCGACAGCGCGGACGCCGTGCGCTGGGTATGGCCCGCCACCGTCCACAGCCGCGCGGCATATTCCAGCGCGAACACGATTACGGACAGGATGGTGATGCCTGCGAACAGCGTACCGAATTCCGCGTCCAGCTCCGGCACCGAGGCAAGGATCATCGCGACCACGTCGAGTACGATGACGCCGATGATCAGCTGGATGAAGCGCGACCCGACCGAGTAGGCCAGCGGATCGTGCTCCAGCAATTCGTAGAGGCGATCCCTGAGGTTGGGATCGGTTGAGCCACGCCCTCGCGGAACGGGGCGCACCTGCTTACGCGCCGGCCGATTTTTGTTCGATCATGGCCTTTTCGATCGCCGTGAGCGCCGCGGCCGCATTCGCGCCATCGGGGCCGCCGGCCTGCGCCATGTCGGGCCGCCCGCCGCCGCCCTTGCCGCCGAGCGCTTCGGAGGCGACCTTCACCAGATTGACTGCATTGAAACGCGAGGTGAGATCGGCGGTGACGCCGACAACCACGCCGGCCTTGCCGTCCTCGGTGACGCCGACGATGGCGACCACGCCGGAGCCGATCTGCTTCTTGCCGTCGTCGGCGAGGCTCTTGAGATCCTTCATCTCGATGCCCTCGACCGCGCGCGCCATCAGCTTGACGTCGCCGACCTCGCGCACGCCGGAGGCCGCGCCGTTGCTCGGAGCTGCGCCGCCGCCCATCGCCAGCTTCTTGCGGGCGTCGGAGAGTTCGCGCTCGAGCTTCTTGCGCTCCTCCATCAGCGCGGCAATGCGCGCGGGGACGTCGTCGATCGAGGTGCGCAGCTCGTGGGCCACGGTCTTCGCCAGCGCCATGGTATCGTTGGCGTGTTTTCGCGCGTAGTTGCCGGTCAGCGCCTCGATGCGGCGCACGCCGGAGGCAACCGCGCTCTCGCCCGTCAGCGTGATCAGCCCGATGTCGCCGGTGCGCCTGACATGGGTGCCACCGCACAGTTCGACCGACCAGCCGAGTGCGTTGGTGCCGCGCTCGCGCGCGGTCCGGCCCATCGAGACGACGCGAACCTCGTCGCCATATTTCTCGCCGAACAGCGCGCGTGCGCCGGCCTCACGGGCCTCGTCCACGCCCATGACGCGGGTCGAGACCTCGTCATTCTCCAGCACCACGTCGTTGGCGATGTCCTCGACGCGCGCGAGCTCTTCCGCCGTGATCGGCTTCGGATGCACGAAGTCGAAACGCAGCCGATCCGGCGCGACCATCGAGCCGCGCTGGGCGATGTGGTCGCCGAGCACCTGGCGCAGCGCCTCGTGGATGAGATGCGTCGCCGAGTGATGCGCGCGAATCGAAAAGCGCCTGCCGTGATCCACTTCGAGCTGCAGCGCGGTGCCGAGCTTCAGCTCGCCGCTCTCGACCGTGCCGACGTGAACGAAGAAATCGCCGAGCTTCTTCTGCGTATCGGTGACGCGGAACTTGATGCCGCCCTCGCCGGTCAATACGCCGGTGTCGCCGACCTGGCCACCGGACTCCGCGTAGAACGGCGTCTGGTTCAGCACGATCGCGCCGGTGTCGCCGGCCTTGAGGCTGGTGGCTTCCTTGCCGTCCTTGACCAGCGCGGTCACCACGCCTTCGGCGCTCTCGGTCTCGTAACCCAGGAATTCGGTTGCGCCGAGCTTCTCACGCAGCGGGAACCAGATCGCCTCGGAAGCAGCTTCGCCAGACCCCTTCCAGGATTCGCGCGCCTTGGCCTTCTGACGCTCCATCGCATCGGTGAAGGACGCCTGATCGACGCTGATGCCGCGCGACTTCAGCGCGTCCTGCGTCAAATCCAGCGGGAAACCGTAAGTGTCGTACAGCGTGAAGGCGACGTCGCCGTCGAACATGTCGCCCTTCTTCAAGGACGCGCTCTTCTCGTCGAGAATGGCGAGGCCGCGCGTCAGCGTCTTGCGGAAGCGGGTCTCTTCCAGCCGCAGCGTTTCCTCGATCAAATTTTCCGCGCGCATCAAATCCGGATAGGCTTGGCCCATCTCGCGCACCAGCGCCCAGACCAGGCGATGCATCAGCGGCTCTTGCGCACCGAGCAGCTGCGCATGGCGCATCGCGCGGCGCATGATCCGGCGCAGCACATAGCCGCGGCCCTCGTTCGAGGGCAGCACGCCGTCGGCGACGAGGAAGGCCGACGAACGCAGATGGTCGGCGATGACGCGGAACGAGGCCACGGTCTTCTCGTCCGGTCCGCTTCCCAAGGCAGACGCGGCCGCGTCGATCAAATGACGGAACAGATCGGTCTCGAACACGCTGTCGACGCCCTGCATGATGCAGGCCATGCGCTCCAGTCCCATGCCGGTGTCGATCGAGGGACGCGGCAGCGCCACGCGCTCCTCCTTCGTCACCTGCTCGTACTGCATGAACACCAAATTCCAGAATTCGAGGAAGCGGTCGCCGTCCTCTTCCGGAGAGCCCGGCGGTCCGCCCCAGATGTGCTCGCCGCGATCAATGAATATCTCCGAGCACGGGCCGCACGGGCCGGTATCGCCCATCGCCCAGAAATTGTCCGAGGTCGGGATGCGGATGATGCGATCATCTGAGAAGCCCGCGATCTTCTTCCAGAGGTCCGCCGCCTCGTCGTCGGTGTGGTAGACGGTGACGAGCAGCTTGTCCTTCTTGAGCCCGTATTCCTTGGTGATCAGCTTCCACGCCAGCTCGATCGCGCGCTCCTTGAAATAGTCGCCGAACGAGAAGTTGCCGAGCATCTCGAAGAAGGTGAGATGGCGCGCGGTGTAGCCGACATTGTCGAGGTCGTTGTGCTTGCCGCCGGCGCGCACGCATTTCTGCGACGTGGTGGCGCGCTGATAGGGCCGCTTCTCGACGCCGGTGAAGACGTTCTTGAACTGCACCATGCCGGCATTGGTGAACATCAACGTCGGGTCGTTGCGCGGCACCAATGGCGAGGACGACACGATCTCGTGGCCGTTCTCGGCAAAGAAGTTCAGAAAGGTCGACCTGATCTCGTTGACGCCGCTCATGTTCATCCAATCGGGTGTGCTTGCACCCGCCTTCCAGCCGTCCAAACCGCGAGTTTGGGCTGATATCTGCGGGTCAAAGCGCTTTTAGACAAGGCCAGCTTCGCTGTCCAGAAACTGTGCAGACGGATCAAGGCGTTGCCGCAGTCGCGTAATCCGTTGGAAAGCCGCCGATGCCGCGTTGACAGGCTTGGTCGGCCTGTGGTCTTTACCCATCTGTATCGTACGGCCACGTCGGGAGAGACCGGCACTGGTGCCGGCGCCGAAGGAGCAACCGCCCCGGAAACTCTCAGGCAAAAGGACCGCGTGGCTTTGACAGCATCTGGAAAGAGGCGCCGACGGGTTTAGGTCCGGACAGCGTCCGCCGACGGGATAATACTCTCAGGCACAGCGACAGATGGGGCTTCGACTGGTGTCCACGGGAAATCGTTCCCGGGGAACCGCCGAGGGCCCCCCGATGCTTGCGCGTGACGACAAAGACTCCCTGAAACGTACCCCCCTTTACGATCTTCATGTCTCGCTCGGCGGCAAGATGGTGCCGTTCGCGGGCTATGACATGCCGGTGCAATATCCGGCCGGAGTCCTGAAGGAGCACCTTCATACCCGCAACGCAGCCGGCCTGTTCGACGTCTCCCACATGGGCCAGATCGCGCTCAGGCCGAAATCCGGCAAGGTCGAGGACGCCGCCCGCGCGCTGGAACAGGTGGTGCCGCAGGATATTTTGGCGATCGCGCCGGGCCGGCAGCGCTACGCCCAGTTCACCAATGCCGACGGCGGGATTCTGGACGATCTGATGGTCGCCAATTTCGGCGATCACCTCTTCCTGGTCGTCAATGCCGCCTGCAAGGCCGAGGACGAGGCGCATCTGCGCGCGAATCTTTCGGACGACTGCATCATCGAGCAGCTCTCCGACCGCGCGCTGATCGCGCTGCAGGGGCCGAAGGCGGAAGCGGCGCTGGCGAAATTATGTGCAGAGGCGCCCGCCATGAAGTTCATGGATTCCGGCCCGCACAAGGTCGCCGGCCTCGACTGCTTCGTCTCACGCTCCGGCTATACCGGCGAGGACGGCTTCGAGATTTCGGTTCCTGCCGGCGATGCCGAACGGCTCGCCAAGGCCCTGCTGGACAATCCCGAAATCATGCCGATCGGGCTCGGCGCCCGTGACAGCCTGCGGCTCGAGGCCGGGCTATGCCTCTACGGCCACGACATCGATACCGCGACCACGCCGGTCGAGGCGGCACTGGAATGGTCGGTGCAGAAGAGCCGCCGCACCGGCGGTGCGCGCGCCGGCGGCTTTCCCGGCGCGGCAAAGATTCTCGTCCATTTCAATCACGGCGCATCCCGCCGCCGCGTCGGCCTGCGTACCGAGGGCCGCGCGCCGGTGCGCGAAGGCGCGCTGCTGTTTGCGGACGCGACCTCCGCCGAGCCGATCGGAAAGGTCACCTCGGGCGGTTTCGGCCCGAGCCTGAATGCGCCGGTCGCGATGGGCTATGTGCCGACAGCATCGAGCGCGATCGACACAAAACTCTTCGCCGAGGTGCGCGGCCAACGCCTGGCCGTGCAAATCGCCGCCATGCCCTTCGTGAAAAACACCTACAAACGCTGAGGACTGAGAAAATGACCACGACGCTATACACCTCCGACCACGAATGGCTCGCGATCGACGGCGATGTCGCCACCGTCGGCATCACCGACTACGCGCAGTCGCAGCTCGGCGACGTCGTGTTCGTCGAATTGCCCAAGCTTGGCCGCACGCTGAAGAAAGCGGAAGCCGCCGCCGTCGTGGAATCGGTGAAGGCCGCATCGGACGTCTACGCGCCTGTTAGCGGTGAGGTGCTCGAGACCAACCCCGAGCTCGCGAGCGAGCCGGCGCTGGTAAACTCGGACGCGCAAGGCAAGGCCTGGTTCTTCAAGATCAAGATGGCCGACAAGAGCGAGCTCGGCGGTCTCATGGACGAAGCGGCGTACAAGGCACATACGGCGTGAGATGAGAACAATTCGAACCACACTCTCGGTGTCATCGTCCGCGAAGGCGGACGATCCAGTACGCCGCGGCCCATCGGCCCTAGCCGAAGCGGCTGCGTTTACTGGGTGCCCCGCCTGCGCGGGGCACGACAAGAAAATTTAAAGCGAGGACCCATGATGACCGCGCACCGCAAATCGAACGGCGATACCACGAGCTTCGTTCGCCGCCACATCGGCCCCTCGGCGCGCGACGTCACCGCGATGCTCGAGGCCGTCGGCGCAAACAGCGTCGATGCGCTGATGGCGCAGACGCTGCCCGCTTCGATCCGGCAGACGACTCCACTCGATCTCGGCAAGCCGTTCAGCGAGACCGAGGCGATCGCGCATATGGCCGAGCTCGCCGCCCAGAACCAGGTCTTCACCTCGCTGATCGGTCAAGGCTATTCCGGCACGATCCTGCCGGCGGTGATCCAGCGCAACATTTTGGAGAGCCCGGCCTGGTACACGGCGTACACGCCCTACCAGCCCGAGATCAGCCAGGGCCGGCTCGAGGCGCTGCTCAACTTCCAGACCATGATCTGCGATCTCACCGGGCTCGACGTCGCCAACGCCTCGCTGCTCGACGAAGCAACCGCGGCCGCCGAAGCGATGGCGCTCGCGGAGCGGCACTCGCGGGTCGAAGCAAAGGCCTTCTTCGTCGACAAGGACGTGCATCCGCAGACGCTCGCCGTGATGCGCACCCGCGCGGAGCCCCTGGGCTGGACCCTGGTCGTCGGCGATCCCCTCACCGATCTCGACAAGACGGACGTGCTTGGTGCGCTGCTGCAATACCCGGGCAGTTCAGGCGCGGTGCGCGACCTCAGGCCCGCGATCGCCAGCCTGAAGGCCAAGGGCGCGCTCGCGATCATCGCCGCCGATCTGCTGGCGCTGACACTGCTCGCCTCGCCGGGCGAGCTCGGCGCGGACATCGCGATCGGCTCGGCGCAACGTTTTGGCGTGCCGATGGGTTATGGCGGGCCGCACGCAGCCTATATGGCGGTGCGCGATGCGCTGAAGCGTTCGCTGCCCGGCCGCATCGTCGGCCTCTCCGTGGATTCGCGCGGGATGCCTGCCTATCGCCTCGCGCTGCAGACCCGCGAGCAGCACATCCGCCGCGAGAAGGCGACCTCCAACATCTGCACCGCGCAGGTGCTGCTCGCCGTGATCGCCTCGATGTATGCGGTCTATCACGGCCCCGAAGGCCTTTCGCAGATCGCGCGCAATGTACATCGCCGCACGGCCGTGCTGGCCTCAGGCCTGCGCAAGCTCGGCTTTGCGCTCCAGTCCGACAGCTTCTTCGACACGCTCAGCGTGGATGCAGGCGCGAAGCGTGCCGAGATCGTCGCGCGCGCGGCCGTCGAGAAGGTCAATCTCGGCGTTGGCGACGACAGCTTGCGGATCGCGCTCGACGAGACCACGACGCCCGCGACGGTGGAAGCGGTCTGGCGCGCCTTCGGTGGCCAGCTTGCTTATTCCGAGATCGACGCGACCACGCGCGAGGCGCTGCCGGAGGCGCTCAAGCGCGCGACCTCCTTCCTCACCCACCCCGTCTTCCATGCGCATCGCTCGGAGACCGAGATGCTGCGTTACATGCGCAAGCTCAGCGATCGCGACCTCGCGCTCGACCGCGCGATGATTCCGCTCGGCTCTTGCACCATGAAGCTGAACGCGACCACCGAGATGATGCCGCTGACCTGGCCCGAGTTCGGCTCGCTGCATCCTTTCGCCCCGCGCGAGCAGGCCCGCGGCTATCACGCGCTGTTCGCGCGGCTGGAGAAGTGGCTGTGCGACATCACCGGCTATGACGCGATCTCGCTGCAGCCGAATTCGGGCGCGCAGGGCGAATATGCCGGGCTTTTGGCCATCCGCGGCTATCACGCGGCGCGTGGCGAGACGCATCGCAAGATTTGCCTGATCCCCTCCTCCGCCCACGGCACCAATCCGGCCTCGGCCGCGATGGTCGGCATGGACGTGGTGGTGGTCGCCTGCGAGAAGAACGGCGACGTCGACGTCAACGATCTCCGCGCCAAGGCCGAGAAGCATTCCAACGACCTCGCCGCTGTCATGATCACCTATCCCTCGACCCACGGCGTGTTCGAGGAGCACATCCGCGAGATCTGCGACATCGTGCATGGCCATGGCGGCCAGGTCTATCTCGACGGCGCCAACCTCAACGCGCAGGTCGGCCTGAGCAGGCCCGGCGATTACGGCGCCGATGTCAGCCATCTCAACCTTCACAAGACCTTCTGCATCCCGCACGGCGGCGGCGGCCCGGGCATGGGCCCGATCGGCGTCAAGGCGCACCTCGCCCCGTTCCTGCCGGGGCATCCAGCGGCGAACGGGGATGCGCCGGTCGGCCCGGTCTCGGCAGCGCCGTTCGGCTCAGCCTCGATCCTGACCATCTCCTACATCTACATCCTGATGATGGGCGGCGAAGGCCTCAAGCGCGCCACCGAGATCGCGATCCTCAACGCCAACTACGTCGCCGCACGGCTCGATGCGCACTTCCCGGTGCTCTACAAGAACGAGAAAGGCCGCGTCGCGCATGAATGCATCGTCGATCCCCGCGCGCTGAAGACGACCTCAGGCGTCACCGTCGACGACATCGCAAAGCGCCTGATCGACTACGGCTTCCACGCGCCGACCATGAGCTTCCCGGTGCCGGGCACGCTGATGATCGAGCCGACCGAATCGGAATCCAAGGCGGAGCTCGATCGCTTCTGCGATGCCATGATCGCGATCCGCAAGGAAATCGCCGAGGTCGAGGCCGGCCGGTTCAAGATCGAGGCGTCGCCGCTGCGCCACGCCCCGCACACCGTGCACGACATCGCGGACGACGATTGGAAGCGCGCTTACACCCGCGCCGAGGGCTGCTTCCCCGCAGGCACCTCGCGCACCGACAAGTACTGGAGCCCGGTCGGCCGCGTTGACAACGTCTATGGCGACCGCAATCTGGTGTGCTCGTGCCCGCCGGTGAGCGATTACGCGGAGGCGGCGGAGTAGGACGCTGCGTAGGATGGGTAGAGCGTAGCGAAACCCATCACTGCATTCCGTTCTAAGGATGCAAAGTGCGATGGGTTTCGCTTCGCTCTACCCATCCTACAGCCTACGGCACGTGATTTTATTTATCTAAGGCGCAACCAACAATCGGCTTTCGCGATCCCATCGCCAGAGCCGTTCGTTGGTCAGCTCCGTGCCACCCCACCAGCGATAGATCCGGTTGTGGCGCCACATGTCGTCTTCGCGCGCAAAAATTGAACGCCCGAGTTCGGTCAGCGTGACCTTCCACTCGCTCTTGCCGAAGTAGCGGGCCTCATTGTCGAACGCCGGATCGCCCAGGAGGACCGCCGGCGCCGAATGTGCCCCCAATTCGAGCAAAGCATCGCGCGCGT
Source organism: Bradyrhizobium sp. Kon58 (assembly GCF_055807455.1). NCBI lineage: Bacteria > Pseudomonadati > Pseudomonadota > Alphaproteobacteria > Hyphomicrobiales > Nitrobacteraceae > Bradyrhizobium > Bradyrhizobium sp. Kon58. The sequence continues at coordinate 456,735 of NZ_JBVVOT010000002.1, forward strand.
CGTTTTCGTCGAACACATCGCGCATCCACCACGCTTCGGTGACACGCCTCGGGTCCGTGTGCCCGTCATTCACAAAGTCCAGAATATCCATTTCGCTGGCACCTAGGCCCGTCACGCTGTCCGGAAGCTCTTCAAGCAACGCAATGAGTGCCGGTCGAAGTCTCGGCAGCATCGTCAGATCCGTCATCAGAAGATCGAAACAGGGCTTTGGCGTTTCAGCCCGATAGGCCTTCCAGGCGCGGCTGGCCGTAACCAAATGGTTGTCGGTCACCTTGAAGGCCGGCAGCTTCCATTTTGCGACAGACTCTGGAGCATAGTTGGCGACCTTGTCATCCGTATGCACCAGGCTGAGCTTCGTCGTGATCTCCTTGTAAGGGCGAAGCAGGTCGAGCAGCCAGACGAGTACGAGCTGATCGTTTGGTCGAGGATCAACCCACAATTCGATCGAGTCAAACTTCGTGCAGAGTTCGAAGAAACCGATATCGCGCGTGCCGAAACCTTCCAGCCAGTCCCGACAAACGTCGTCGAGCCAATGATCGCCTGGATTGCAGTGCTTTGCCGACCGCCGCTCCAGCCCCATTAAAAGCTGCTCTGCGGAAGGCAATTTCCTCCAGACGAAGCGCGTGTAGAAGCCGAGCGCGATATTCGCCAGTTTGGACTGGCGAAGCGTGTCTGCCGCAAGATGGTTCGTGGTCAGAATCAGATGTGACACGATCACCCCTCAAAGGAGTCCGGCGCGCTGCGTGGCGTCGGCAACGGCCAAATCTGTCGTCGAAACAAGGTGCGTCATGCCCATGACTTCACGATGGCTTCGTCAAAACAGAGCCGTAACGCCACAGCCGATCATTGGTCAGATGCGTGCCACCCCACCAGCGGTCGATCGGATTGTGGCGACTGAAATCCTCCTGGTGAGCCAGGACAGCCTCCCCGAACTCGGTCAGTGACAGTCGGCTGCGGAGATATGCGGCATGCCGATCCCTGTGATTCTCGCGGTGGATCGTGCGCAGTTCGTCGTCCAATCCGGCCACTGCGGGCTTGGGGCCAAGCGCGAGCCCGTCGAGCAACCGACCCAACTCAGTCTCTCCAAACACGAACGTGCGCCGATGCGAGCACAGGTGAAACAACGCACCCGTGTTCGCAAACCCTCTGGCAAGCATCTCCAAAAACCGCATCTCGGTCGCACCGAGTCCCGTCGAAGGCGACGGGAGTTCTGCCAAGAGATCGAGCAAGGCCGGGCGCAGCATCAGCAATGCACTGAGATCCTGGTAAAGGAGATCGACGCACGCCTCAGGGGTCATTGCGCGGTAGGCCGCCCACGCCAACCGGGCAGTCTCGAACTCCTGGGCCCTAACAGGCACGACATGAATGTGCGGCTCGGATGCAGCGAGATCCTCACCGTGTGCTGTCGTCAGCTCGGATGCCACAAGTCGAAGTTTAAGCTTTCCCACCAGCGAGGAGCAGGAGCTGAGGTGGTCCAGCAGGCAGACGAGCTGCAATTGATCCCGGGGAGCTGGGTCGAACCAAAGTTCAACCACGTCATATTGCTCGCAGAAGTCCGCAAGCGACAAGTCTTTGCGATCCTTGATGCTCTTGGGCCAGCGGATGCCCCAATCAGACCAATGATCACCCGGCCCGAGATTCGCCGAACGCGGCGCGAAATAGGCTGCGAGCTTCTCGGGCGAGGGCAGCGGTCCCCACTCAAAGTGAAACGAGGATGAGATGACAAGCTCCGCCAACCCGGATCGTGCGAGCTGGCCTCCGGACGAACTGGTCAAGATCAGACGCTTCATCGCACCACCCGGTGCCCCCACGCAAAACGAAACAGGCGCCGAAGACGTCGGCAACTCAACGTCCTCAGCGCCCGCTCCTCGCGAAAAACTCTACTGTTGAAGCTTACTCGTCGCCCGGCTCCTCGCCGTCGGCGTCACGCTCGGGGCTGCCGGCGAGAATCTGTTCGGCGATCAGACCGGAGTTCTGACGGATCGAGGTCTCGATCTTGGCGGTGATGTCGGGATTGGCCTTCAAGAACGCTTTCGAATTCTCGCGGCCCTGGCCAAGACGCTGGCTGTCATAGGAGAACCAGGCGCCGGATTTCTCGACGATGCCGGCCTTGACGCCGAGATCGAGAATCTCGCCCATCTTGGAGACCCCCTCGCCGTACATGATGTCGAATTCGACCTGCTTGAAGGGCGGCGCGAGCTTGTTCTTGACGACCTTGACGCGCGTGGTGTTGCCGACCACTTCGTCGCGCTCCTTGATCGCGCCGATGCGGCGGATGTCGAGGCGGACGGAGGCATAGAATTTCAGCGCGTTGCCGCCGGTGGTGGTTTCCGGCGAGCCGTACATCACACCGATCTTCATGCGGATCTGGTTGATGAAGATCACCATGGTATTGGACTTGTTGATGGACGCCGTCAGCTTGCGCAGCGCCTGGCTCATCAGGCGGGCCTGCAGACCCGGCAGCGCATCGCCCATCTCGCCCTCGAGCTCGGCCTTCGGCACCAGCGCCGCGACCGAATCGATTACCAGCACGTCGACCGCGCCGGAGCGCACCAGCGTGTCGCAGATTTCCAGCGCCTGCTCGCCGGTGTCCGGCTGCGAGATCAGGAGCTCGTCGATGTTGACGCCCAGCTTGCGTGCATAGACCGGGTCGAGCGCGTGCTCGGCGTCGATGAAGGCGCAGATGCCGCCCTTCTTCTGCCCTTCCGCCACCGTGTGCAGCGCCAGCGTGGTCTTGCCCGAGGATTCCGGCCCATAGATTTCCACGACGCGTCCCTTCGGCAGGCCGCCGATCCCGAGCGCGATATCGAGCCCGAGCGAGCCCGATGAGACCGCCTCGACATCCATCGAACGGTCGTTCTTGCCGAGCTTCATCACCGAGCCCTTGCCGAACTGCCGCTCGATCTGGGAGAGCGCGGCGGCCAGAGCTTTACTCTTGTCCATGGAAGATCCTTCGACGATACGCAGGGCAGTGGTGGACATTGGGTCGTGCTCCTTATGGCGAGGATTCGCTAGAGGGACAAACGGCTGGCAAGGCGGCGCGGCGATAAAATCAATGTACCCCATTTGTTCTAGGTTCGCAATATGTTCTTTTGGGGATTTGCGCGTTAAATGACCCGCATCAAAGACGGATGCCCTGCGCGCCGTCAGAATTCCGTAATCCTGCGGCACCGAACCTTTTCGCGGTCTGCGGCCTTCTCTGGGATGGGACTCTTGCATGGGAGTCTTGGACGGGACCGCAACTCTGGGGACCTCAGTCATGACGAACAACACGCATCACGATACGAGCCGGCGCAATCCACTGCTGGAGGCGGCGCAGGAGGAGATGCGCAAGTTCGAGCGCAAGGAAAACGAGTTCCGCAAGAAGGACCGCGAAGAGCGTGCCGCCGAGCTCCGTTTGCCGCTGGACGCGATCAAGGTTCACTAAAGCGGCCACGACGAGGGCTTAGGAGCTGACCGAGCAGGCCTACCGACTCGGCAGGCGGCGGTGTTTGGCGCCGGGACCGCGCTGGCGACGGTGCCCGAGCGACCGCATTGATCTCACGGAGATCGGCACGGGAATGGGGATTCGCAGGGCCTTGGAGGTGAAATCCGAGGCGATAAGGTATCTAAATACTACCACTAACTCATTGATTGAACGAGGTAATTTTCCGGCAGGCTACTGTGCATGGGGTTGTTTTCGTGTTTTTTAAAAGGCGCGCACGGGCCTTTCCACCCCCCGGAGCCGTCCCGGCACCCAACATCGCCTACAGCAGAACCAGCAACCCGATGCCGATCACAAGCACTACGAAGCCAGCCGCCGTCGCGGCGGCGAATGACCGCTCTACGTTGTCCATGATGCCACCCCGTTGCCGGTGCGCCACGTTTCCCCCATGGCAGCACCGTCGCGGCGGAATCTCGCCTGCGGTTGTGTCCTGAGTTGTGCGAACGGATGTCGAAATTGGGACCGGTGCGGGGCCAGTGTGCGGCCCCCGCGCTCCGGCTTTCGCTGTCACCGTCGGGCCTTGTCAGGCTGTCGTAAGCTGAGCCGGCTAGGGTCGTCCGGCTATGGTGTTGCAGCCCAGCACCTCAGCCTCCAATAACCTTCTCCCCGCTTGGTTCTCCCAAGCGGGGTTTTTTCATGCTGATTTTCTTGCCGATTTCCTTGCCGATTTTCATGCCGGCCGGCCGGTTTGCGAGCCGCCCTCCTCCTGCGTCAGACGCAGCGAGAAGGCGCGGATCGCCGGCGCCGCGAGCAGCACGATCGGCAGCATCGCCGCCCATGCGATCAGCCACGACACCATCCAGTGCGCGAGGAAGTCCAGCGCGTTCCCTGCGGGAAAGCTGGCGATGCCCGCGGCGACCAGCGAGGTCAGTCCGGACTGGATGATTCCGAACACGAAATGAGAATAGCGGCGGGGAATGCCCGGCATGACGCGCCCATGTTGCTGACCATCATCGGACCAAGCAAGGCACATGCCGCCGCGTTCCGGAAGGCGCCCTTACCCATCCCAGGAACTCTGTTCTTGGCCGGAGAACCACGGAGAGGTCTCGCGCCGCCGCCGGGCGGTAGCGCGTGCGTTTGCGGGATAGCTGTGCGCGATCCGGGGCTTACCGACAGATTTAGCTTTGCCTGGAATATTATGCTGCCCAGCATGTTCTCAGTGATGGAAGTGAATCGTGGGAGAAGGCCATGAATCACAGGGGCATCGAGTTCACCGTCGCCAAGACGGCACTTCCCGGCATCTGGCAGTGGCAGTTCCGGATCGGCGAGCAGATCAAGACCGGCCGGACCGAGACCAAGATCGATCTCTTGGCGATCCGGCGGGTGCAGCTGCGCATCGATCGCGAGCTGAAGGCGATCGGGCGCGACACGGCCTGAGCGGCAAGCCTAAACGGCAGGACCGAGATCGGCGGCGGCTGGCGCGCCCCGGCGCGCCGCAGCCGTCATGGCCTATAGGACGCAGCGGCGCCCATGGGACTATTCCGTAGCCGACCGGAATTGATCTGCCGACGGTTTGGGATTGGACTGCCCGCGATTATGGCCGTGGGGACGGAGCCATCAGGCGCGATCGGTGCGAACCATGCCGCTCTACTTCTTTCGAATCCGGAGCGGCAGCTATTCCGGCTGTGCCGACCAGGCGTCGGAATTTGCAAATCGCGATCTGGCCTGGAAGGAGATGACCAGCGTCTGCGCCGACATGGCCGCCGGCATCGCCCGCAAGCTCCAGGAAAATTCCGAATGGCACATGGAGCTGCTGGACGAGGCCAAGGAGCCCGTGTTCCGGATCCGCATCACATCGGAAACCTTCGAATAGGGGCCGGCCCTAATCCGCGCTGGGCAGCCGCCGCATGGTGAATTCGATGTCGCCGCCGGGCAGCTCGCGCCAGGTCTCGACCGCGCTCATATAGCCGGCCTTGGGGTAGCGGGCGAAGAAAGCCTGGGCCCTCTCCCGTGCCGCCGTGCGTGGCAACGTGAAGGTCTCGCGCAGATAACCATCGCCGGCCCTCGCGCCGGCCTTGCCGCCCATCTTGCGACGGCGCGCCATCCGCTCGGCGAGATCTCGCGGACGATCGGCCATGTCCCGCCTCCTTTACGCAATACGCTCTCGCGCAATGTAGGAAGCAGGCCGGCCGAAGTGGAGTCCCGGCCGCCTCCGATCGGGCAGAAGGTCAATTGGCAGTCGTGCCGGATTTCTTCTTCGGCGCACCGGTCGCGGCCGATGCCTTTGGCGCCGCCGCCTGCTTCGGCGGGTCGGAGCGCATGCCACCCCAGGGATCGTTGGAGGCCTTGGAGTCCGGAATCTTCTTCAGCGTTTCCTTGTAGGCCCTGTCACGCTCCGCTTCCGCAGCCTTCTCCTCAGGGGTCTTGCCCGGACCTTCCTGCAGCAAATTGAGATTGGGCATTTGCGCAGAGGCCGGTCCCGCCAGCACGGTCGGTCCCGCCAGAACAGCCAGCACCGCGGCCATACGGAAAAGCTTCATCATCGACTCCTTGATCATCCATGCGGCGCGGGTCGCCCGCGCCTTGTCACCCCTGTCACAGCCGCAGGGGCCGCTCGACCCGCTAGAGCCGGTCCGATTTGCACGATTTCGGCGCGTGGAGCCAGTCGTCCCAGATCGGGCCGCATTTGGTGCACCCGTTCAGCAACAGGCCGAGCCCGGCCAGACAAAACACGAGGACATACCGACGCAACATCACCCACCCATACCCACTCCGTGGCATCATACCGGGCGAAGTCAGGCATTTTCAAGCCGACGGGACCCGCGGCAGTCCGGGTGACTTTGCCGCGCCGGTCCGCTCGGAATGCCGAACAGCCGGCAACACGGAGGAAACGACAGCAATGCCATCGCAGCCAGAAGCCGAGTTCGGCATCACTGAAGCCAGACGCATCCTCGGCGAGGTCTTTGCGCCCTGGGTCCAGGATCTCAACCTGTCGGTCGAGCGCATCGAGCACCTGCCGCCGCCGGACGTGCCGGACTGGCAGCCGGCAGCGCTCCTGCGCATGCCGTTCTCGGAGCGCCTGTGTCGCAACGGCGGCGTGGTCTGCGGCCAGGCGCTGATGGCGCTCGCCGATACCGCCATGGTGATTGCGAACCTCGCCGCCAACCGCGGCTATCGTCCGATGACGACGGTCGACCAGACCACGCATTTCATGCGCGCAGTCTCCTCGTCGGACGTGCTGGCCGACGCCCGCGTGGTGCGACTCGGGCGCACCATGAGCTTTGGCCGGGTCACGCTGCTCTCGGCCACCGACAACAAGCCGGTGGCGATGGTGTCGAGCGCGTTCGCGATGCTGCCGGGGTGAGCATCAAAGAGGAAAGCCGCGTGAGCACAAAGCGCACCGCGGCTCTCGATGGCGTCATGTCGAGACAGGAAGCGCTATCGCGCTTCGCGCCGTCACGCGGGAGAAGTTACTTGCCGAGCACTTCGTCAGCCGCCGTGACGATGCTGACGTTCGGATTTTTTCCGCAATAGCTGCCGAACTGCTTGGCGTTCTCGACGAACACGTCGGTGTCGATGATCGCGTTCTCTTCATCGCCCTTGTACCAGCCATCCATCCAGGTCAGCACCATCTTGATGGTGTCGTCGCCGCTCTCCAGGAACTGCTTGCAGCTCATGGTCGCGAGATCGAGCTTGGTGGCGTGGGCGGGCATGGACGACAGCGAGAGCGCTGCGGCGAACAGAAGCGAGAACGTGGTCTTCATCAATATCTCCATCGGCGCGTAGCGCCACAAAGGAACGGCTTGGGGGAAAATCCGCGGAGTGACTTCCGCTTCGACGTCGTAAACGAAATCTGAAGCGCAGTGCAAGTAGCGCCAGTATTGAGTTTAGTTCAACGTAATTTCTATGCACTACTTCACAAATATCATTATGGATTAACGCGGATGATCGAGAAGCGTGCAGCGCAGCGTTACCGTGTTTTCAAGGGTGGAACGATCACCTTTGAAAATTGCGGCATCACGTGCACGGTGCGAAACATGTCGGCGAACGGCGCCGCAATCGACCTCGATGCCCTCGTCACAGTGCCGCAATCGTTCACGCTCGCGATCGCGCGCGACAATTTCGTGCGCAAATGCCGCCCCGTCTGGCGCAGCGAGAGGCGCATCGGCGTCGCTTTCGAACAGTAGTGCGCATGATGTGAACGATCGTTCGCATCGCGCGCGCGATGCTGCGTCATGTTCGCGCGATACGACGTCGGCGACGCCAGCGCAGGCTTACAACCACGAGCGCGACAATCGCGAGCGCGATCGCCGATGATGCTGCAAAAAATCGTCCACCGGGACGATCGATGGTACGCGACCATAACGACGGCCCCTCGCCCGGCCGCGCCAGGCGAAACGCAACGACGCTGTCGCCAATCGAGGTGCCTGCCTCGGAGTGGCCGCCGGCGCCGATGGCAACATACTGCTCGCCCTTCCAGAGATAGGTCATCGGATTGGCGACTCCGGGCACCGGCAGCCGGCCTTGCCACAGCTCCCTTCCGCTTCGCGCATCGAAGGCGCGCAAATAGGCGTCCATCGCGCCGGTGAAAACGAGCCCGCCTGCCGTGACCGCGAGCCCGTTGACGAGCGGCGCACCCCATGGCAGCGGCACGCCGAGCGGGGCGAGATCCTCGGTGGTGCCCACCGTCGAACGCCAGAGGATCTTGCCGGCCTTCAGATCGACCGCGACCATCTCGCCCCAGGGCGGCTTGTTGCAAAGAAGCCCGAGCGGCGACATTGCCACCGCACGTGACATCGCAAACGGCGCACCATTCTGCTGGCCGAAATCATGACCGGGCGGAGGCTCGAATCCGGCCGCCTCCGCCCGCGGAATCAGCTTGATGAGATGAACGGCCCGGCTGGTGTTGGCATAAAGGATCTGGTTGACGGGATCGAAGGCCGCACTACCCCAGTTGACGCCGCCGCCGGTGAAGGGAAACTCCAGCGTGCCTTGCGTTGAGGGTGGCGTGTACAGGCCCTCGTTGCGCGCCTCTGCGAACTGCTTCTCGCAAGCTGAGCGGCGCAGGCCCGGAACGAGCGAGAGCGCATCCTCAGCCGAGATTTTTTGCGACATCAGCGGTGGCACATGCGTCGGGAATGGCTGCGTGGGCGACAGCCGTTCACCTTCCGCGGCCCCCTGCGGAACGCTGCGCTCCTCGACCGGCCACACCGGCTTGCCGGTGTCGCGATCGAGCACGAAGACAAAGCCCTGCTTGGTCGGCTGGATCACGACATCGCGCTGACCTTCGCCGGTGTCGATGCGCGTGAGCGTCGGCTGCGCCGGCAGATCGTAATCCCAGACGTCGTGATGCACGGTCTGGAATGCCCATACGAGCGCGCCGGTCTCGATGCGCAACGCGACCACCGAATTGGCATGCTCGTTATCGCCAGGCCGCATGCCGCCCCAGAAATCCGGCGACGGCGAGGACGTCGGCAGGAATACCAGTCCGCGCGCCGCGTCGACCGACATCGGCGCCCAGACATTGGCGTGACCGGCTTCGATGCCATCGCGCTTGAGCGGCTCGAAGGTCCAGCGTGGCTGACCGCTGCGCGCGTCGAACGCGCGCACGATTCCGCTCGGTGCGTCGACGCGGCGGTTGTCGCCGATCGCGGAGCCGACCACGACGACCCCGCGGCCGACCGCCGGCGGCGAGGTGATCTGGAATTCGCCGGGCCATTCCAGCTTCATGCCAATATCGGGCCTGACTTCACCGCCCTCGCCGAAGCCGGCACAGGGGATTCCCGTCTTCGCATCGAGCGCGATCAGGCGAACATCGTTCGTGCCCATGAAGATACGCGATCGACATGCGGCATCTACAGGCGCCTGATCGTCGATCCAGTAAGTGACGCCGCGGCAGACGTAGCGATTGGCGGGACGCTGGTTGATCGCGATCTTCGGATCGTAGCGCCATTTCTGCGCGCCCGTGCCGGGATCGAGCGCGATCACCTCGTTGAAAGGCGAGCAGAAGACCAGGCTGTCCTCGACGAACAGCGGCGTCGCCTGGAATTTGGTTCGCCGCATCACCCCGGGTGGCCGCGCCGCGAGATCGCCGGTGTGGAATTCGAAGGCCGGAACCAGGTTGCCGACATTGTCGGGCGCGATCTCTCGCAATGGCGAGAAGCGCGAGCCGCCGGGATCGCCACCCCAGCTCTCCCAGGCGATGCCTGGCCGCGACGAAAACAAGAGGAGCGTGATGAGAGCGGCCAAATAGCAGGAGCGGGTCGCCAGCGCCCGCCTCACCTATTTCGGCTTCTTGGCAGGTTCAGGCGGACGCGCCCCGCTCCACGGATCGTACTTCTCCTTGGACTCGGGAATGCGCTCGAGTGCGGCCTTGTAGGCCTTCTCGTCGACCTTGGGCTTGTTGTCCGCCTTCTGGCCGCCCTCGTTGGGCTGACGCCTGCCGCCGCCCATCTGCGCCTGCGCGGAGGCAACCGCCAGCGCCAGCACCGCGGCCGCTATAACCAAAATCCTCATGGGCGCAATCCCCCCTCGTCTGGGGCACAAACTAGCCGGCAATTATGGAATAGCCAATGCTGCGGGCTCCAGGGCCTGAGGAAATCTTGGCTTCGGGAAATGCTGGCTTCAGCAAATCTTGATCGGCCGGGTCTTCGTCGGATCGCATTCGTGCCTATTTTGGCCCGCAGGGGACCTTCACGGATGTTGCGGATCATTGTTCATGCCGCGCTGCTGGCCAGCGCGCTCGCGCTCGGGGCCTGCGGCTTTGCGGACAGCCGCGCACCGGTGCCCGAGTTCATGCGCATGAAGGAGGCCGAGCAGCCTCCGCCCGAAGCGCCCCCCGACGTCAAACGCGTCGTGCGCGAGCAGATGGAATTCGTCTTCCTCAGCACGTCCTATCCGCGTGAGGTGCATGTCGCCACGCCCCATCGTGAGGTGCGGGGACCGGGCTGGACAGCCTGCGTCCGCGCCCAGCTCACCTCGGCGACCGGATCGCCGCTCGGGCCACAGACCTACATCGTGACCATATCAGGCGGAAAGGTGGTCGATCGTCGCCGCGCCGAAGTGGACGATATCTGCGGATCGGAAAGCTACGAGCCGATCTAGGAACAAATCACGCCGACAAGCGATCCGGTTCCGGGAAAAACCTGTAGTTCTGCCGGAACGATCGCCGCCTCCCCTTCTTGTTACCGCCGAGGGCAGTTTCGAGGAGGACATGATGAGGACATTCACGATTGCATTGCTGGCTGGCGTCGGAGCCTTGGCAGCGGTGAGCGGCGCGAAGGCCGCCGACGTCTACACGACCAGCGAATACACCAGCCCCGATCTCGTCCAGCAAGTGCGGCTGGTCTGCGACGATTCCGGCAATTGCTATCGGACCCGCGGCGGTTCGCGCGTGATCGTGCGCGACTCCTACGCAACCATGCCGCGCGACCGTTACTACGAGCGCCGCACCTATCGTGACTGGGACGATGGTCCGCGCGGCGGCGTCGGCATCCGCGCGCCCGGCGTCAGTGTTGGCGTCGGTGTCGGCGATCGCTGGTAGTCGATGAAGCCATGACAGGCAGGACCGGACGAGACAACTCGCCCGGTCCTGTCCATGTCAGGTTTCGAGCGGATCTGTCGGCGTGACGACACGCGTTGCCGACGGAAGCTGCGCAATGAAGCGGGCGAGCACCATGCCAGCACACACTGCGGCGACGAAGATGAATGCGGAGGCCGAACCAAATCCGAGCGCGGTCAACGCCGGGCCTGGACAAAAGCCTACAAGGCCCCAGCCGATACCGAAAATGGCGGGACCGGCGATAATTCTCGGATCGATATCCTTTCGCGTTGGGACATAGAAGCGATCGGCGAAGACAGGCCGCGCCAGTTTCAAGACCCGGCTGAAGCCGATGAAAGTGACCGCGACCGCGCCGGCCATCACGAAAGCGAGGCTTGCATCCCACGTTCCTGCCGGGATGCCGCCAACGTCCAGGAAATTCAGGACCTTTGCCGGGTTCGACATACCTGAGACGATGAGGCCAAGGCCAAAGACCACACCGATCCCGAATTGAATGAGGATTGTCATCGCGGTCAGCTCCAGTGCCGCATCACGAAGACGGTCGCCATGCCGGCCGCCATGAAGGTCATGGTCGCGACCAGCGATCGCACCGACAACCGCGACAAGCCACAGACGCCGTGGCCGGAGGTGCAACCGCTGCCCCACACCGCGCCAAAGCCGGTGAGCAGTCCCGCGACAATCAGAAGCGGCGTTCCGGCGGCGATCGTTTGCGCCGGCAGGCTTCCGGTGACAAGGCGCACCAGGGCGGGCGCGATGACGAGGCCCGCGACGAAGGCGAGCCGGCCGGCGAATTGCCGATCCTCGTAAGGCGGAAACAGCCGCGCCGCGATTCCGCTGACTCCCGCGATTCGCCCCGTCATCCACATCAGCAGCACGGCGGACAGGCCGATCAACGCGCCGCCAAAGAGCGACGCAATCGGCGTAAAAGGTGTGACGACCATGATGATCCTCCGGGTCGAGAGCAATTCTGTCGTATCCACGGCGGATGCTCAACGAGACGTTAATATTACCACTCGAATTGGAGCGGCGTCCCAACGGTATTTTCCAATCTTTGCGCTAAGCATGGCCTCCTGAACGGGGACGACGGGACGTGGTCGATATCGCGCACCAGGCTGCGATCAATCCGGCATCGGCAAAGCCTGCCGCGGCCTCGCGCGCGCGTGTCCCACTTACGGCGATCGAACCCGGCCAGTGGCGCGCACTCGCGCAGCGCGCGATCGAGCCGAACGGATATTACCTGCCGGGCTGGGAGCTCGCTGTCAGTGCAACCGCGCGCGGCCGCACCGATGCCTCGGCGCTTGCCGCATACGATGGATCGCGGCTGATCGGGCTGATGCCGGTGATCTCGCTCTGGCGGGCATGGAAGATCCCCCTGCCCGCGCTGGTGAGCGCCCATCCCTACGGCACGCTGTGCAGCCCGCTGATCGACCGCGATGCCCCGACCGAGGCAGCGACGCGCCTGTTGCAGCACGCCCGCGCGACCGGAGCGCATGCGCTCGTGCTGAACGATGTGGCGCTCGATGGGGCGGCAATGACCGCCCTCAACCGGATTCTGAAGCGCGACGGCCTGAAGCCGCGCCTCCTGAGCTCCTACATCCGCGCCAGCCTCGACGCGACCCAGGACGGTGAGACGCTGCTACGCGACGCGCTCGGCACCAAGAAGCTCAAGGAGCTACGCCGCCAACGGCATCGCCTCGAAGAACACGGCGCAGTCGTGTTCGACGTCGCGCGCAGCCCCGACGAGATCAGGCCGGCGCTCGAGACATTTTTGCAGCTCGAAGCCAGTGGCTGGAAGGGCAAGCGCGGAACCGCGCTGGTCCAGCATGCCGGCGATGCAATCTTCATCCGGCGCGCCGTTCCCGCGCTGGCAGAAACCGCGCAATGCGAGATCGTCACTCTTCGCGCCGGCGCGACGCCGGTGGCCGCCGGCATCGTGCTGCGCCATCAGGATCGCGCTTTCTTCTTCAAGCTCGGTATCGACGAGCGCTTTGCCAGATATTCGCCGGGCGTGCAGCTCACGCTCGAGCTCACCCGCCGCCTTTGCGCCGATCCGGCCATCGCCAGCGCGGATTCCACGGCGAGCGCAGATCACCCTATGATCAACCCGATCTGGCGCGGGCGCTTCGCCGTCGGCGACGTCCTGATACCGTTGCGGCGGAATGACCCCATCGTGGCGCTCGTTCATGGAGCGCTCGCGGCGCACGGCATCGCCTACGCGGCGGCGCGCCGCGCAGTTCGCCTGCTTCGTAAATAGGATAACTCCTACTCCGCCGCCTGGGCGTTGATCTCCGCCGAGACCTCGCGGATGGCGCGCGCGAGCATGTTGGGATCCTGCGCGCCGGAGACGGCGTATTTTTGCGCGAACACGTAGGTCGGCACGCCGGAGATGCCCTTCTCGGCGGCTTCCTGCGCGTCCGCCGATACGCGGGCGACGTCCTCGTCGGTCGCGAGGCGCTTGCGCATGTCGGCGGCATCGAGGCCGACATCGGCAGCCGCCTGCACCAGCACGTTCAAATCGGTGAGGTCGCCGCCGTCGCGGAAGTAGAGCTCCATCAGGCGCTGCTTCATCTCGGGCGCCTTGCCGATCGCCTCGGCCCAGAGGATCAGGCGGTGGCAGTCGGTGGTGTTGGGCTGACGCGCGACAAGCTCGGGCCGATAGACGAGCCCCTCTTCGCCCGCGGCCGCAACGACGCGTCCCGCAATGCCCTTGTAGGCCTCGACCGAGCCGAACTTCTTGGTGAGATACTCCTCCCGGCTGATGCCCTCGGACGGCACCCACGGGTTAAGGAAGAAGGGACGGAAATTGAGCTTGACCGGAACGTCGGGCACCAGCGCCAGCGCACTCTCGATCCGGTGCTTGCCGATATAGCACCAGGGGCATACCACGTCGGAAACGACGTCGATCTGGAGCGGCTTTAGGGTGCTCATGAGCGCCTCCTTCGGGCGTTGCGGGTTCGTGGCCAAAGATAAGCCGAACCCATGCCGAGGCAAGGCCGCTAGCCCATGGCTGCTGCCATTTGTCGGAGCCGCTCGGCAGTGCGCTCGTCGGCCGGGAAGAAGGTTTCCAGAGCCAGCTCCGACAGCGTGATGTCGACGGGCGTGCCAAACACCATGGTGGTGGAGAAGAAACTGAGTATCTCCCCGTCGTGGCGCAGCTTGAAGGGGATCGCGACATTGTCGCTCGACAGCGGCGCCGCGCGCGCCGGGATCGGATAGCTCTTCAGGTCGTTGTACAGCTTGATCAGCTCGGGATCGGCGGTCGCCTCGCATTGCCTGTGCAGCCGCTCCAAAAGATGCCCGCACCATTCCGCGAGATTGACCGTGCGCGGCGCCAGCGCCTCCGGATGGAAGGCGAGCCGCAGCACGTTGAAGGGCTGGCCGAGCAGTCGCTGCGGAATGCCGGCGAGCAGCGGCGCCAGCATGCGATTGGCCGAGACCAGATTCCAGTGCCGGTCATAGGCGAGCGCCGGATTGGGCTCGTGCGCCCTAAGGACGAGGTCGATCGCCTGGCGAGCTGATTTCAAGGCGGGATCCTCCAGCGGGCGCTGCGGAAAGGCGGGGGCATAGCCGGCGGCGACCAGCAGCACGTTGCGTTCGCGCAAGGGCACGTCGAGCCGCTCGGCGAGTCTGAGCACCATGTCGCGCGAGGGTGCGGCACGGCCGGTCTCGACGAAGCTCAAATGCCGCGCCGAGATTTCGGCCTCGCCGGCAAGATCGAGCTGGCTCATGCGGCGGCGCTGCCGCCATTCGCGCAAATGGTCGCCGATATGAATCGGTTGGCTGCGTTCGGCCTGCGCCGTGGATGCATGTGCGTTCATGGTTGAGAACCTACCACGCAGATTTCGGCCCTTCCATTACGTCGGAGGTAATCGAATTGGTCCTCGGGCCGGCGCATCTTGGGTCGCAACAGGAGACGACCATGATCGCACTGCTGCTCTACCGGACCGTCACAGACCAGCTAGTTCCCTGGGCCATGGCGCTCGCAACCCGGATGCTGGCGCGCAGCCTCAACATGCCCGAGCCGCTGGTGCATTCGACCGGCGACTACGTCGTCGCGCAGGTCACGGCCTTCGAGCACAGCGTCGGCAGGAGCCTCTGCCCGTTCCGCCTCGCCCGCCTGCTTCGGGCCTGGTGGCGCGGATTGCACTGAGTTTCACCTCGAGCCCACCCCAACCATGGAGACCCACGATGATCGACGCATCCACCTTCCTTCGCCGCGCGCTTCTTGCCGACGCGATCTTCAGCGGCGTCGCCGCTCTCGGCTTCACGTTCGGCGCCAGCGCGTTCGCCTCGCTGTTCAACCTGCCCGAAGCGCTGCTGCGCGAGACCGGCCTGTTCCTGATCGCCTACACGGCGCTCGTCGGCTGGCTCGCCTCACGCGCCTCCGTGGCAAAGCCGCTCGTGCTGCTGGTCGTCGTCGGCAACGCGGCCTGGACGGTCGGCAGCATTGCGCTGCTGCTCTCGGGCGCGGTGTCGCCGAACCTTGCCGGCGAGCTCATGGTCGTGGCACAGGCGATCGCGACCGGCGTGTTTGCCGAACTGCAATATGTGGGATTGCGCAGGAGCGGGAGTGTGCTGGCTGCCTGAGGCTGAACAGAGCACAACCACGGAGCCGGCTGCGCAAGTGCAAACTAGGCCCGCGCGCGGCCGTTCGCCTTGCCAACAGCGACGCCGTTGAGCTTCTTCTTTTTGGCGGCCTTCGCCCCCGCCTTCTGCGCTTTGCGCTCCGTGCGCGCCTTCACCTTGGCGCGCTCGGCCCGCGCCTCGGCGCGCAGCTTCTTGCGCTTCTTCTCGCAAGATTCGCACTTGCAGCCGATCGGCTTCAGGTAGGCTTTGAAATAATCGGTGCCGTAGTCGTAATTGATCTCGTCGCCCGGCTCGATGTTCTTGATGGCGCGGATGAAGACCTTGCGCTCGCGCGGCCGGACGTCGGATTCGGCGTTGGGCCGGCACGAATGGTTGATGTAGCGCGCGAGGTTCTTGCGCACCGAGCCGTCGATGGTCCAGCGGCCGTTGAGCTCGAACAAATATTTGTTCTCGATGTCGTCGTGCTCGGGAATCCGGGAGTCCAGGATCGGTCCGTAATAACGGATGATCCGGGTGCCCTTCTTGATCGGCTTGGTGGCGAAGAGGCCGAGCCCGGTTTTCGAGCGGCCGACGCGATAAGGTTTGTTGGACGAGGTGGCTGGCATGATCACGAAAAACGAGGACGCGAACGAGGCTGAAAGAGCCCAAGCGAAGCCGCTCTTCTAGAACGATTCCGCGCCGCTGTCAGGTGTCTGTCGACCCAGTTTGAACCTTGCCCACAATCAAGACGTCTGACGGTACGGAGTTCCCGCTCGACCAAAGGCGTCGTCATGTTCCGCATCACCACTGCAACCTTCGCCATATTGCTCCTGGCCATGTTGCTGATGTGCAGCGGTCTCGGCCGCGCCGACGCCCAATCCGTGGGCAGCCAATATACCTCGACGGCCCCGAAGGATTGCCGCCAGATCGGCAAGCCCAGCGAGCTCGACGGCAGCACCACGCGGGTCTGCAAGGGCAAGGATGGCCTCATGGTCCTGATCGCCGAGGATGATCTTCGTGAGGTCGTCTCCGTCGGCCGCAATCGCAAGGCCGCGGCCCAGGAACCGGCGGCAAAAGTCTGGTTCGCTCCGTTCAACTCGTCCGAGACCACCGTCGAATGGCGCACCGCGGGGGCCAAGCCGTTTGCGATGATCCAGCGCTGGCACATCGCCGATGGCACCGATCCCGACAAGCAGGGGCGGCCGAACACCAAGGCCATGCTCATCGTGACCCGGCTGCCACCCGGCCCCGTCTGCCACGTCGCCTATGTCGACGCGATTGCCAACCCGAACGCCAATGAGCTGGCCCGCAAGGCGGCAGACGAGTTCGCCCCCAGGTTTACCTGCGGCAAGGACGAGGTGAAGATCATCGGCGCACGCGGCCGCGCGGTCGAGCTCGCGACGATGCGGTAGGCGCTCGCTGACAATCAATCAGGGACCCGGCAACTTCCCCGTCACCGGCGACATCAGCATCGCCTCGAGCAGGCGTTCGGGAGTCGTGCCCTCGGGCAGGCGCCCCAGAATATCCTCCAGCCGCCCATCGAGCAGCAGCATGGTAAAACCGTGCACCATCGACCAGGCGCGCGCGATGGCGGCGCCCTGATTGAGCGTCAGCGCGTCGCCGCTGATCTGCTCCTGCCGCATCATGCCGACGGCATTGGCGAGCCCGGCGAAGGACGCCTCGGCGGCCTCGTGCAGCGAAGGCCTGGAATAGTCCAGGCGCTCGGTGCGGAACATGATGCCGTACATGCCGGGATGAGCCTGGGCGTAGGCGACATAGGCTTTCGGCCGTGCCAGCGCGCGCTCGAGCGGGGTGGTGGCGCTGTCAGAGGACGAGGCCATCGCCGCATTGAACTGGCGGAAGCCGACCGCCGCGAGCTCACTGAGAAGCCCGGTGAGGTCGCCGAAATGATGGGTGGGCGCCGCATGCGAGACCCCCGCTTCGCGCGCCACCGCGCGCAATGTCAAGCCGGCGAGCCCGTCCCGCTCCAGCACCCGTTCGGCGGCCTGGAGCAGCGCCTCGCGCAGCGCGCCGTGGTGATAGGGCGCCTCGGACTTGACGCTCGCCGGGCGTCGCGCGGGACGCGCCGGAGCGCTCGCCTTCTTTGGAGTGCGCGCACCGCGCGCGGTTTCTGTCCTGATTTCGCTCTTGCCCATCGGCCAGCTATAGGACGCCATATTGACAGTGTAAAGATTTCGCTTGACCAAGCCCCCTCGTACGGCTATTTGATCTTTACGATGTAAAGATAAAGGAGGGATACGCCGTGCAGCAGGACGCCGTTGCCGAACGCCGCCACAATCTCGGTCCGATCCCGTTCGAGGCCGACGCGCCTTTCCTGAAAATCATCGGTGAATTGCCGCGCGACCTGAACGGCACGCTCTATCGCAACGGCCCCAATCCGCAGTTCGACTCGCCCGGCGCGCACTGGTTCGTCGGCGACGGCATGCTGCACGCCTTTCATCTCGAGAACGGGCGCGCCAGCTATCGCAACCGCTGGATCCGCACGCCGAAATGGCTGGCCGAGCACGATGCCGGCCGCGCGTTGTTCGGCGGCTTCGGCCGCAAGCTGTCGGATGCGCCGGCGAACCTGACCGATGGCGGCGTTGCGAATACCAACATCATCTTCCATGCCGGCAAGCT
This sequence comes from Bradyrhizobium sp. Kon58, assembly GCF_055807455.1. Classification (NCBI taxonomy): domain Bacteria; kingdom Pseudomonadati; phylum Pseudomonadota; class Alphaproteobacteria; order Hyphomicrobiales; family Nitrobacteraceae; genus Bradyrhizobium; species Bradyrhizobium sp. Kon58. The sequence continues at coordinate 474,926 of NZ_JBVVOT010000002.1, forward strand.
GCTTGCGCTAGAGGAAGCGCATCTGCCGACCGAGATCGAACCGGGCACGCTCGCAACGCGCGGCTATCACAATTATCACGGCCGCGTCGCCGGCAGCTTCACGGCGCATCCCAAGCTCGATCCCGTCACGGGCGAGCTGGTGTTCTTCGGCTACAACGCCGCGGGACCGCTGACGCCCACCCTCTCCTACGGCTCGATCGATGCGTCCGGCAAGGCGACGCGCTTCGAACGCTTCGAGGCGCCCTATGCCAGCATGGTGCACGACTTCATCGTCACCGAGAACCACGTGCTGTTTCCGATCCTGCCCCTCACCGGCAGCATGGAGCGGGCGATGACCGGACGGCCTCCCTACGCCTGGGAGCCGGACAAGGGCGCCTATGTCGGCGTGATCAAGCGCAAGGGCAGCGCGAAGGACATCGTCTGGTTTCGCGCTGAAGCCTGCTATGTCTTCCACGTCATGAATGCGTGGGAGGACGGTGACCGCATCATCGCGGACGTCATGCAGTTCGAGCAAGCGCCGCTGTTTCCGCATCCCGACGGGCGGCCGACCGACCCGGAGAAGTCGCGCGCCCGCCATTGCCGCTGGACGTTCGATCTCTCAGGCGACACCGACCGCTTCCAGCAGACCTATCTCGACGATCTCACCGGCGAATTCCCGCGCATCGACGACCGCCGCGCCGGATTGAGGAGCCGTCACGGCTGGTACGCCTGTGCCAATCCGAAGCTGCCGATGTTCGGCGCGCTCTCCGGCGTCGTCCATGTCGATGGCAATGGAAAGCGCCTCGGCCATTATCTGCTGCCGGCCGGCGACACCATTTCCGAACCGGTGTTCGTCGAGCGGTCGAAAGATGCGGCGGAAGGCGATGGCTGGCTGCTGGCGGTGGCCTGGCGCGCGCGGGAGAACCGCAGCGACCTCGCCGTGTTCAACGCCGGAGATGTCGAGGCCGGCCCCGTCGCGCTGGTGCAGCTCGGCCATCGCGTGCCCGACGGTTTTCACGGCAATTGGGTCGGCGCGCGCTAGCTCCTCTCGACATCGCTGATGTCACCAAAGGCCTCTTCATGCATATGCCATCGATCGCCGCGGACCGCCTCGCTGTCCTGATCGTGTTCCTGATCTGCGCCGGGATCACGCTCCAGATGATTCGGCCGCGGCGGGGCGGCCTAACCGTCTTCAACGGCGGTATCGTGCTCGCCTTCGTCCTCTCGACCGCCTGTGCTTTACCTGTGCTGTCGCACCTGCCCTGGGCCGGCTTCATCGACGAAATGGCAGACCAAGCCATTGCAGTAATTCAATTTTTAGAAGTAGCTTACGTCATTTTGACACTGTAAAGATTTTGCTTGACCCCGGCTCGCTCCCGACCTAATCTTTACATCGTAAAGATAAGGCCTGACCGAGGCGAACCATGGCGATTTTCCTGATCCTCGCGCCCTACGGCGCCTTCACTTTCCTGATGCTGATGACCTCGGCCATGATCAGCGTGTTCGTGGCCTCGGCAATCTGTCTTGTTACCGGCTCGATCGATGTCGTGCGCGGTCGCTCGGTGAAGATCCTGGCTATGGGCTCGGCGCTGCTGTTCGCCGCAATCGGCCTCCACCTCGCGCTGTTCGACCCGGCGCTCGGCACACTCGGTGTCAAGCTGTCGGTCGACATCGGCATCTTCGTCATCTCGCTCGGCTCGATGCTGGTCCGCCGTCCCTTCACGCTGCAATACGCGCTCGAATCCGTGCCGGCCGAGATCGCGGCAATGCCCGGCTTCCACTATGCCAACTACGTCATCACCGGCGCATGGACCGCGGCTGCACTGCTGATGGCGGCCGCCAATCTCGTGCTGCTCTATGTCCCCGGCCTGCCGCTCTGGTCGAGCCTCGCGGTCGCCTTCGCCGCCCGCAACAGCGCGATCTACTTCACAAAATGGTATCCTGAATATCGGCAGATCAAGTACGGTGCGCCGGCCAGCGCGTTGCCCACCTCCCGCTGAACAGGATCGACGATGAAGGACGTATTCGCCCGCCTCGCCTCCGACCTCTTCTCCGCCATCGTCTTCCTGGTCATCTACCTCGTTACCGACAACGTCGTCCTGGCAACGTCGGTGGCGATTGCCGGGGCGATCGCGCAGGTGATCTACGCGCGCGTCAAGGGACAGCAGCTCAATTACATGACCTATGCGAGCGTCGCGCTCGTCGTCGTGCTCGGCACGGTCACGCTGCTGACCAACGATCCCCGCTTCATGCTCGCAAAGCCCTCGATCGCGCATTTCGCGATCGGCGCCATCATGCTCAAGCGCGGCTGGATGCTGCGCTACATGCCGAAGATGGTCGTCGAGACCGTTCCGGAATATGTGACGGCTGCTGGCTATGCCTGGGCCGCGCTGATGTTCGTGATCGGCGCCGGCATGATCGCCGTCGCCTCCACAGGCGATCTGAAGCTGTGGGCGTTCTACATCACGGTGGTCGCGGGCGGCGCCAAGATCCTCGCCTTCGCCGTGCAATATGTCGTGCTTCGCCTCATCGTCACCAGCCGACTGCGCGCCGCCGCCCGCGCCTAAATGCCTCCAACGGGGCGTTAGGCGCGGGCGGCGAGTTGCGCTATACGCTCGGCCGGGACTGGTCCGCGGATCGTCGCGGTCCGCCGGGATCTTGGGAGACGCGAATGGCCGTCGACGGCAACTGGACTCTGACCCTGACGACACCCATGGGCGAGCGTAAGGCGACGCTGAGCCTGACGGCTGCCGGCGGCACGCTCACGGGGACGCAGGGTGCGGAAGGCGATACAGCCGAGATTTTCGACGGCACCGTCAGCGGCGATGCCGTCAACTGGAAGGTTTCGATCACCAATCCGATGCCGTTGACGCTCGAATTCATCGGAACCGTCTCCGGCGACAACATGAGCGGTGAGATGGGCATCGGCCCGATGGGCAGCTTCCCGTTCACCGGCACGCGCGCCTAAGCCGCGCGGCAACCGTGCGCGCGCTCGGTCTCATCGCGGCGACGATCCTGTGTGTCGCGACCCAAGCGGCGCGCGCGGACGATGCCGAACCGGCGTGGCGGGCAAGCGCGCTCGCCATGCTACCGGCAGGCTATGTCGCCGGCACGGCCTATCGAACCGAAGGTTCGACGGGCTACATCGCCGCTATCCGGCCTCCTCCAACGATCCGAAGTCACCTGCAAGCGTGTTCGTCGCGCGCCAGGCTCTCGTGGTCGCGCTGACGCCGGATGCGACGCGCGCAGTCTCGGCCGAATTGAAGCCGCGTAGCGGGCCGGATCCTGACAACGACGACACCGAGTTCGCAAAGCTGCACGCCGATCTCGCCGCCAGGCGTTCAACGCTTCCCGACGGCACCGAGCCCTGTGATTTCGGCGCCTGGTCCGTCGACAAGGATCCTGACGGCCTCAACGTGCGTGCTGAACCATCGATCAAGGCGCGTGTGCTCGGCACGCTTCCGCCGCCCTACCGGCTCAAGCTCGGCGGCAGCGAGAACACGCCCGACGGCGGCTGGCTCACCGAATTCCGCATCATCGGCTTCAAGAGCGGCTGGTTTCTGATCAAAGGCGCCAAGCCGCCCGGCAGGGACTACGAGGACAACAAGAAATATCCGCGCAGCGCGCCAAAGCCCTATGCCGGACGCGGCTGGGTCGCCTCCAACAAGGTCGGCGCGTCCTACGCCAATGGCGCGACACGCATGGGCGGCCTGTTCCAGGCGCCCTTCGTCGATGCGAAATGGATGCCGGCCCAGCGCGAGCTCGGCGGCCCGATCGACACCGACGGCGGACCGAAGCACATCTTTGCCTGCAGCGGCCTGTGGGGCCTTGTCGAGAGCCAGGACGGCGTTCGCGGCTGGTGGCGCGGGCTGTGCTCCAACCAGGTCACGAATTGCAGCTAGCTCTTGGGGGCAAACTTAGCGTCAAGCACTCTGACGAGCTAACAAGAGAGGCTTAGTACCACATCTGCATGTCGTCCTCATGCCATTGGGACATCAATCGCCACCCGGTTAAATCGAACGGATAGTGCTTCAGCGACGTCCCCGCAAAAGCGGGTGCTGCGCCGGTCACTAGAGGCAGCAACCCATCCGTTCCTAGACCCATCCAGGCCTAGCGCGGTCACGCGGAATCAAGTCCTTCGACCTAGCTTGCCACGGAAATTGCCGGTTGGTGCACCTGGTTAGCCTGGAAGGCGTACCAGTCATTCAGCGATCGCTGCGTAGTCTTTTCCTTCCAGCTAGTGCGGCCATTATCATTTCGGTCCAATATCACAGCAGAAGCTGCGCTCGGGCTGTTAAAAAGAACATCAGAAGTGAAAAGCAAGACTTTGGGATTATCTGTCTTAACGATCTTTCCTTCGCGAATTAGTCGCTCTCTTAGCTGGCTATACACGTTGATCTTACTGTCGTTCTCACCTCGGGCTTTTGACCCAGCGAGAACCAATATTTCGCCATTTGACTCCAACCCCTCGGCTTCAATCCCAAATGTGTTGTCCCTCAAGACGACAGCAATTGTGGACGGCCCACTGGTTGCGGAGGCCGTATCCTGTTGGATTGTAGATTTTGCATTTGGTTCAGCATTTTCGGGGCGCGCTACGGCGCTCGAAGTATGGACTGCACGACTGGCCAGCGTGGTAGGCGCAAATAGTTCTACGCCCAATGCGGGAAGCAACACCGCGATCTGATCCGAGAAGTACAGCATATCTGAGATGTCGGATTCAGGAATACTCTCGTAAATCTTTGTCTTAACGTTTTCTAACTTCACGCGACCAGCGACCTTTGCTCGATCGATGATTTGCGACTCAAGAAAAAGACCATGCGCTTTGGTGAGATTCTGATCCTTACTCGTGATGACACAAGCGTAGTCCCAATCGAACATATCTTTGCTATTGGCATGCTGCCGCAGCCGGTCGCCCACGTTGTCCGATTCCCCTACATAGGCCTGCAGTCGACCAACCTCTTCTTCGTCATTTCCGATCAGAAGATATACACCCGTGCGACTAGATTCCTTTCTCTCGAGAAATTGGCTAAGCAAGGACCGAGGTACACGCACTAACTGACCGGACCAATTAATTATTTCAGCGATCACAATCCCTGACGGCGTTCCGTCTACGAGGAATAGGCGAAGCGTTTTTCCCAACGATTTCATTCTACTTCCTACTTCCCTCAGCCCAGATTCAATTCCTTGAAGAAGTCGTTGCCCTTGTCGTCGATGATGATGAACGCTGGGAAGTCGACGACCTCGATGCGCCAGATCGCTTCCATGCCGAGCTCGGGATATTCGAGCACCTCGACCTTCTTGATGCAGTGCTCGGCGAGGTTCGCAGCCGCGCCGCCGATCGAGCCGAGATAGAAGCCGCCATATTTCTTGCAAGCCTCACGCACGGCTGCCGCCCGGTTGCCCTTGGCGACCATCACCATCGAGCCGCCGGCGGCCTGGAACTGATCGACGAAGGAATCCATGCGGCCCGCAGTGGTCGGGCCGAACGCACCGGAGGCGTAGCCCTCGGGCGTCTTGGCGGGGCCGGCGTAATAGACCGGATGGTTCTTGAAATAGTCCGGCAGCGGCTCGCCCTTGTCGAGCCGCTCGCGCAGCTTGGCATGCGCGGAATCCCGCGCAACGATCATGGTGCCCGTCATCGAGACCCGCGTCTTGGTCGGGTACTTCGAGAACGTGGCAAGGATATCCTTCATCGGCTGGTTGAGGTCGATCTTGACGACCTCGCCGCCGAGCGACTGCTCGACCTCAGGCAGATACTGCGCCGGGTTGTGCTCGAGCTCTTCGAGATAGACGCCGTCCTTGGTGATCTTGCCGAGCACCTGGCGATCGGCCGAGCATGACACGCCGAGCCCGATCGGGAGCGAGGCACCGTGACGCGGCATGCGGATCACGCGCACGTCGTGGCAGAAATATTTTCCGCCGAACTGCGCGCCGACGCCGAGCGACTGCGTCATCTTCAGGATCTCCTGCTCCATCTCGAGATCGCGAAACGCATTTCCGTCGGGCGAGCCGTGGGTCGGCAGCGCGTCGAGATAGCGAGCCGACGCCAGCTTCACCGTCTTCATGCAGAGCTCGGCCGAAGTGCCGCCGATCACGATGGCGAGGTGATAAGGCGGGCACGCCGCGGTGCCCAGCGTCAACACTTTCTCCTTGAGGAAGGCGAGCAGCCGGTCCTTGGTCAGCACCGAGGGCGTGGCCTGGAACAGAAAGCTCTTGTTGGCGGAGCCGCCGCCCTTTGCCATGAACATGAACTTGTAGGCGTCATCGCCTTCGGCGTAGATCTCACACTGCGCCGGCATGTTGTTGGCGGTGTTCTTCTCCTCGTACATCGACAAGGGCGCGACCTGCGAGTAGCGCAGATTGCGGCGCAGGTAAGCATCGCGCGCGCCCTCCGACAGCGCCGCCTCGTCGTCACCGTCGGTGATGACGTTGCAGCCTTTCTTGCCCATGATGATCGCGGTGCCGGTGTCCTGGCACATCGGCAGCACGCCGCCGGCGGCGATGTTGGCGTTCTTGAGAAAGTCCAGCGCGACGAACTTGTCGTTCGGGCTCGCCTCGCCGTCCTCCAGGATCGCGCGGAGCTGCTTCAGATGACCCGGCCGCAGATAATGGTTGATGTCGCCAAAGGCGGCTTCCGACAGGTCCCGCAGCGCCTCGCGCGACACCACCAGCATGTCTTTCCCCAGCACCTTCTCGACCCGCACGCCCTCGGCTGTGATCTTCTTGTAGGGCGTCTCGTCCTTGCCCAGCGGAAACAGCGGCGTGTGCTTGTAGGGCGGAACGGGCTTTGCGGGGTCGGGGAAGGCGGTGGGAGCGTTCATGGGCTGGAATCTCGGGGTTTTGGAGCCCTCGCATGAGCCCCTTTCATAGAAGCGTTCTAAGCTTTTTTGCCGCAAAGGGAAGGCGCTCTGGTGCGGTCTGGGCATCCCGATTCGACGCATGGCGAGCTTTTTTGGCGGCTGTCGGCGGACACGAGGCCCTCATGACGCCAGTGAAGACCCTGGATGCACCCCTTGCGCTACGCGCCCGACGACGGTTGAATGCGCCCGCTAAGGGGCTTTTCATCATGACATTGAACTTGCACGTCCGCGGCGCGATCTTGGTCGCCGCCGCCATCACCGGCCTTGTGACCTTCGCCGCACCCGCGCGCGCGGACCGCTGCGACGACAGCGCCAAGGAGCTGGCGAACCAAGTCGATCGCCTCAAGGTGAATTTCCGCGCCGCGAATGTCGTCTACCTGACGCACCCCGCGGCCAAGGAATTGTCCGTGGCTTGCCGTGGCGACAAATATTCGATCGAGCTCTATGCCAAGGGCGATCGCAAGCCCAAGCCGGAGTTCTTTGCGCTGGTGGGGTCGATGGCGGCGATCGTCTTCACCGTGACCAGGGACGATACGACGACGGGCGCGACACGCTGCCTGAAGCGGATGGGACTCTTGCGCGGCGACAAGGTCAGCATGCGTTACCGGCGTCTCAACATGGAATGCACCCGCACCAAGACGGATGCGTCCATCGCGATCACGCGCGGCAAGGACGAATAGGCGGGGCGACCCCGCTCTTTCCACGCACTCCGTCATTGCGAGCGAAGCGAAGCAATCCAGACTGTCTCTGCGGTGACAGACTGGATTGCTTCGTCGCAAGAGCTCCTCGCAATGACGAGGAGAGGTCCGAGAGCACATTCTACCGCACCAGATCCCTCGCATTTTAACGATTGGCTTGAAGGAAATTTCGCTCCTCGCGGCGCAGTGTCAATGTTTCCATGTGCGAGGATTTCTGGATGAGCGTTTCTACCGTTTCGCCGCCGCCGATCGCGATCGTGGTGCCGAGCTACGACACGACCAAGCAGCAGGACGATCAGATCAAGACCAAGGACAACGACCCGACCTATAAGCCGCCGCCGCCTGCGCCGCTGCCGCCGGGTCAGGGTACGCGGATCGATCAGCTCGCCTGATCAGCCGCGTCGAAGATGAAATGCCCGATCCGGTCGATCGGGCTTTTCGCGTGTCCGGCCGCATCTTCGCCGGATAGCAGGACCAATATCGTGCGCGGCTATCTGAGACCTGCGCATGATCGCAAGACTGCTGTTGCAGAGCACGATCACCACCGCCGCCATGGGCGCGCTGCTGTTCGTGTCCGCCGGAACCCTGCATTGGCCGTCGGCCTGGGTGTTCCTCGCGACCTCCGCCCTGCTCGGCCCGCTCGGCGGTTGGTGGCTGTACCAGGTCGACCCCGCACTGCTCGCCGAACGCCTGCGGCCGGTCCTGCAAAAGGATCAGCCCGCCGCGGACAAGGTGTTCATGACCGTCTTCGTCCTCACGATGCTGGTCTGGCTGGCGGCGATGGGGCTCGACCGGCGCATGCTGTCCTCCGACATGCCGGTGGCGCTGCAGATGCTGGGCCTCGCCCTGTTCCTGCTCTCGACGCTGTTCATCCTCTGGGTCTTCCGCGAGAACTCGTTCGCGGCGCCCGTGGTGAAGCTGCAAGCCGAGCGCGCGCAGCGCGTGATCTCGACGGGGCCCTATGCCCATGTGCGTCATCCCATGTACAGCGGCATGATCCTGTTCTTCGCCGGCGTGCCGCTGCTTCTGGGCTCATGGTGGGGACTTCTGATGGCGCCGCTGTTCATCGCATTATTTGCCATCCGCATTCGCATCGAGGAGCGCACGCTGCGCGAGGGCCTGCCGGGCTATGCCGACTATGTGACGCGCGTGCGCTATCGGCTGCTGCCTGGCGTATGGTGAGCGCGCAACACCCCCTCGGCACCTTCGGACCGGCTATCCATCCAATTCGCGGTAGCGGCGGAAGATGCCCTGCTCGTTGAAGGCAATGCGGCGGCGGCTTTCGAGATAGGCCTTGATGTTCGGCCGCGCCGCGACGCGCTCGTGCAGGCCGACGAGGCCCGGGATATCTGTCTCGAACGCCTTCATCCGCTTCGGAAACGCATAGCGCAGCCCCGCGACGAGCTGGAACAGCGAGAGATCGACATAGGACAGCTTGCGGCCGGTGAGATAAGCGCCGCCATTGTCCTCAAGGAGCTGCTCGAAATAGCCGAGATATTTCGGCACGCGCTCGCCCCAGAAGTCGGCCGTGCGCTTCTTTGCCGGCGGTTTCTGATCTTCGTAGTAGAGCGAGGGCCCGAGCGGATGATGGGTGTCGTGAATCTCGACCACGAAATCGGTGATCGTGAGCTGGAGCTGATGCACCCAGAGTTGACCCGCCTCCGACTTCGGGGCAAGGGCGTGGCGGGCGCCGAGATAGAGCAGGATGTTCGCGGTCTGGCCGATGACGAGCTTACCGGCCTTGAGGAACGGCGGCGCAAAGGGCGGCGTGCCCTTGTGCGCGTCCATCATCTTCATCATCGCAGCTGTGCCGCGTGGGCCGCGCGCCACGTCGATGTAAGCCGCGCCCGCCTCCTCCAGCGCCAGCCGCACATATTCACCGCGGCCCTGGATCTCGGGCCAATAATAGAGCTCGTATTTCATGGAAACTGTCCGTGATTGCGTGGTGGCGAGTGTAGCACGCAATCACGAACGCCATGACGGCGGAGCGAGTTCCGCGTCTCAATTCGACGCGAAGCAATACAGCAGCCCGTCGCCGCCGGTGCTCTTCAGATCGGCCTGCGAGCAGCCGCCGTCGGGACCGCGCGAGGGATGCGAGCTGTTCCACGATTTCGACGGCTCGTCATCGCGCAGGCCTTGACGATCGGCATGGCCGACGACCGCCGCCCCTTGCGTGCTCGACGTCCAGTTCTTGCAGGTCTTGTCGTCACCCGCGGGAAATGCGCTGCCGTCGGCTTGCGAACCCGTGAGGATGTCGTGCCGGTTCGGCGTGTCGCCGCGGCCGTTGATGACCTCGCCCTTCTCGCTCAGCGCGGTCTGCTTGGTGAGGTTGTTGGCCGCGCCGTGCAGGTCGGCAACGTCCTTGGCGATTGCAGCGCCCTTGGCGTTCTGCCATGGTCCCTTGCCGATGCGGTCGCGCGCGTTGACGGCCGGCTTGCCGTCGGCAGCCTGGGTCGAAAGATAAGCGCGCCAGGTCTTACTACCGGCGCCGCCGGCCTGGGCCAGCTTTTGGCACTGCGCATCGGCCCCCTCCAGGCCGCCGAGATCGGCGCCTTTGCCAGGACCGCTGGAAGTCACGAAGAACGTCATGTCGGCCGACTGCGCCTGCGCCGATGGCGCCGCAAGCAAGGCTGCAGCGAGCGCAAGACCTGAAATCGTCACGGTTCTCTCAATGCGGATCATCCTGTCCTCCCTTTGTGTTGTCGTTGGCCGCCAGATTTCAACCCGACGCAGCCCCGCTTATTCCGATGCCGCGATGCGAGACCCCCAAAAGAAAAAGGCTCCATGCAAGAAGCACGATGCCCTGGTTATTTCATGTCGCCTGCAATCAGCTGGTCAGCGGGATCGCCGACGATTCCCAGCCGCTTCCCGACTGCCATGTCGATTAATTGCTTCCCGGAACAATGGTGCCGGGCGAGCATACCAAATGGGCCGGTCCGCAAGTGATCGTCCAGGGGAGGACGCGGGGGGACTGTGGCGGGACCGTTCAGGGCGGTATCCGCGATCACATCGGGGCTGCGCAGGGCGCGGCGCAAGGGGAGATCGTCATGCACCGGACCACCATCCGCCCAATCACAGCAATTGCCGGCCGTGCCATGCTTTGCTGCCTTGCCGTCGGTCTTGCCATTGGTCCGGACTGCGCCTCGGCCGCGGAATTGCTCAAAGCCCGGCTTGCGCAAAACCTCGGGCCGATCTCCGGCCTTGCGATCGTCGCCAAATCGAAGGGAATTTTCGAAAAGAACGGACTGGACATCACGGTCTCGAACTTCACGTCCGGCAAGCAGTGCCTGGACACGGTGATCGGGGGCGGCGCCGACATCGCGACGACGGCCGAGGCGCCGGTCACCGCTTCGGCGATGGCAAACCAGCCCATCGCCTTCGTCGCCGGGATGGAATATTCTGATCTCAAGACGCTGGTCGCGGCCAAGGCCGGCATCAAGACCAAGGAAGATCTTCGCGGCAAGCGAATAGCCTTCACTGCCGGCACCGGCAGCGAGGTTTACACGGCGACCTTGCTGAAGTCGGTGGGATTGATGCCCAAGGATGTCACCCTCGTCAATCTGCGGCCGCAGGAGATGCTGCCGGCACTTGCAGCCGGAAGCATCGACGCGTTCGACACCTGGGAGCCCCACGTCGCCAACGCGAAGAAGGCCCTGGGCGAAGCCGTTACTGAGGTCGATACAAAGGGCACCTACTCCGAGACGTTCAATATCGTCGTCATGAAGTCCTATCTGGACGCCAACCCCGTGCTGGTTGAGAAATTCATCGCCGCACTGATCGATGCCGAGATCTGGATGAAGGCACACCCGGATGAAGCAATTACGACAGTGGCAGACGCAGTCGGAATGAAGCGGGACGAACTCGCCCCGATCTGGGCCGACTATGTTTACCGGGTGCGTCTCGATGACCGGCTGATCGAGATTCTGAAGACCCATTCCGCATGGCGCCTCGAGAGCGGCAACCATCCTCCGGGAGCGGCGATGCCCGACTTCAGCAAGGTCGTTGTCACCGAGCCACTGAAAAAGGTCGATCCCGCACGCGTCTCCTTATCGTGGAAATAGGCACCCGCGTGGCCATGCCGGAAGCCACTTCAGCAGCAAGCGATATTGCCATCCGCACTGGCGGTCGCGCTCGGCGGCCGAAGTCAGCTGGGCTGCGCCGCCTCAATATTCTGGTCGGGGCGCTTTCTCTTCCCTTGTTCATTGGGCTCTGGGAACTGGTCTCCCGTTCCGGGACCGTCAACATGGTGCTGTTTCCGCCGCCGACGGTGGTTGCTGCGGCCGTGCTTGAATGGATACGAAGCGGACAGTTCTTTAGCGATCTGTTGGCCAGCCTCTTTCGCGTCACCACGGGGTTCATCGTGGGCGGCGCGCTCGGCATCCTGCTCGGTGTTCTCACCGGCCAATTCCCCGTTATCTCGAGCTTGCTGTCCCCGCTATTCCATATCCTGCGGCCAATTCCACCGATTGCTTTCGTGCCGATCGTCATCCTCTGGTTCGGCCTGTCAGAGGCGGGCAAATTGTTCCTCGTCGTATGGGGCGTATTCTTCACGGTATGGCTTTCGACCCACATCGGCGTGCAGAAGGTCGACCGTGGCCTTATTCGGGCGGCGTTGATGCTCGGCACGCCCCGACGCCAGATGCTGCAGGAGATCGTGCTGCTGGGCGCGCTTCCCTACATCGTGGTCGGGTTGCGCACCGCCGTCAGCATCTCCTTCTACACGCTCGTCGCGGCTGAACTGGCCGGCGCTTTCGCCGGCATTGTCTACAGGATCGAGATTGCGCAGCAGAATTTGCAAACGGGCCAGGTCATGGGTGGACTCGCAGCGCTCGGGTTGATGTCGTTCATAGCCGACCGGCTGTTTGCGGCTCTTGCCGAACGTATCGTCTGGTGGCGCTGATGTCGGGGTCTCGATCGAGCATGAAGCTGGCGCTGGCAAGTTCGCCTGCCTCCGACGAATCGGCGCGGAAACAACCGGCCATTCAAGTCTCGAACCTGAGCATCGTTTTCGACACCAAGCGCGGGCAGATGATCGCAGTCGATCGCGTTTCCTTTGACGTGGCGCCTGGCGAGTTCGTTTGCATCGCCGGGCCCTCCGGCTGCGGCAAATCGACGGTGCTCAATACGATCGCCGGGCTGGAAGTGCCGTTCGAAGGCGAGATCCTGGTCGAGGGCGCGCCCGTCTACAGTCCGCGTCCCGATGTCGGCATGGTGTTCCAGCAGCCGCATCTCTTCCCCTGGAAGTCGGTCCGCAGCAACATCGCCCACGGTCCCAGGATGCTCGGGAAGTCCAGGACGGAAGCGTATGCCATCGCCGACGATCTGATCGCGATGGTCGGCCTCAAGCGTTTCGCCGACGCTTATCCGAACACGCTGTCCGGCGGCATGCAACAGCGCGTGGCGATCGCACGAGCGCTGGCCAATCAGCCCCGTGTGCTGCTGATGGACGAGCCCTTCGGGGCGCTCGACGCGCAGACCCGCGCGGTGATGCAAGACAATCTGCTGGCGCTGCGCGACCGGATCAAGGCGACAATCGTATTCGTGACGCATGACATCGATGAAGCCATCGTACTGGCCGACCGCGTTCTCATCATGAGCGCGGGACCCGGCCGCATCCTGCGCGAAGTCGCGGTCAAGCTGCCGCGCCCACGGTCGAGTTCTGTCATGGTCGAGCCAGCTTATCTGTCGCTCAAGAAGGATTGTCTCGACGTCATCCGCGCGGAAGGGTTGCGGGCGTTCAATCAGTCGGACGCGGACTGACGACGCGGAGCCCGCGGGTCTGAGGCGACGCAGCGGGCTGGCATGGTTCTTGAATAGTCGATGCCGGGTCTCACCTGCGGAGCCGGCCATGCACAGGGCGAACAGCGCGATAGCGGCAGGTGTGATGCTCGCGGAGTCTGACGATCTCGTCAGACCGCTTCCCGGCTTGCTGGATGGTCTCAACCGGGCTGATTGCAATCGCTTGCGTGCGATCGGACGCGAAAAGATCCTGGAAGCCGGCCAACTGGTTTGGTCTCAGGGCGACGCACAGGCCGGGATCTACCTGATCAGCGAGGGGCGCATACGCAGCTACTATGCTGCACCGTCGGGGCGCGAAGTCACGCTCGCCTATTGGTTTCCCGGCAACTTCGTCGGCGGGCCCGACATATTCGGGACGGGCCCGCACATGTGGACATCGGTTGCGGCCGAGCGCAGCCGGTTGACGTTCATGCCCGGACCGGCGCTGCGGCGGCTTGCGCTGGAAGCGCCGACGATTGCCGTCGCCTTGCTGGATGCCCTCGCATTCAAGGCGCGATGCTATTCGGCAATGGCCCAGATGCTTGGGACGCGCTCGGTCACCGAGCGGTTGCACAGCCTGCTGATCTTCCTGTCGCACGTCTACGGCGTGAAGCGCGACAACGAGGTCGTCGTCGGCATGCCGTTCACCCACGGTGATCTCGCCAATCTCATCGGATCCACCCGCCAATGGGTGACCGTGCAACTCGCGCGGCTCCAGGACGAAGGCGTGATCAGATACGAAAGATCCGTGATTTCGATCCTGGATGTTTCTACGCTCGGGCAGGCGATCGGATAATGTCCGCCCTTTAGCCGCCAGACTTCAACTCGAACGCCGATCCGTCTGCGCCGGCCTCGAACCGCCGCGCCAGTCCGATCAGCGCGCGATCGTGCCAAGCCGGCGCCAGCAGGGTCACGCCCATGGGCATCCCGCTTGGCAATTTCGCATTCGGAACGGCGACGCCGCAGAGATCGAGTAGATTGGCAAAGTACGAGTAGTAGCCCAGACGATTGTTGAGGGTGATCGGATCACGATGCATCTCCTCCAGTGTGAACGGCCGCGGCGCGGTCGGAACCACCAGGGCATCGATGCCGGCAAAGATTGCTTCGGCGTCGCGGCGAAGCCGGTGCAGCCGGTGAATGGCGCCAAACGTGTCGATCGCCGAATAGCCGGCGGCTGAGCCCAGCACGGTCCTCGTGACATCAAGCAAGGCGCCGGATTCGACGTCAATGAGCGAAGCGATGGCAGAGTGCCGCTCCGCGACCCAGGGACCGCTGAACATCAACTCCCCGGCCTGGCGGAATGGGGCGAAGTCCACCTCGATCGCCGTTCCTCCGATATGAGCAAGACGTTCGCAGGCGCTCTCGTAGAGTTCGCCGCATTCCGACATGCCGAAGCATTCGAGATCTGCTGGCGCAACGCGGCCGAACCGGAATGATGCCGCCGCTCCGTTGGCGGGGAAAAAGGTTCTGGGCAGGCGGCTGTAGGGATCTTCGAAATCAAACCCTTCGATGATGTCGAGGATTGCCTCGCCGTCGCTGACAGTATTGCAGAATACGGACACGCAATCGATCGTCGGACAATTCGGCACCAGGCCACGTGATGACACCAGCCCAACGGTCGGCTTGATTCCGACGATGTTGTTGAACCCGGCAGGTATGCGCCCCGAGCCGCCGGTATCGGTGCCGAGCGCAAAGGCGACGTGCCCGGCCGCCACGGCGACCGCGGACCCGGAACTGGAGCCGCCCGCAACATAGCGCGCATCGGCAACCGACGCGCAGGGGCCATGGGGCGAACGCACGCCGGACAGGCCTGTGGCGAACTGATCGAGATTGGTCTTTCCGAGGCAAATTGCGCCGGCTGCGGTGAGGCGTTCCACGCTGTGCGCGGAATGCCAGGGCGTGTAGCTGAACGCCGGACATGCGGCAGTGGTCGGCATGCCCGCAACGTCGATATTGTCCTTCACACCAAAGGGAATACCGAGCAGCGGAAGATTTTCGCCCGTCCGCGCGCGCGCCACCAGCTTATGGCATTCTTCGAGTGCCTCCTGCCGTGGGCGAAGATGGATCCAGCAATTGCGGTCGCGCTCGGCCTCGATCCGGTCATACGCCGTTCCGATCGCCTCCAGCAGCAGGGACGAACTCCTGGCAATGCCTTCGTAGTTTGTCCTGAGGCGCGCGACACACTGGCTCACGGAATATCTCCTCATCCAACCGGCAGGCGCGAAATTGGGGCAGCTCTGCGCGGCCAACAAGCAATTAAGTGCTTCGCCCAAATGGCCACCTGACCGGAAACGTGCCGCTCAAACAAAAAGGGCGCCGTGCCGAAGCACGACGCCCTCGTTTGTCGCTATACGCGCGATCAGTTGGTCTGCTGGATCGCCGACAATTCCCAGGCGCCGCCCGGACGCCGGGCAAAGGTCCAGACTTCGGTGGCCTCGCCCGGCTGCTCGCTGCCGGCGACAATTGCGCCGGTATTGCGGTCGAGCGTCTTGTCGGTGAGCGCGAAGCGCAGCGCCACAGTCGCGTAATCGGTCTCGCCTTCGCGCCAGGATTCCGCGAGGTCGCCCTGCAACAGCTTCACACCGCTGACCTTGTTGACGACATTGCGGGCGCGGTTCTGGCCGAGGTCCTGCTCGAAATAGGAGACCATTTCCGGCGTCGCGAGCGTGTGCAGCTTGGCCACGTCCTCGTTGGACCAGGCGGACTGGACGTCGCCGAGCAGGCGCTCGAACGCTTCATAGTCGTCCGGCTTGATCTCGAGCGGCGCGTTGTTGGCGCCGAAGCCGAAGCCGCCGCCAAGACCGCCACCAAGACCACTACGGTTGTTCGCCTGCGGTCCCGGACCGGCGCCGGCGTCAGCGTTGGCATAGGCCGCCTGCGGGGTGTGGCGGCGCTGCCACCAGGACATCGCCAGCCGAACCACGAGCACCACGAGCACGATCTGGATGATCAGGCCGATGATCGACGACATGCCGCCGAGACCGCCGAACAGGCCACCGCCGAACAGCATCCCGAGCAGGCCCGCGCCGAGGAAGCCGGCCGCGAGGCCACCCATAAAGCCGCCGGCGCGGCCGAACAGGCCGCCGCGCGCGGGGGCGGCGGCAGCCGAATTCATGCCTGCGCCCGGCTGGGTGTAGGTCCGATTGAACTGCGAGGTCGAGCCCGGCGCGGTCGTGGTCGATGGCGGGGCCGAATAGGTGCGCGAACCGCGCGAACCCGACGACATGCCGCCACCGACGCGCGCGTCGGCGGACGAGATCGCCAGCGCAGTCGGCAGCGCAAGCGCCAGCACGACGGCAATCGTCTTGAAGATGCTGCGGGAGCGTTGCGAGAAATTCATGTTGGTTTCCCAGATCCCCGGCATGGGGACGTGCCCCTAAGATGGGCAGCCTTCCGTAAAAAGGAAGCCACTATCGGAACTTGTGGCTGCGGCCCTCAGTCGCGGGGATGTGGCAAAAGCCCATATTTGGCGGCAGCTTGGCCGGGTGAGCGAAGGAGCCGCGGTCGCGGGTTACCGGTGGCTGTTGAGAGCTTTTTTCTCGTCATTGCGAGCGAAGCGAAGCAATCCAGGCTGTTTCCGCGGAGGCAACTGGATTGCTTCGTCGCTTCGCTCCTCGCAATGACGGAGAACGTGGAGCCCGCGCCCTCACCCCGCCTTCGCCATCGTCTCCTTCACGGCCGCCACGAGCTGGCTCAGCGTGAACGGCTTGGGCAGGAAGTCGAACTGCTGGCCTTCGGGCAGGCTCTTCTCGAACGCGTCTTCCGCGTAGCCGGAGACGAAGATGAACTTGATGTCGGGGTTCTTCTCGCGCATCGCCTTGAGCAGCGTGGGGCCGTCCATCTCCGGCATCACGACGTCGGACACGACGAGATCGATTCCGCCGCTCTGCTCTTCCAGGACTTCCAGCGCCTCGACGCCGTTCTCAGCCTCGACCACGGTGTAGCCGCGCGAGCGCAGACCGCGTGCATTGAGCGCGCGCAGGCCCTCTTCGTCCTCGACCAGCAGGATAGTGCCCTGTCCGGTGAGATCGGTGCGGGGCTTGGCGTCCGCCGTGGACCCGGCTTCCTTCGCGGCACCATTGCTGGCGCCAACGACCGGCGCCGGCTGCTCGACCTGCACCTCCGGCTCGGCATGATGGCGCGGCAGGAAGATCTGGAACGAGGTGCCCTGCCCCGGCTCGGAGTCCACGTAAATGAAACCGCCGGTCTGCTTGACGATGCCGTAGACGGTGGAGAGCCCGAGGCCGGTACCCTTGCCGACTTCCTTGGTCGAGAAGAACGGCTCGAAAATCTTGTCGCGGATATCGGCGGGGATGCCGGTACCGGTGTCGGCGACCTCGATCCGCACGTAGTCCGCTGCCGGCATGCCCTTGTAGGCCAGCCTGGCCGCCTCCTCGGCGGTGACGTTGGCGGTCCGGATGATCAGCTTGCCGCCGTCGGGCATGGCATCGCGCGCGTTGACCGCGAGATTGACGATGACCTGCTCGAACTGGGAGACGTCGACCTTGACCGGCCAAAGATCGCGGCCGTGGATGGTCTCGTGCTTGACCTTCTCGCCGATCAGGCGGCGCAGCAGCATGGCGAGGTCGGAGAGCGCATCGCCGAGGTCGAGCACCTGCGGCCGCAGCGTCTGCCGCCGCGAGAACGCCAGCAACTGCCGCACCAGCGTGGCGGCCCGCGTCGCGTTCTGCTTGATCTGCATGATATCCTGGAACGACGGGTCGGTCGGCTTGTGCGCGTTCAGCAGGAAGTCGTTCGCCATCATGATGGCGGAGAGCACGTTGTTGAAGTCGTGGGCGATGCCGCCGGCGAGCTGGCCGACGGTCTCCATCTTCTGCGACTGGTTGATCTGGTTCTCCAGCGCGCGCCGCTCGGTGGTCTCGAGCATGTGCACGATGGCGGCTTCCGCGTCGTTCTCACCCCCGTCGACCGGCGTGACGAAGAACTGGCCCCAGCGCTCCTTGGTTCCTTCCAGCGCGACCTCGACCGGCGCGATGTCGGCCTGATTCTCGGCGGCCTGGTTGATGGCCGCGATCAGCAAATGACGGTCGCGCGAATTGACCGCGCGGAAGATCGACTTGCTGGCGCTGTCGAGCCCTAACGCCTGCCCGAGCTTGGCGTAGCGCGCATTGGCGCGCACGACGTTGCCGCCGCGGTCGACGGTGGCGATCGCCATCGGCGTATGGTCGAAGAAGCGCATGAAGCGCACTTCGGCGGCGCGGTCCGGATCGCTGCGCTCGTCACGGGCGCGGCTGATCACCAGCGTGCGCGACGGGCCTGGCGCACCGTCGGCGCCGAAGGCGAGCTTGTGATAGAGCCGCACCGGCATGGTCTTGCCGGTACGCATGCGCAGGTCGATGTCGAAGACTTCCGTCTTGACCTCACCCGGCACCGCCACGATCGCGGTCAGAAGCGAAGCGCCGTCGCCGGAGACGATGTCGGTGAGCTTCAGCCCGCCCGAGCCGATCTCGGCGAGGTCGTAGTCGAGCCAGTTCGCCAGCGTCGCGTTGACGTAAGCGAGCTCGCCGGCCGGATTGACCGAGAAGAAACCACAAGGCGCGTGATCGAGATATTCGATCGCGTGCTGGAGTTCCTGGAACACGTCCTCCTGGCGCTCGCGGTCGCGGGTGATGTCGGCGATCGACCACACCGCGTATCTCGTCTCGCGCTTGCCGGTGCCGAGGGGCCGCACCCGCATGCGCAGCCAGCGGCCCTGGCTGCCGTCATGGCCGGAGATGCGCACCTCTTCCTGCTGCCGCTTGCCTTCGCGCGCGGCTTTCAACAGGCGGAACACCGCTTCGGAGACGTCGGGGTTGCCGATGAAGACGCGCTCCACGGGGCGCACGTCCTGCGGGCCGGCGGCGCCGGTCAGCGTCAGATAGGCCGCATTGGAATAGACCACATGGCCGCGCGGGTCGGTCACGGCGAGGCCGTCGAAGGCGTGATCGGCGATGCGGCCCATCACGGGATCGTCGAGATTGCGATCGACGAAGCGGATGATGCCGGCGGCAAAGGCGAACAGGTTGAACAGGCCGACCATCGCCAGCACGGCGAGGATGCCGAGAATATAGGGCTGCGCCTGCGCGCGCCCGAGCGTCATCAGCCCGACGGCAACGGCGACGAGCCCGGCGGCCACCAGCAGCACCAGGGCAATGCTGCCCGAGCGCGGCGACGGCTCTTGCGCCGCAACGGGCTCGCGTGTGAGGTCGTGGTCGGTCTCGGCAGTCATCTCAAGCTGGCACAGCCTGTCGGCAGAGAATCAACGCGCTACAGGGCGCGCAGGGTCCTCCCTGCCTGAATCGGACCCGCAGGCGCAAGGGCAGCAGGGGCGAAAGGTACGCTGATTCCCAGATTACGGCCATTTCCAGTACTTTTCAGGGGTTTTATTGCCGGCTGGCACCGAATCCGCTCTTCAGACGCATGACGTAGCCGATGACTTCGGCGACCGCATGGTAGTGCTCGGTCGGGATTTCCTCGTCGATCTCGACGGTGGCATAGAGCGCGCGGGCGAGCGGCACGTTCTCGACGATCGGGATATCGTGCTCGCGCGCGATCTCCCGGATCTTGAAAGCGAGGTTGTCGACGCCCTTGGCGACGCAGATCGGCGCCGACATGCCGCGCTCGTAGGACAGCGCGATCGAATAGTGGGTGGGGTTGGTGATGATCACGGAGGCCTTGGGAACCGCCGCCATCATGCGCTTCTTGGAGCGCTGCTGGCGCAGTTGCCTGAGCTTGCCCTTGATGTGCGGGTCGCCTTCGGATTGCTTGTACTCTTCCTTGATCTCCTGGAGCGACATCTTCTGCCGCTGGAACCAGCTGCGATACTGGAAGAAATAGTCGCCGATGGCGATGATGGCGAGCGCTGCGACCACCGCGGCGAGCAGATGAATGGTCAGGCTGGTGGAGGCGCCGAGCAGCGCGGCCGGATCGAGCCTGACCATCGCCTCCATGCGATGCCGCTCCGGCCACAGGATCACGGTCATGACCGCGCCGAGCACGATCAGCTTGCCGAGACCCTTGAGGAAGTTCGCCGCCGCTTGCTTGCCGAAGATGCGCTTGAGGCCTTCGGCAGGCGACAGCTTGCTGAACTTGGGCTTGAGGGATTCGGCCGACCAGACCAGGCGATGCTGCAGCACGTTGCCGGCAATTGCCGCGAGTACCAGCATCAGCAGCGGCACGCCCACCGCCGCCAGCACCGCGACTTCGATCTGCTGCATCAGGGCGAGCAGAGCCCTGCCGTCGGTCTTGATCATCCAGGAATTGGCGAGCAGGTTGCGCATCGGCGCCAACAGCCCGCTGCCGACCGATCCCGAGAAGCTCGAGACCACGAGCGTGGCGCCCGCGATCATGAACCAGGTGTTGATCTCCTGGCTCTTGGCGACGTCACCGCGTTCGAGCGCCTCTTCGAGACGTTTTTGCGTCGGGTCTTCTGTTTGACTCTCTGGATCGTTGTCTTCCGCCATCGATCACCTGGTCACTTGAGTGGCATCATCTGGTGCATGACACCGATGAAATAGTCGAGATAGGTGCCCATCATCGCCGTGAGCACCACGGCGAGCACCAGGAAGCCGGCGAAGATCGAGAGCGGCACGCCGACGAAATAGACCTGCATCTGCGGCATCAGCCGCGCCAGCACGCCGAGCCCGATGTTGAAGACGAGGCCGAACACCAGGAACGGGCCGGAAAGTTGCAAGCCCAGGCGGAACGCGGCGGCGAAGGCGCGCGTCGCCAGCGCGGCGACATCGGCGCTCGACACGGTCTCGCCCGGCGCGAAGATCGTGTAGCTGTCATTCAGCGCCGCGATCACCAGATGATGACTGTCGGTGGCGAACAGCAGTGTGACCCCCAGTATCGTCAGGAAGTTGCCGACCAGCACGCCCTGCTGTCCCTGCGTCGGATCGACCGAGGTGACGAAGCCGAGCCCCATCTGCTGCGCGATCACGGAACCGGCAACCTGCAGCGCCGACAACGTCACCCGCGCGGTCGCCCCCAGCACGATGCCGATCACGATCTCATGCAGCATCAGGACCAGCAGCGGCGCGATCGAGCCCATGTCGACCTGATAGGCGTTGCGATGCAGCGGCAGGATGATCAGCGTGAGCAGCAGCGCGATCGACAGCTTGATCCGTGTCGGGATATTGGTCTCGCCCAGGCCCGGCAACAGCATCACCATCGCGCCGACCCGGGCAAAGGCGAGCATGAAGGAGGCGGCAAGCGCCGGCAGCAGCGAGACGTCGATGCGCATGACGGGCGCATAGTGCCTCAGCCGCCGATGATTCGCGACGATATCCGCAGCATGTGGGAATGCAGCGCGTCGGCCATGAACGGCAAGGCCAACAGCATTGTGGCAAAGATCGCCAGGATCTTTGGCACGTAGATCAGCGTCTGCTCCTGGATCTGCGTCAGCGCCTGGAACAGCGACACGACGACGCCGACCACGAGGCCGACCACCATCAGGGGCGACGACACGATCACGATGGTCCAGATCGCATCACGCGCGACGTCGAGGGTTTCCGGTCCGGTCATTTCGCAGTTCCTTTGTCTTATTCCTCGCCTCCCACCGCTCTTGTGAGCGATGCGAAGGCCTATCCCCGGTCATTGCGAGCGTAGCGAAGCAATCCAGACTGCCGCTTCGGAAAGACTCTGGATT
Source organism: Bradyrhizobium sp. Kon58 (assembly GCF_055807455.1). NCBI lineage: Bacteria > Pseudomonadati > Pseudomonadota > Alphaproteobacteria > Hyphomicrobiales > Nitrobacteraceae > Bradyrhizobium > Bradyrhizobium sp. Kon58. Next base: position 496,891 of record NZ_JBVVOT010000002.1, read on the forward strand.
TCTTCGCGGCGCTCGCATTGACGGTTGGGGCGGGCGCGAGCGCCAAAAATCAGATCGGCATCTTCATGATGTCTTCATAGGCCGCGATCACGCGGTCGCGGACCGAGACCAGCGTGGACACGGCGACATCGGTGTCTGCCACCGCCGTCACCACGTCCATCACGTTGGCCTTGCCGGCGGCCATCGCCACCGTCTGCGCATCGGATTTGCGGCCGGACTCCAGGACGCTGCCGACAGTGTCTTTCAGAAGGGAGGCGAAGGACTGGCCGCTCGGCTCGCTGCCCTTGCCGGCGCCGCTGTTCTCCAGCACGCGAGCGAGGTTTGCATAGGCGTTGGCGGCAATTGTCGGTGTTGCCATGGTTCAAATGTCCTGTTCAGCTCTTGAGGATGTCGAGGGTGCGCTGGATCATCCGGCGCGTCGCGCTGATGATATTGAGATTGGCCTCGTACGACCGCTGCGCGTCGCGCATGTCGGTCATCTCGACCACCGAGTTCACGTTGGGATATTTGACGTTGCCGGTCGCATCCGCCGCCGGATTGTTCGGCTCGTATTTGGTGCGGAAATTGGACTGGTCGGGCTTGATCCTGCCGAGGGTGACGACCTGCGCGTCGAGTGTACGGTCGAGCGCGGAGGAGAAGGTCGGCACCTTGCGCCGGTAGGGATCGCCGCCGGCGCTCTGTGAGGTCGAATCCGCGTTCGCGATGTTCTCGGAGATCACCCGCATGCGCCCGGCCTGCGCCCGCAGACCGGAGGTCGCGATCGCCATCGAACGGGCAAAGTCGCTGCTGTCATTCGCCATGATGCGCTTCCTCTAGCTCTAGCCTTTGCCGATCGCGGTCTTGAGCAGGTGCAGGCTCTTCGAATAGAGCGAGGTCGCCGCCGCATAATCCATCTGGTTGCTGGCGGCCTTCATCATCTCCTCTTCGAGATTGACGGCGTTGCCCGCGGGGCGGGTCTCAAAACCCGCATTCTTGTTCTGGTCGAATCCGGAGGCCGCGCCTGACGGCGCCATGTGGGAACCGCTGGTGCGGGTAAGCGCCAAGGGGCCCATCGAACCCGTAACGGCCCCGGCCTTGTCCAGCTTCGGCTCGACCAAGTCGCGCGGCCGGAATTTGGGCGTGTCGGAATTGGAGACGTTCTCGGACAGGACGCGCTGGCGCTCCTGGTGCCATTGCATCTTGGTGCGAAGCGCCGAGAGCACCGGAAGATCGTTGATGGACATCGTTGCGGCTCCTTCCGCCTCGCAGGACCCGGGTCCGAAGCTAGGCAGAATTTGCCGCCTGTATGGTTAACAGCTGGTTAAGGAGGTCGTAGGCAGTTGTCCCCCGCCGGGACAAGGATGCGCGCGCCCCGTGATTCTACGCCTCCAAAAGCGGCATTAACCCAACCGCTTGGCGGCGCGTGCACAGGCCAAGAAGTCGTTTTGGATCGAGCGATTCATGGGTTATTAAGAGTTGGGGACGGCAAAACTTGCCGTGGGACGTTAAGAAATCGCAGTTTGGGGCAACGTAAGCCGGTGGTTGGCGCATCTGACCACCGGCCCGAGACAAGCGCCATTTGTCGGGGACAAGTATGCAAGGCAGCCCTATCACCTTCATCGTCGCGTTCATCGTCGTTCTGGCGTTGATCGGCGTCGCTGCATGGCTGGTTCGCCGATTCGCCACCAGCCGGCTCGGCGCCAACACCCAGCGCGGCCGGATGCCCCGACTCGCCGTGATCGATGCCGCCGCGGTCGACGGCCGCCGCCGCCTGGTGCTCGTCCGGCGCGACAATGTCGAGCATCTGCTGATGATCGGCGGCCCCACCGACATCGTCGTCGAACCCAACATCGTGCGCGCAGCGCCCGGCCGCGACCAGCTCCCGCAGCGTCCCAATGCCGCCGAGCCACCGCGTCTTGCGCCGATGCATGATACCAGCAGCTGGGCCGACGAAGCACCGCGGCCCGAGCTGCTCGACCATCCCGAGCCGCACATGCCCGAGCCGCCACCGCGGCCCACGCGCCCCTCCTTCGCCGACGAAGTGCGCCGGCCGGCTGCCGCGATGGCCGAACGCCGCAGCGAGCCGCCATTGGGCGGCTTCACCTCCGAGCCGATCGCGCCGCGCCCCGAGCGCGAGCTGCGTCCCGAACCTGTTCCGCCGCGCGTTGCGCGCAACGAACCCCCTCTGATGCCGCGTCCGCCGCGCCAGAGCGAGCCGGTGAAGGCGCCTCCGGTGCGCGCCGAGCGCGTCGCCGCGCCTCCTCCGCCTGTGCCGCAGGCTCCGCCCGTTCCGCCGCCGGCGCCCGCTCCTGCGGCGCCATCGAGCGCCGAGCAGAATCTCGCCGAGATGGCGCAGCGGCTCGAAGCTGCGCTGCGCCGCCCCGCCGGCGAGACACTTGCTCCTCCGGTCGCCCCGGAGCCCCCGGCCGCTCCTCCGCGTGTGGCCCGCAGCGAGCCGCCGGCACCACCGGCCACTCCCGCAAAGCCGGCCCCGGAAAAGACCAGCTTTGAAAATCTCGAAGACGAGATGGCCTCGTTGCTCGGCCGTCCGAAGCCGTCTTCGTGAGGCTGCCGGCCCTCCCGCGTAGAGTTTTTCTTCTTTCTGTCCTGATCGGCGCGGCTTCGCTCGCGATGCCGGCGCATGCGCAGGACATCAGCATCAATCTCGGCGGCGGAGGCGCTGGCGGTGGCGGCGTCACCGAGCGCGCGATCCAGCTGATCGCGCTGCTCACCGTGCTGTCGATCGCCCCGTCGATCCTGATCATGATGACCTCGTTCACGCGCATCGTGGTCGTGCTGTCGCTGCTGCGCACCGCAATGGGCACCGCGACCGCCCCGCCGAACTCGGTGATCATCGCGCTGGCGATGTTCCTCACCTTCTTCGTGATGGGACCCGTCCTGCAAAAATCCTACGACGAAGGCATCCGTCCGCTCGTCGCCAATCAGCTCGGCGTCGAGGACGCCCTTCAGCGCGCCTCCGTCCCCCTGCGCGGCTTCATGCAGAAGAACGTGCGCGAGAAGGACCTCAAGCTGTTCCTGGATCTCTCCGGCGAGCCGCCGCCCGCCACTCCCGACGAGCTCGGCTTACGCATCCTCGTCCCCGCCTTCATGATCTCGGAGCTGAAGCGTGCTTTCGAGATCGGTTTTCTGCTGTTCCTTCCCTTCCTGATCATCGATCTCGTCGTCGCCTCCGTGCTGATGTCGATGGGCATGATGATGCTGCCGCCGGCAACCATCTCGCTGCCGTTCAAGCTGATCTTCTTCGTGCTGGTCGACGGCTGGTCGCTGGTGGCAGGGAGCCTGGTGCAGAGTTACGGGGGGTAGCGGGCCCGGGGGTGCCCTCATCCTCTCTGACCCAAGGCTCGTAGGCGTGCACTTGAGCTTGCCAGCGCAAGGGGAAAGCCTGCCACCGTGAGCGCGTTCGGCGGTTCGTGACATACCGCACTATGCTCAGGTTGCGCATTCAATGGGTGGTTGATATGATGGTTATCATCCATTGATCCGAAGCGGCTTATGATCAGCAACGTCGAAGACCGTCCGCTCACTCGAGTCGTGCCGCTTGGTCTTCAGGTCGCCGTTCTTGCTGCGTTGTCTGCGAGTGGCACGTTGGCCACCAACATTCTGTTGCCTTCGCTACCGAGTATCGCCGTCGCGGTAGGCGTCTCCAGCGCTCAGGTAACGTCAGCTATCACCATATTCCTCGCCATGTTCGCGGTCGGACAACTTGTTGTCGGCCCGTTGTCGGATCGTTTCGGCCGGCGCGTACCCGTGATGATCGGGTTTGCTGTATTTTTCGCAGGTAGCATATGGTGCGCGTTAGCCAATGATTTGGCGGCACTATTGATTGGCCGCGTTGTGCAGGCCGGTGGCGCATGTGCCACGTCTGTCCTTTCGCGAGCCATCGCAAGAGATCTTTTTCAGGGCGAAAAGCTAGCCCGCGTGCTCACCTTTGTTATGGTTGCGATGGCAGCAGCGCCCGGATTCTCGCCCCTGGTCGGTGGCGCGCTCGATCATTTTTTTGGCTGGCGTTCAGCATTTGTGTTCGTCGGAATCTTCGCCGTCGTCGCCGCTTCAGCATTTCTTGCGGCTTTCGGAGAAACGCACCACGGCCCGCGCGCCGAGTTCAATTCCTCGACGATCGCCAAGAATTACTGGTCGCTATCGACTGACCGCCGTTTCGTGGTTCCTGCCGCAACTGTTAGCCTCATCTTAGGTGCGCTGTTTGCAATGTTTTCGGCATTGCCGCGTGTCTTGATAGAAGGCCTCGACTTCACACCCATGCAACTCGGCCTGTTCTTCGCAGGCACTGTCATGATCGTCTTTAGCGCTGGCATTATCGCTACAAAAATTGTTCCGCACCTTGGTCTCGACCGATCGATTTGCATCGGTCTCGCGCTGGCCTGTGTCGGCGGCGGCATGGTGTTGCTATTCGCGCTTTTCGACGGGCGCTTTTTGCCATTTCTTGTCGGCGCATGCGTATTCCTGCTAGGCATGGGCATGGTCAATCCGCTCTGCAGCGCGCAAGCTCTTTCGCCGTTCGGCGATCGCGCCGGTGCTGCCTCGGCCCTGTTGGGTTTCTGGCAGATGTTGGCTGCTGCGCTGGGCGTATCGCTTGCGGCGGTGATCGCAAGGAACCCTATGATCGGGCTTGGTCTTGTGCTTGTGCTTGCGTCGACTTTGGGCTCGGCAATTTATCAGGTGCGGATAAAGCTCCATTAAGCCCGTTAACGTCGCTTGCTGGCCTTAGCTGCTTCGCTGTTTCTCCACGCGGGCTGATCAGGTTGATGAGTACGCGCCCCTGGGCGATCGTCTTCGGCCCCTGCCCGTCACTTCGAGGAGCTTGCTCACGGACACCTCTCGCGAGGCCCAGAAGGAGCAGCGATCCTACTGCGTCATCTTGATCTGCCGCACCACCGGGATCGTGGGCAGCGAGCCGGTGTGATCAGATTCGTCCTTGGCCTGCGGCGAGGCCGGCGCGCGGGCGGTGGCATCGGGGAAGCGCTGCTTCATCTCGCGCAGGAAGCCATCGAGCGTGTCGACGCTGGCAGCCAGCTTGGCTATATCGGCAAATTCGGCGCTGGAGGCACCGGTCGGTTTGCTCGCGATGTCGAAGGCGAGCCGATCGGCGCTCTCGCTCATCAGCGGCGCATATTTCTCGCGGAAGCGCGACATGCCGATCGAGTCGTCGGCGAGCGCATAACCGACGGCGGCGCGGATGATGTCGCTTTTCTCCACCGCGTTGAGCGGCTTGAAGTCGCGGAAGCGCTCGCCGTAATAAAGCTCGATCTGCTCGGCGGATTCACGCCAACGCCGCGCCGCCCAGAAGATGTCGGAGCGTAGGCGCAGCACTTCGCGCCCCGTAACGTTGGAGACGATGTCGAGCGCGAGATCGTGGCGGCCGACGTCGCTCTGGGCACGCGCCTCCAGCAGCAGGCGTTGCTGCCTGAGCTCGCCTGAGAGGTCGCTGATACGGCTCGCGCGCAACGCCGTGATCGCCATGTCGGGTCTGCGGTTGGCGAGATAGATCATGGACAGGCGTGCGGCGACTTGTGCACGCGCCGCGCCTTCGAGGCGATGGTCCACCTGGTATTGCAGGAGCTCGGCGGCCTGGTCGAGCAGATCGATCGAGGCGAGACGGTCGGAGAGGCGTCGGATCAGTTCGTCGCCGCGACGGCCGATCGGCGTCAGCTCGCGGAACTCGTAGAACATCCCCAGCGCTTCGATCGGCGGCAGCTCGTCGCCCTTGGGCCCCAGGAAGATCTGCGTGAACAGGTCGGACGCGAGGTCCTGCGCCTGGCGCGAGGCTTCCGCGTTCGGCTGCAGCTTTGTCGCGGTACGCGCCGCGGTGAGCGCGTCCCGGTAGCGCCCGTTCTCGGCAAACATCTGCGACAGCATCTGGAGCGTCTTGACCTCGATCGAGTCGCCGCGCCAGGTCATCGAGAGCGTTTCGAGCTCGCGCAGCGCGTCTTCCTTGCCGATCTCGTCGCGCTTCTGCCGCAGCGCGACCTCGAGCTGCTTGGCCTCGGCCGCAGCCGGCCGGTCGGACGAGCCGACCGCGAACTTGTAGTCGTCGAGCGCGTCCTTGTCGTGGCCGAGCGCCTCGGCGAGCCGGCCGCGCAGCACGGCAAAGCCGGGCGCGGCCTCGGGCGAGACGCCGACCACCTCGAGCTCGCTGCGGCGCTTGGAGGCGCCGGCATAGTCCTTCACCTCGAGCGAAGCCCGCATCGCCTCCATCGTCACGATGCGCTGGATGTCGAGCGGCAGCGAGGCGATGGCGAATTCGACGTTCTTGAACTTCTCGCGCGCATCCGCCCATTTGCCCTGGCGCGCATAGGCGAGCGCTTTCCAGAGCTGTGAATCGTGGCTGTTGCCGATCACGGGGTTGGCGAGGTCCTTCAGGCCCTGCGCCGGCCGGCCGATCAGGATGCTCGCGATCGCATGCATGATCAGCGCACCGCTCTCCTCCTTGTTGAGAGGATCGGCCAGCATCAATTCGGTAACGGCCTTGGCCTCGTGATACATCGCGCGCGACATGTAGAATTGCGCGAGGTCGAGCCGCGGCAGCGAACGCATCGCCGGTTCGACGTTGGAGATCGCCGTGATCAGCTCGTTCTGGCGCGCTATGAAATTTTCCGACTGGCCCTTGCGCCAACCTTCGGGGCTGAAGACCGGCCGCACCGCGGTCGGCGCGCGCTCGGCCGAGATGTCGACCGGCGACAGCGTCAGCCCACCCTTCTTGCCGAGGATGACCTTGTCGGCCCCGACCTCGACGCCGACCTCGTCGGAATTCGGTCGGATCGCGATGCCATGCGCGGATTCCAGCAGCGCGAGATCAACGAGATCCTGCCGCTTGATGAAGCCGCGCACCGGCCGCTGCGCGGTGATGACGTAGAGCGTGTCGCCGGCATCGGGATCGGTGAGCTTGTGCAGGAGCCCCGGATTGGCGAAGGGGATCGCGATGTTGGCAAGCGCCGGGTCGGTGATGTTGCGCGAGATCATCAGCGGCAGCGGCGTCGCCTGGATCTTGTCGGCGAGGGTCAAGAGCCAGTTGGTCTGCTTGCCGACCTCCTCGCTCGTCAGCGAATAGACCAGCGGCCGGGTGAGACGGATGCGCACCGCCTGTCCCTTCTCCAGCGGGACGCGGCCGACTTCCCCGATCATCGCACCGCCCCTGGTGCGGATCGCCTCAACGTCGATCGGCTTCGCCGTATCGAACACCAGCCAGACGGTATCGCCACGGCGGAACGCCGCCGCAGGCGTTGCGACCTGAAGCGGGAAGGTCACGCGCAGGCCGTCGCTGTCGCGGCGGACATCGACGCTGGCACCACTCGGCTGCGGAGCTGCGGGCGCCTCTGCTGGAGCAGCCTTGACGGCCTCCGTGACCGGCTCCTTGACGGGTTCCTTGACGGGTTCCTTGGCAGCTTCCTTCACGACCTCTTGAGGCGCTTCGGCCATGACGGGCTTGGCGGACGCGACCGCAGTTTCTGCAACTGGCGCCACCGTCTTTGAAACTTCCTTGGGCGCCTCCTTTGGCGCTTGCGCAACGTGCGCAGCTTCGGCCGCAGGAGCGGGCATCGATTTCGGCGCTTCAGATGGCGACATGGCGGCGGGCGCTTCCGCCTTCACCTCGGGCTTGACGTCGATCCTGGCTTCGCGCGCGATCATCTCGGACGTCGGCGGCGCGATCTCGCGCTGCGCGTCCTTCGGCTTCTCGGCCGCAGGCTTTTCAGGCGCAGGCGCCGGTCCATGGGCGGCGGGCTTGGCCTGCGCGATCGCAGCCTCGGCCGAATTGGCCATCTTGCCCTTGTCCGGCTGGAAGGAGATGTCGACGACGTAGTTCTTCTCGTCGCGGAACGAATGCACGTCGGAATCGCCGATCAGCGCGATCTCGACGCTGGTCTGGTCGATGTCGCCTTTCTGCTTGATCGAGGCGACGTTCGGCGGCGCTGCGACGACCGCGTCCGCCAGATCGAAATTGAGGTTGGCGTTGAAGGCGAGCGTGAGCTTCTGCTCGTTGAGCACGGAGGACACGCCGACGCCGTCGGGCATCTCGAACACGAAGCGGACGAAGGTCGGCTGCACCGAGGCGCGCACGCGGATCTGCGGACGCTTCTTGCTCTCCGCCGCGGCGCGCTGGGCGCGCAGCGCGCGTTCGGCGACGCGCGCGCGTTCGGCGAGTTCCTTGACCACGTCCATCGGCAGACTCGGCGGCGGCCCCTTCCAACCCTCCGGCAAGAGGTCGATGAAGGTACGTTCGCCGGCATTCATGGTGTTGACGGTGACGCGCCGCGCCAGCGACAGCCGGATGGCGCCGCCGTCGGGATCGCGGCGCGCCGAGTTGACGTAGTCGGGCGCGCCTTCCGGGACGCGGTCGACGGGCACGTCGACCGCCCGGTCGAAGCGGATGACGAGAATGGAGCCGGCCGTCGTCACCTCGGAGGGGACGTCCTCCCCGAGCTTGATCACGAGACGGGCAAAGCCGCCGCCGGCCGAGAAAGTCGCCTCGCCCCGGACAGCATCGGCCGCCCGGACAGGCGCCGTGAAGCCGATCAGCAGGCCGGCTGCCAGCAGCGGCGCCGCGCGGACATGACGCGACAGCCTCCGCGCCAGGGCGCGGGCTCGCGACACAAATCCAGCGGCAGCCTCTCGCGCCATTGGCGGCATTACTTCCGGTTCGACGTCCACGCCGGCGTTGGTGCCGGCCCCTGCCCCAGACTGTAGATTTTGGCAATTAAGGACTTCTTAAGTATGAGCCCTCAATTCGGCTTTTGCGTCGGCTTGCCGTCGATCTTGGGCAGCTCGCCGGCCGAGGCGGACTGATCGCCGCCGCCATTGGCCCGACGGGCCATCTCGACCGTCAGCCGCTCGGCGGCCTCCGGGGACATCAATCCCATGATGTCCGACATTTTTCGCGGCGCGATCTGCGAGGCGATCTCGATCAGCACGCCCATCTCGAGCCGGTCAAAAACTCGCGCGGCGTCCTTGGGTTTCATGCCCTCATACATGGTCACGAGGCCCTTCATGCGCTGGGCTTCGGCGGCCTTCTGCTCGGCCTGCGTCGCGGAGATACGGGTTTCTACCGCCTTCATCTCCTCGACCTTGTTTTCGATACGCTTCTCGGCGGATTTCAACAGGCTCTCGCGGATGTCGATCTCGCGCTGGCGGGCCTCGATCTCCTGGCGGCGCGACTGCAGGCGTTCCAGGATCGCGCGCTCCGAGGCGGAGATCTGCGGCTGGGCTTCCTCCTTGACCGCCGCGCCTTCGGACTTGGTGTCCGGTGCGGCCGGCTTCGGCGCCTCCTTCGGCGCGCCATGGGTCGATCCGGTGATATCGGGATCTTCGCGGCTCGCCGGGAAGTTCAGATTCTCCTGCGCCCAGGACTTCTTGGTCGGGCTCGGCTTGTAGTCGAAGACATAGCCGCCATTGATCACAAGACCCGTGACCTTCAGCGTGGCGAGGCCAGCGACGGCAACCAGCACGATCGGAATGACGCGGATGTTGCGAAAAGACTTCATACTCTGACTTTATGCGGCAAGACCGTTGGATCGTCGGCGTTCGGAGAAGGCTTCGGCCGCAGCCGCCACCGCCTTCGCCGACGAGGGCTTGGCTGCGGGCGCGGCGGCCATTTCCGGGTTCGTGACGGGGCGCGCGGCGATTGCGATCTTGGACAGCCGCCGCACCACGTTGTCGGCTTCGCCGAGCTGCTTGTAGAGCTGCTCGGACATCTGGGTCGCCGACGCGAGCTGGCTGCCGAGGTTCTCGTTGACGTCTCGCACGGCGAGCTTCAGCCCGCCGATCGCGCGCTCGGCGATCTCGGTTGCGGTGATCAGCTCGCCGATCACCGCCTTCAGCGAATGCTCGTCCGCCTTCAGCCGCGTCAGTCGCTTGTTGAGCGTGACGCAGTAGACGATGGTCAGCATCAGCAGGATAGCCACCAGCGTCTCGATCGCCATTCCTAGGGAGTGGTTCATGGGGCCTCCATCATCTTGTTCTGCTCGTCGACCTTTTCGAACATCGCAAGTGTCGTACTTGGCTTGCGCAAGGGTTTCGTCACCCGTATCGCGACGCGGTCGCCGACCCGGCCCATGCGTCCCTCGGTGATGGTGACGTCGCCGCAGCGAACGGTGACGTTGGCATCCGCGCGCATGTCCAGCGGCAGCGTGTCGCCGACCTTCAGCCGCATCAGCTGCTTGAGTGGGATGTCGGCTTCGTAGAGCACGGCGTCGACGGAGATCTCGGCCTGGACGATCTCGGTGGCGAAATGACCTTCCCAGATCTGGTCGCGGCCGAACTTTTCGCCCATAAACATCTGGAGCAGGACGCCCCGGATCGGCTCGATGGTCGCGTAAGGCAGCAGGAGCTCGATGTTGCCGCCGCGATCTTCCATGTCGATGCGCAGGCGCACCAGGATCGCGGCGTTGGCAGGACGGCTGATCGCGGCGAAACGCGGGTTGGTCTCGAGCCGGTCGATGGTGAAGGTCACCGGCGACAGCGGCCTGAACGCCTGTTCGGCATCGGCCATGACGACCTCGACCAGCCGCTTGACCAACTCTGTCTCGATCGTGGTGTAGGGCCGGCCCTCGATGCGGAGCTGGCTCGAGCCGCGGCGGCCGCCGAGCAGCACGTCGATCATCGAGTAGATCAGGCTGGAATCGACCACGGCCATGCCGAAATTGTCCCACTCTTCGGCCTTGAAGACGGTGAGGACGGCGGGCAGCGGGATCGAGTTCATGTAGTCGCCGAAGCGCACCGAGGTGATGCGGTCGAGCGAGACTTCGACGTTGTCGGAGGTGAAATTGCGCAAGGAGGTCGTCAGCAATCGCACCAGGCGGTCGAAGACGATTTCGAGCATCGGCAGACGCTCGTAGGAGACCATCGCCGAATCGATGATGGCGCGAATGCCGGAATGGTCGTCGAGCGTGACGTCGCCGACCGCGAAGCCGAGGAGGTTGTCGATCTCCTCCTGCGACAGCACCCGTTCGCCGGAATTCTTGCCGGCTCCGAGATCGCGGCTGCCATCCTCGACCATGGCGGCCCATTGCAGGGCCATGGTCTCCGAGAGTTCGTTTTCGGCAGCAGCCTTCGCGGCCTCGGCGGGATCCTCGGAATCGAGCGAGGCCTCCCATTGGGCGGCAATTGCATCCTGGTCTGGTTGGTCGGTGCCTGCCATGATCCCTAGCCCGTCATGCTCACTGGATCACGACTTCCTTGAACAGCACCGCGCTGACCTGGACCGGAGCGACCGCGGCATTGACGCGCTTGGTCAGCTCTTCCTTGAGGCGGAAGATGCCGGCGGAACCGTTGAGGTCGGAGGAGCGCAGCTCGCGCGCATAGGTCTGGAAGATGTCGGTGATGCGCGGCATCGTCGGCTTGATCGCCTCGACCTGCTTCTCTTCCTTCAGCTCCAGCACGATCTTGAGCTTCAGATATTGCACGCGCTCGCCCGGCGCGCCGGCGAGGTTGACCATGATGTCGGGAACCTCGACGAAAGACGGCGGCTTCGGCGGAGGCGCCGCCTCGGCGTGATGCTCGTCGTCGCCGTGACGGAAAAAGAAGAACCACGTCGCGGCGCCGCCGCCGAGAACGGCGAGCAGGCCTACCGCCATGATCATCAGCTTGAACTTGTTCTTGGGCGGAGCGGCTTGCGCGCCCTCAGCGGCTGCGCCGCCTTCCGCTTCATTCTCTGCCATGATCGCCGCGCTCGCTCATCTCTCAAAGGGGTCGAAAGAGCGAAGCTCCTGGCAGACAGTGACGCGATACAAATGCCCCAGCGCAGTGCTCCTCTTACGCCCAAACGCTACGGTAATAATGGTTAACGGAACCTTTCGATCGGGCCTTCGCTAGGAAAAATCTGCCGGGCAAACATGGCTAACAGACCCTTTCTGCCGCCTCCCCGTGCCCTCGAAAAACAGTCAACATATTGAAATTGAAAAGTTTTCCAGCTTGGCACGAGTTTCGCTGAGAAAGGATCGAGACCCAGGGTTTGGGAGAACCCGAGGTCTCGTTCACGGGATCGGCCAATGCGCTTGGGAGAGCGAGCTGGCGGATCTCACTCAGGGGAGATTTCCGATGCAGAACGCGCTTCTGATCGGCTTGTCACGACAGATGACGTTGGAACGGCAGATGGATGTCATCGCCAACAACGTCGCCAACGCCAACACCAACGGCTTCAAGGCCGACCATTCGCTGTTCGAGGAGTACCTCAACTCGAACGCGCGTGAGGACAATTTCGTCGGCTCCGACCGCCGGGTCTCCTATGTGCAGGATCGCGGCACCTTCCGCGACGTCGGCCAGGGGCCGATGGAGCCGACCAAGAATCCGCTCGACATGGCGATCAGCGGTAACGCCTATTTCGCCGTGCAGGCCAATGGCGCCGAGCGCTACACCCGCGACGGCAAATTCTCGCTCAACAGCACCGGCCAGCTCGTCACCTCCGACGGCAACCTCGTGCTGGGCACCAGCGGCCCGATCACCTTCCAGCCGACCGACCACGACATCAACGTCGCGCCGGACGGCACCGTCACGGTGCTCGAGGGCACGGCCAAGAACGACTCGATCCGCGGCAAGATCCGCATGGCCTCGTTCGACGATCCGGCCAAGCTGACCAAGCTCGGCGCCAACCTTTACAACATCGGCTCCGCGGTCCCGCAGACCGACACCAAGTCGACCGTGCAGCAAGGCTATGTCGAGAAGTCGAACGTGAACTCGGTCGGCGAGATGAGCCGCATGGTCGAGGTCATGCGCAGCTACACCGCCATGGCCACCCTGCTCCAGCAGCAGAGTGACATGCACAAATCGGCGATCGAGAAGCTCGCCGACGTTCCGGCCTGATTGAGGGAGAACTGACATGCAGGCGCTTCACACCGCAGCAACCGGAATGGCGGCACAGGAACTCAACGTTCAGGTGATCTCCAACAACATCGCGAACCTGCGCACCACCGGCTTCAAGAAGCAGACCGCGGCGTTCCAGGACCTGATCTACGAACACGTCCGCCGCGTCGGCGCCCAGTCGTCCGACCAGGGCACCATCCTGCCGGTCGGCGTCGACATCGGCGGCGGCGTCAAGACCGTCGGCACCCCGCGCAGCATGACCCAGGGCACGCTGTCGCAGACCGGCAACGACCTCGACATGGCCATCACGGGCGAAGGCTTCTTCAAGATCCTGATGCCCGACGGCAGCTACCAGTACACCCGCGACGGCACCTTCCAGATGGACAATCAGGGCCGCATCGTCACCGCGCAGGGCAACCCGGTGCAACCGACGATCACGATCCCGAACAACGCCTCGGGCCTCACCATCAACGTGCAGGGCCAAGTCTCGGTGACGCTGCCGGGTTCGTCGACCTCGGCCGTCCAGGGCCAGATCGGCCTGACCCGATTCATCAACAAGGCGGGCCTCCAGCCGGTCGGCAACAATCAGTTCACCGAGACGCCCTCCTCCGGCCCGCCGCAGGACGGTACCGCGAGCTCCGAAGGTTTCGGCAACATCACCCAGAGCAGCCTCGAGCAGGCCAATGTCGACGTCGTCTCGGAAATGAGCGACCTGATCGCCGCCCAGCGCGCCTACGAGATGAACGCCAAGGTGATCAGCGCCGCCGACCAGATGATGCAGTCGACCACGGCGTTGTTCCGCTGAGGTGATGACGATGATCCGCACCACCCTCGCCACCATCTCCGCTCTCCTCGTGCTGGCGCTGCCCGCACGGGCCGCCGACGACTTCATCGCGACGCCGACGCTGCGCGCGAGCATCACCGTGACCTCGGACGTGGTGCGGGTCGGCGATCTCATCGACAATGCCGGCTCGGCCGCGCTGATCCCGGTCTACCGCTCGCCCGATCTCGGCACCACCGGTGCGCTACCGGTCGCCCAGGTGCTGGCGGTGTTACGCGCAAAGCAGGTGATCGGCGTCATGACCGGCGACATCAGGGAGGTCCAGGTCACCCGTCTCGCCCGCACGCTCGCGAACAAGGACCTCGAAACCGCCGTCGCCACGGCGCTCGAGCGCCGCTTTGGACTTGGCGATGCCGCCAACATCACCGTCACGTTCGACCGCGGCATCGCCGACATGCGGTTGGATGCCTCCAACACCGGCGTGCTGCAGCCAGTCGCAACGCGCTACGACGCCCGCAGCGGCCGTTTCGACATCGCCTTCGAGATCAACAACGACAACAATCCGGCACCGACCAAGCTGCGTTTCACCGGTACCGCGATCGAAACGGTGGAAGTGGCCGTGCTGACGCGCGACATCGATCGTGTCGATCTCCTGAAGGCCTCCGACGTCGCCGTGGAGCGCCGACCGAAGGCCGAGGTCACGGGTGAGGCCGCCTCGCGCGATCGCACGCTCGGCATGCAGCTCCGCCGGCCGATGCGGGCGGGGACGCCGATCCGCGTCGCCGACATCGTCAAGCCCGACTTCGTGCAGCGCGACCAGAACGTCACCGTCATCTACCAGGTCCCCGGAATCTACCTCACCACGCGCGGCAAGGCGATCGAGAGCGGCGCCGAGGGCGACACCATCAGCGTGCTCAATCTGCAGACCAAGCGCACGCTGAGCGGCGTCGTCACCGGCCGCGGCCAGGTGACGGTCCAGGGCGCCAGCCAGGCCGCGCCGATGCCGGCCGCGGTCGAGCAGACCTCCTCGCTCAAGCGCGACGAGGCGCCCGCCCCCGTCGATACCGCAGCCCTCGTCCGGAACCTGGTCCAGACCCCGGCATCCCCGGCGCAGATCGCGCAAGCCCAGATCCCGCAAGTTCGCGTCTCGCAAGCTCCAGCCAAGTCAGAGTAAGTCATGTCCACGTTCAGTTCGGCTTTTCGGCCCCGTCGCATCGCGATCTCTGCCCTGCTGCTGGCGACTTGCACGCTGGCGAGCGGCTGCTCCTCGATCGACCGGCTGTCGCAGATCGGCGAGCAGCCGAAATTGTCGGCGATCGATAATCCGACGACGCAGCCCGGTTACAAGCCGGTGCAGATGCCGATGCCGAAGCCGGAAGTCGCCTCCTACAATCCGAACTCGCTGTGGCGGAACGGCAGCCGCGCCTTCTTCAAGGACCAGCGCGCCCATCAGGTCGGCGATCTGCTGACCGTGGCCGTGAACATCACCGACAAGGCCAATATCGAAAACGACACCCAGCGCAGCCGCACCAACAAGGAAGATTCCGGAATCACCGACTTCATCGGCGCCAAGACATTGGGCGCCCAAGCACAGAAGGTCTTGCCCGGCCGTATCCTCACCGCCGACTCGACCGCGTCCAGCGAGGGCAAAGGAAGCGTGGACCGCAAGGAAGCGTTACAGACCAACGTCGCGGCCGTCGTCACCCAGGTCCTGCCCAACGGCAACCTCGTGGTCGAAGGCAAGCAGGAAATCCGCGTCAACTACGAAATCCGCGAGCTCATCGTCGCCGGCATCGTCCGTCCCGAAGACATCCAGAGCGACAATACCATCGATTCCACTAAGATCGCGCAGGCCCGCATCGCCTACGGCGGCCGCGGCCAGATCATGGACGTGCAGCAACCGCGCTACGGCCAGCAAGTCATGGACGTGCTGCTGCCCTTCTAGCTTCTCCCGAGCTCCCACATCGTGTTCGCGAACCTAGGCGCGGACGACGATGTACAACGCGGCCCTCGCTAGCTCCCCTGGCGAGGGCCGCATGTATTTTGGCGATGGTGCCGCTGCGTACAGCCGGCCAGGTGCACGATCGTAGCGACGCCGCGGCCCCAACCTCCGTCATTGCGAGCGCAGCGAAACAATCCAGAGCCTCTCCGCGGAGGGACTCTTGATTGCTTCGCTTCGCTCGCAAGGACGCGGAGAGATCACGTAAACTCCGCCTCCACCACACCCAGCCCGTCCAGCTCCATCCGCACCTTGTCGCCGGCCTTCAGCCACAGCGTCTTCACCAGGCTGCCGGTGAGAACGAGCTGTCCCGCGTGCAGCCCCTTGCCCTCGGCGGCGAGATGGTTGGCGAGCCAGGCGAGTGCGTTGTGGGGATGGCCGAGCACGTCGGCGCCGGTGCCGTGGCTGACCTCCTCGCCGTTGACGATGGCGCGGCCTTTGACCGCCTTCAGGTCCGGCACCGACGAGCGCGGCACGACCTCACCCAGCACGCAGCCGGCGGCGAAGAAATCGTCAGCGATCAACGTCGGCGCGCCCATCGTCTCCCACTTCACATACCGGTCGTCGACGATCTCGATCGCGGGATGATAGGCCTCGACGGCTTCGCCGACCCATTCGGCCGTGAACGGCGCCTCGCCGGCGGCGAGATTGCGCTTCAGCCGCACCGCGATCTCGCATTCGACGCCGACGCGGACATAGTCGGCAGCCGCGAGCTGCACGCCGCTGTCGTGCACGCCCTTCTGGAACACGCCGCCGCCGCAGGGGTGTGGAATGCCGATGTAATCCTGCATCACCTGGCTGGTGCAGCCGATCTTGTAGCCGACCAGCGGGCCGGCATGCGGCAGCAGCAGATCGTGCAGCGCGCGCTGGACCTGATAGCCCTCGGCTTCATCGGCGGGAGGAACTTCGAGCGCCGCGAGCGGCGCATGGTTGCGGCGCGCCAGCGCGATCGCCTTTGCGGCTGCGAGAATTGTGTCCATCGGCGCCCGCTCCTACACACCACAATCGAGGGCGGTACTTCAGCATCCCCGCCGGGGCGTGACAAGCGCGGGGGTCGCGCGGCCGCACGTCATTGCCAGCCCGAGCTGGAATGAGCTGCGGACGCTGATCGGCCACATCACGGCAAGCCTCATCGGCTGCGCCGGCGTTTAAGGAAATATTGAGCTGGTCCGGGCTTTATGGGGATGCGCACCTTGCAGCGTCGCACCAGGCCTGATTGCGGCGATGCGTGAAGCTGCTGGATCAGTGCCTCAGCATTCGAGTCGATGTCCTTGATGCGACTCGCAAAACCTCCCGCACCTGAGTGAAGGCTGTTTCTCATCTGAACTCACGTGAGCTCGGAGGAGTTGAGTCTAGCCCATTGATCGCGATTCACTTTTCGTGATTCCGCTCGCGCGCCGAACGCACGGTTGCAAGCGACAGGCAAAATGCTGATCACGACGCGAAAAGGCGCGCCTTGCGTTCAAAAACAAAGAGCCGCATCGCTGCGGCTCGGACTCTATTCGTCGCGATAGACCTTCTCGCGTTTCTCGTGGCGCTCCTGCGCCTCCACCGAAAGCGTTGCGATGGGACGGGCCTCGAGCCGCTTCAACGAGATCGGCTCGCCGGTGTCCTCGCAATAGCCGTAGGTGTTGTCCTCGATACGCTGGAGCGCGGCGTCGATCTTGGCGATCAACTTACGCTGGCGGTCGCGGGCACGGAGTTCGATGGCGCGGTCGGTTTCGGACGATGCCCGATCAGCGAGATCGGGGTGGTTCACGTTCTCCTCCTGCAGGGCCTGCAGGGTGAGTTTGGACTCTTTGAGGATCTCATCCTTCCAGGCCAGGAGCTTCAAGCGGAAGTACTCCTTCTGCCTGTCGTTCATGAAAGGCTCTTTTTCGGTCGGTCGGTAGTTTTTCAACTTTTCCAAGGGCGGCCTATCTGTCTAAGCAACGACTCGTACGCGGAACGGGGTCCGCTGAGCGGGGCGTTATATAGCGGCCTCCTGTGACAGACAATGTTTCCCTGATCGCCCGACCGGCGCCCCCAAGCCCTTGCACAGGAAAGGTTTATCCTGAAGGGCCCGGGAGCGGCCGTAGGCCTAGTAGCCGACCGTGAAACGTTGCCTCTCATGGGCCGGCCGCTCGATCTCGTCGGCGAGCGCGATGGCGTAATCCGCGAAACTGATCCAGCTCTTCCCGTTCGCATCTGCGAGAAGCTGATCGGTCCCAAGCCGGAACTTGCCGGTGCGCTCCCCCTCGATGAACAGGGCAGACGGCGAGATGAAGGTCCAGTTCAGCTCCTTTTCCTGCCGCAGCAGGTCGAGAAAGGCCGAACCGGCCTCCGCCTCAGCCTTGTACTGAGCCGGAAAGCCGGCAGTTGTCACCAGTTTGACGCCCGGAGCGACCTCCAGGCTGCCGGCTCCGCCGACGACGAGGTAGCGACCGACCTTGGAGTCCCTGGCCGCGCCGATCAGCTTGAGCGCGTCGCTGGCCAGGAAGTGCACGGAACTCACGACGACGTCGTGCCCGGCCCACAGCTTGGTAAGGCCTAGCTGGTCGAGCACGTCTCCCTTGGTGGGGGTGACGTTCGGCAGGGCCGCGATCTTTTCGGGGTTGCGGGCGATGGCCGTAACCGTGTGGCCGCGATGGGACAGTTCTTTGGTGATCTCCGACCCGGCCCGGCCCGAGGCGCCGGCAACTGCGATTTTCATGGAAGGCTCCTTTGCTTCTGTGGTAACCAACAGTGACTAGATATCGTAAAGAACGCTGGTGTTAAGAGAGCACTTTGTGCTTACCTGATTACACAGGAGTAACCGGCGCCGGCCGCCAAATAAGCGGAATGGATCGTGAGGACCCAACGATGAAGCCAGACGTCTATGCAGCGAACTGCCCCACGCGACAGATCCTCGACCGCGTCGGTGACAAATGGGCGGTGCTGATCCTGCTGCTCCTGCGCGAGGAGCCGATGCGCTTCAATCAGTTGCGCCGGACGATCGAAGGCATTTCGCAGAAGATGTTGAGCCAGGTTCTCAAGTCGCTCGAGCGCGACGGATTGCTCAAGCGTCACGCCATCGCAACCGTGCCGGTGACCGTGGAATACTCGATCACGCAACTCGGCGTGACGCTCGCCGCAGCCGTCGATCCGCTGCGCGATTGGGCCGAACAGAATCTGAAAGACGTGCTTGCCGCCCAGCGCCGCTACGATTCGCAGCTGAAGGATGAAGCGGCGTAGGACGCTATGCCTGCCCGGCCTTGGCGAGCTCGACCTCGACGCGCAGCTCGATCTCGGACAGCACCGAATCCAGGCCGGGATCGCCGGAGGACGATTTAAGGTTCGCCGCAGCGTCGCGCAGCCGCATCACGGTCGAGGCGTCGAGCTTGCCGGAGAGAAGTCCCATCTTGAGATCGTCGAGCACGTCGAGCGCGGTCTTTCCGCGCACGACCAAGCGCTTGCGACGCTCGACGGGATCCTCCTCGATGCCTTGCAGCGCGAGCAGCCCGTCGATGTTGGCGGCCGCCTTCGGTGCGGCGGCGCCCCGCGTCTCCGGCGCCGACGAGGCGTCGGGCAACACGAAGGTGCCGGAGCTCGTCCGCCTGGCCTGGCTGGCCGGCGTTCCAAGCGTGGTGCCGTTCGGTCCGTAGATGCGCATCGGAAGCAATCCGGGTGATCGATGCGCCACATTCGCAGTTTTATGGTTAACGGCCCGTAAACAGCCCGGCAAAATGTGCCGACGGGCGGCAGTTTCGCTCCTCAGGGACAACACCGGCTGAGGTCGCTCGAAACAGATTTATTCAACCTATTCAGCGACCTACCCCCGCTGCCCCGAGTTGGCACAGCGCTCGCAAGGACAGCGTCGGACCAGCTCGTCATGGGAGTGTCGTGATGGTCCTTTGATTTGAGGAGCCTCGGGGAGCAGAGGATGCCAAGCGTTCGTTGGGTGAGACTTGTGGGGGTGGCCTGCGCCGCGCTGTCAGCGCTGGTGCTCTCGGTCAATTCTGCAAGCGCGACATCGCGCATCAAGGATCTCGCCAACATCGAAGGCGTGCGGCAGAACCAGCTCATCGGCTACGGCCTCGTCGTCGGCCTCAACGGCACCGGCGACACCCTCAACAACATCCCCTTCACCAAGCAGTCGCTGCAAGCGATGCTCGAGCGCATGGGCGTCAACATCCGCGGCGCCACCATCCGCACCGGCAACGTCGCCGCCGTGATGGTGACGGGCAATCTGCCGGCCTTCGCCACCCAGGGCACGCGCATGGACGTCACCGTCTCCGCGCTCGGCGACGCCAAGAATCTCCAGGGCGGCACCCTGCTCGTCACCCCGCTCCTCGGCGCCGACGGCAACGTCTATTCGGTCGCACAGGGCTCGCTCGCGATCTCCGGCTTCCAGGCCGAGGGTGAGGCGGCGAAAATCGTGCGTGGCGTGCCGACCGTCGGACGCATTGTCAACGGTGCCATCATCGAGCGCGAGATCGAGTTCGCGCTCAATCGCCTGCCGAACGTCCGCCTTGCGCTGCGCAATGCCGACTTCACCACGGCCAAGCGGATCGCGGCCGCGATCAACGACTATCTCGGCGTCAAGACCGCCGAGCCGATCGACCCATCGACCGTGCAGCTTGCGATCCCGCCGGAGTTCAAGGGCAACGTCGTCGCCTTTCTCACCGAGATCGAGCAGCTCCAGGTCGATCCGGATCTCGCCGCCAAGATCATCATCGATGAACGCAGCGGCATCATCGTGATGGGCCGCGACGTTCGCGTCGCCACCGTTGCGGTCGCACAGGGCAACCTCACCGTCACGATCTCCGAGAGCCCGCAGGTCAGCCAGCCCAACCCGCTGTCCCGGGGCCGGACCGTGGTCGCACCCCGCAGCAGCGTCAGCGTCACCGAGGACGGCAAGAAGTTCGCCGTCGTCAAGGACGGCGTCTCGCTTCAGCAGCTCGTCGACGGCCTCAACGGTCTCGGCATCGGCCCGCGCGATCTCATCAGCATCCTGCAGGCGATCAAGGCCGCCGGTGCGATCGAAGCCGACATCGAGGTGATGTGATGCAGACCGGCATGGTCAACACCGCACGGGTCGCCAGCTCCGCCTTCTCGGTGGAGAGCCGCAACGGCCGGCCGGACTTCGATCTCGCGGCGGCACTGCAAAAGGTCTCGCCGAAGCAGCAGGCCAAGGCGCAGAAGATCGCCACCGACTTCGAGGCGATGTTCCTCAACAGCATGTTCTCGCAGATGACCTCGGGCCTGAAGGGCGAAGGCCCGTTCGGCGACACGCCTGGCACCGGCGTGTGGCGCTCGATGCTGACCGAGCAATATTCCAAGAATTTCGCCAACGCCGGCGGCGTCGGCATCGCCACCGACGTCTATCGCACCCTGATCATGCAGCAGGCAAAAACGATCCGCACGGCATAAGGTCAAACGAGATGAACCACTTCAACGCCTCGCGTCAGCCGGTGCAAGCGCAGCGCCCGAACACCGCACCCGGCAGCGCCGAGGCGCGCAAGATCGCCGAGCAGTTGATGGATGCGATGAGTGCCCTGCTCGGTCTGATCGAGCGCGAGACCGAGCTGGTACGTGCCGGCCAGGTCCGCGAGGCGATGACCCTCGAGAGCAAGAAGCAGGAGCTGTCGCGAAACTATGTCGGCGCCGTCACCCAGTTGAAGGCGAACCAGGCGCAGCTCGCCAAATCCGCGCCCGAGCTGCTCTCGACGCTGCATCGGCACCACGATGCATTCCGCGCGATGCTTCAGGTCAACCTCACCGTGCTCGCAACCGCTCACGCGGTGTCGGAGAGCGTCGTGCGCGGCGTCAACGCCGAGATCCAGAAGCGCAACGTTCCGAACACCTACACGGCCGCGGGACGCCGCGCCACGCCGGGCCCACGCCACATCACGCCGCTCGCGGTCAGCCGCTCGCTCTGAGCGCGCGCAATAACAAACGACAATTTTATGAAAAACCGCGCGGCAACATCGTCGCGCGGTTAGGCACGTTTCCTTACCGGGTGTTCAATCCTGGTGTTCCATGGTTGCGTATTGAGAGGGGTTGGGATTTGACTCACGTGAGGCAACCAGGAGGCTGCCATGAGTACAGATTTCAGCATCAGGCCGGTGGGGATACCGGTCGCCGTGCAAATCGTAACGACGTCCAATGCGGCGGCGAACGAGGCCGTGCAAACCGATCTGCCCGTGAGCCAGACAGTGGCCGCTGGCGAGGCGAGCGCGCCTGCACGCAATGATTTGCGAAGCAACGAGAACGTCTCACGCCAGGTCGTGTTCGACCAGGCGGCGGCGTCGTTCGTCTTCCAGGTCGTCAACGACAGGACCGACGCGGTGGTCAACCAGTTCCCCGACGAAGCAATGCTGCGCCGGCGGGCCTATTTCCATGCGCAGGATTTGAAATCCGAGCCCTCGCGTCCGGCCAGCACGGACCGCAGCGCCTGATAATCGGGCGTCGAGCCTCGCAACGGCAACATCGAGATCGCTCGAACCGGTCGCGGGACCGGTGACGACGTTCCTGATCTGCGTCTTGCCGTTATCCGTCAGCATGAATTTGGTGTTGCCGAGGCGGAACGAGCCGTGCTCGATCACGGACGGCCGGACAGACCAGCGGCGATATTGCGGTTGATCTCGATCAGCGGACGGAAATGATCGAACTGCGGGCTCATCTGCAGCGCGGCGGTCTGGCTCAGCACGAACACGCTGATGTTGGCGATCTTCTGCCGGACGTCGATCGGCTGCGGATTGTTCTCGCGCATGGCCTCGCTCAGGAAAATCGTCCAGAGCTTGCGATTGAACATCAGGGCCTGCGTGGTCTGCTCGCTGAACGGCTCGGCGCTGTTGATCGCATCCTGAAGCTTGTTCGCGGCCTTGAGCAGGGTCTGCGCTTCGATGTCGCGAGGAGATGCGGTGGTCGTTGCAACACGCGCGTAGGCCGAGGCAGCGGAATTCGACATCAATCACACCCTGGAGGTTACCTAGCGCGTTGAACGCGCTTAAGGAATTCTTTCCTGACCCTAGGCAGCACCGCTTAAGATTTGCTTACATGTGTGCTTGGAAGCACTCCGGATTATTACGGGTCTCGGAGTTCTTCGTCATCGTGAAGCTAGACGCGCATGTGCACGCTGTAAACACGTCACGCGTGGTGCGCGTCGATCTCAGCTAATCCTGCCTTAGCGATCTCCGTAAAATGAACGGCGGAGCGTTAGCCCCGCCGCGAAATCGATGAGTGATCTTGCGCCGCGAAATTAGCGGAGCAGCTGCAACACGCTCTGTTGCGACTGGTTGGCCAGCGACAGCGCGGACACCGCGATCGACTGGCGGGTCGACAGCGCCTGGCTGTTCGCCGCTTCCTCGTTGGTGTCGGCCAGCGTCAGGTTGGCCGAGCCGGTCTGCAGAACGTTGATCAGGTTCTTGGAGAAGTCCTGACGCACCTGCACGATCGACAGATTCGAACCGAGCGAAGAACCCTCGGAGCGCAACGTGCTCGAGGCGGCATTCAGGCTGGCCAGCACCTTGTTGGTGGCACCGTTGTCGATGAAGTCCGTGCCCGGAACGAGATTGCTGAGACCGAGGCCGGCCGCGTTGAACACGACGCCGTTGATGCCGAGCGTCGAGCTGCCGTTCTCGTTGAAGACCAGCTTCAGCGTGTCGCCGTTGAGCAGGTTGACGCCGTTGAAGGACGAGTCCTGCGAGGTCGTGTCGATCTGCGCCAGGATGTTGTTGAACTGACTGACCAGGCCGGAGCGCGCGGTCTGCGCGACGGGATCCTGAATCGGTGGCTGCGCGGTGGTAAAGGCCAGCACGCCGGTGAGCGTCCCGCCGACCGTACCGCCGGCGGTACTCGAGCCGAGGGTCGAGGATGCGTACTCGTTGACGGTGGTGACCGTCAGCACGCCATTGGCGTCGATCGTCGCCGTCAGGTGGTTGGCCTGAAGCTGCACATTGAGCTGGTCGAGCGTCTTGACGGTGCCGTTGGTGCCGTCGCCGAAGGTGACATTGACCGGCGTGCCGCCGTTGAAGGAGGTGAAGGTCAGCGTCTTGCCGGCGACGCCACCAACACCGGAGTTGCGCGCCGCGGCGAAAGCGGTCGCCGTTCCGGTATTGCCGCTGAGACCGAACGCGTTGAGCGCATTGCCTGTGCCGGTGATCGACAGGTCGGCGTTGATGCCGGTGGAGAGCGCAAGCTGACCGCTGCTGTTGACCGACGAGGGGATCTGGCCCGCGGTGGTCGACAGCGTCGCCGAGCCGTTGAAGATGCTGGCGGTCTTGACGCCGGTGGCAAGGTCGATCGAGTTGAGCAGATCGGAGAGCGTTGCGCTCTGGAGGTAGACGGTCGAATTGCCGTTGCCGTCGGTGACGATGTTGCCGTTGACGCCGCCGGAGGTCACGCTCAATGCCGATTGGGGCGACTGGGCGTTCTTGAAAGTGATGGTGTGGCCGTCGATGTTCAGCGTCGAGCCGTCCTGAACGAGCGAACCGAGCGAGCCCGCGGTGGTCGATCGGTCCGCGGTCACGCTCGCATTGCCCGCGCCAGTCGCCGCGGTCAGACCGAGCTTGTTGAGGAAGTCGGCCTTGCCGGTCACGCTCAGATCGGCGCCGGTCGA
This sequence comes from Bradyrhizobium sp. Kon58, assembly GCF_055807455.1. Classification (NCBI taxonomy): domain Bacteria; kingdom Pseudomonadati; phylum Pseudomonadota; class Alphaproteobacteria; order Hyphomicrobiales; family Nitrobacteraceae; genus Bradyrhizobium; species Bradyrhizobium sp. Kon58. Next base: position 521,062 of record NZ_JBVVOT010000002.1, read on the forward strand.
GCTCTTCAGCGTGACTTGGCCGCCCGTGACGGACGATGCCACCTGCAGCGTGCCGATCGGACCGCTCGAGCCGCTGACCGTAATGGTTGCCGCGCCTGCACTGATTGCCGCGGTCTTGACGCCGCTGGCGAGGTCGATCGCGCTGAGGACGTCGTTGATAGTTGCGCCGGGCGCAGCCGGCGTTCCCTCGTAGACGATCGAATTGCCGTTACCATCCGTTGCGATGTGCCCGCTGGGGTTGAGGCCCCAGCCGGTCGGCTGCGTCGTCGGGGCGATACCAGTGCGGAAGGTGATGGTCTTGCCGTTGACCGTGATGGTGTCGCCGTCCGCGGGCGGCGCGCCGAAGGTGGTGGATGTCGTGGTGCCGACCAGCGTGGTGGCACCGGATAGTGCCGTCGTGCCGTCGGCCGCGGTCGCGGCAAACCCGACATTCGTGCCGGCGTTCGAGCCCAGCGAGGCGCCGAGCGCGGCGGTTCCCGTGACCGGGGTTACGCCACCGGCTGCGCCGGTATAGAGCACGTTGCTCTTGGCGGTCGCGCTCGCATAGGAGGTCGTGCCGCGGAGGTCGGCGGGTGTCGCACCCGGAATCGTGGTGGAGACGTTCGATTTCGTAGAATAGCCGACCGTGGTCTGGAGCGCCTGGTTGGCGATCGACTTGGCGCTGTCGATCAGCTTCTGCAGCGAGGTGATGCCGGTGTTGGCGGCCTGGAGCACCTGCACACCGTTGTTGATGCCATCCAGCAGGTTGCCGATGTCGCTCGCCCGGTTGTCCAACCCCTGGGCCGTGAAGAAGTTGGTGGGATTGTCGAGCGCTGTGTTGACCTTCTTACCGGTCGACAGCCGCTCCTGCGTCGTGGCCAGCAAGTCGGCCGTCGACTGCAGCGACAACAGGTTCTGGCGAACGGACGCCGAGAGAACGATGTTGGACATTGGCGAGTCTTCCTCTTGAACCGGGTACGAATCGGCCGCGCGGTCTTGAAAGCGGGCTTTTGTCCAGTCTTAGAGGCTGTCCTTTAAAGTATGGTTAACGCCGGTTTAAGGGATAGGGTTAATGGCCGGTGAACGTCCCTGCCCGCCTCCGGACGCAAAAAAGCGGCGGGGCAAATGACCCCGCCGCTCTTATTTTATTTAATGATACCAGCTACTTAGCGGAGTAGCTGGAGCACGCTCTGCTGCGAAGTGTTGGCCAGCGACAGCGCGGAGACCGCGATCGACTGGCGGGTCGACAGCGCCTGGCTGTTGGCCGCCTCGACGTTGGTATCGGACAGCGTCAGGTTCGAAGAACCGGTCTGCAGCACGTTGATCAGGTTCTTGTTGAAGTCCTGACGCACCTGCACCACCGAGAGGTTCGAACCGAGCGCCGAGGCTTCCGAGCGCAGCGTGCTCGACGCGGCGTTCAGGTTGGTCAGCACGCGGTTGGACGCGGCGTTGTCGATGAAGTCGACACCGACGGTCAAGGCAGCGAGGCCCAGACCCTTGGAGTTGTAGGTCACGCCGGTGATGTTGAGGCTCGACTTGCCGGTCTCGTCGAACACCAGCTTGAGCTGATCACCGTTCAGCAGGTTGACGCCGTTGAACGAGGAGTCCTGCGAAGTCGTGTCGATCTGGTTCAGGATGTTGTTGTACTGAGACACCAGGTTCGCACGGGCCGTCTGTGCAACCGCATCCTGGACGGGGCTGGAAGCCGTCGAGAAGGTCAGCGCCGAAGTCAGCGTGCCGCCGATTCCGCCGCCCGCCGTCGTCGAACCGAGCGTCGAGGACGCATAGTCGTTGGACGCGGTGATGGTCAGCCGGCCGTTGGCGTCGATCGTTGCAGCCAGGTTGTTGGCCAGAAGCTGCGTGTTGAGCTGATCGAGCGTCTTGACCGTGCCGTTGGTGCCGTCGCCGAAGGTGACGTTGACCGCCGTGCCGCCGTTGAAGGCGGAGAAGGTCAAGGTCTTGCCGGCAATGCCGCCGATGCCCGAGGTGCGCGCCGCGGTGAACGCCGTCGCATTACCGGTGTTGCCGGCGAGGCCAAGCACGTTGAGCACGTTGCCGCTGCCGGTGATGGTCAGGTCGGCGTTGATGCCGGTCGAGAGCTTGAGCTGACCGGACGTATTGATCGACGAGTTCGATTGGCCGGTGGCGGTCGTAAGCGCCGCAACGCCGCTGGCATTGATCGACGCGGTCTGCACACCAGTGGCAAGGTCGATCGCCTTCAGCACGTCGTTGACCGTGCCGGCCTGCAGATAGACCGTCGAGTTGCCGTTGCCGTCGGTGACGACCGCACCGTTCACACCATAACCGCTCGGAACGCTCGGAGCACCGGTCGAGCCCGGAACCGGCGCGTTCTTGAAGGTGATGACATGACCGTCGACGTTCAGCGACGAACCGTCCGCGATCTCCGCACCCAGCGAAGCCGCGCTCGTGGTCCGGTTGACGTTCACGGTGGCATTACCCGCACCGGTCGACGTGGTCAGGCCGAGAGCCTTGAGCAGGTCGGCCTTGCCGGTGACGCTCAGATCCGCACCCGTCGAGCTTACCAGCG